>CAYQZM010000209.1:0-14228 GCA_964421935.1 uncultured Rhizobium sp. | reverse complement strand
ACAGCCGCCAGCCGATCCCCACGGCGGCGATGACGATGGCCGCGACCAGCGCAATCCGGCCCCAGCGCTTCAAGCCGGGCGGCATGGTATGGCGCAGCAGGTCCGGCGCGGGCTGGCCAGTCTCGACGGGCCCCGCGTCGGGGTTCTTATCAGGCATATGCCTCTCCAGATTGGACCGCGGCGCGGGCAGCGGCGGCCCCTTTTTCCGTGTTATGTGCGGCTCGCCGGCCGTGAATGATGCTGAAGACCACGGGAACGAAGATCAACGTGGCGCAGGTGGCGAAGATCAGGCCGCCGATCACGGCGCGGCCCAGCGGCGCATTCTGTTCGCCGCCATCGCCCAGCCCCAGCGCCATCGGGCTCATGCCGATGACCATGGCCAGCGCCGTCATGCAGACCGGACGGAAGCGGGTGAAGCCTGCTTCCACCGCCGCCAGCACCGCATCGCCATGCGCGGCGAGCCGCTCGCGCGCGAAGCTGATGACCAGGATGGAGTTTGCTGTCGCCACGCCCATGCACATGATGGCGCCGGTCAGTGCCGGCACCGACAAGGTCGTGCCGGTAACGAACAACAGCCAGACGATACCCGCCAGCGCGGCAGGCAATGCCGTGATGATGACGAACGGATCGGTCCAGGATTGGAAGTTCACCACGATCAGCAGGTAGATCAGGATCACGGCAGCCAGCAGTCCCCAGAACAAGCCGGAGAAAGCGGTGTTCATGGTCTCGATCTGGCCGCGCAAGGTGACGGTGGCGCCGCGCGGCAGATATTTCATGTTGGCGTCGATGACCTTCTGCACATCGGTGGCGACGGCGCCCAGGTCGCGGTCCTGCGTTGCGGCATAAAGATCGATCGTGGGCAGGATATTGTAGTGGGTCACCACCGCGTTGCCCTGGCTGCGGCTGAAATGCGCCAGACCACCCAGCACCTGGCTGGGGCCGCCCGAGGCCGGGGTCACCGGCAGGTTCTGCAATGCCTCCAGCGAGTTCAGCCGGTATTCCGGCGTCTGCGCCGTCATGTTGTAGGAGACGCCATTCTTGGGGTTCAGGAAGAAGTTCGGCGCAGTCTGCGAGGTGCCGGCCAGGGCGGTGGCCATGGCATTGGTGACATCGCGCTCGGTGAGGCCCATCTGCGCCATGCGGCTGCGATCGGCATCGACATTGAGCACCGGCTGGCTGCGGGATTGCTGCATGCGCGCGTCCACCAGGCCGGGAATGGTCCGGATCTGGCGCAGGATTCGGAAACCGAACGCCTCGGTCGCGTCGCGGTCGGTACCGACCACCTGGACGTCAAGCGGGGCAGGGGCGCCAAAATTCAGAATCTGGCTGGTGATATCCGGCGGCGGATAGGAAAAGGTCACTTCCGGGAACAGGCGCGGCAGCCGCTCGCGCAGGGTACGGACATAGTCTGCGGTGCGGCTGTGGTTCTCGTTCAGGGTGATGAAGATGTCGGCATCCTGCAGCCCCGCCGTGCCGGTATTGTTGTAGATCATGTTGGTCGGGCTCTGGTTCAGGCCGACATTGTCGATGATGGTCTGAAGCTCGCGTCCGGGAATGACGCGGCGGACCTCGCGCTCGATCTGGGCCACGATCTGGGTCGTGTCCTCGATGCGCGTTCCGGCCGGGGTGCGGGCATGGAGCGTGATCTGGCCGGAATCCACCGAGGGGAAGAAGTCCTCGCCCAGGAATGGCACCAGCAGCAGAGACAAGCCGACGGCCGCAAGGAAACCGAAGACGAAGGTCCGGCGCCGTGTCATGGCCAGGGCGAGAAGATTGCGATAGCCCTCGCGCGCATCGGCAAAGGCTTTCTCAAAGCGCTTCTGCAGCCGCGCGAACATGTTGTCGCCCAAGGCGGCATGTTCCTCCGAATGGAGCTTCAGCAGATAAAGCGCCAGAGTCGGCACCAGGGTGCGCGACAGGATGAAGGAGGCGATCATGGCGAACACCACCGCCATGGCCATGGGGACGAACAGGTAGCCTGCCACGCCCTTGAGCGAGAACATGGGCACGAAGGCGACGCAGATGCAGAGCAGCGAGACGAAGGCCGGTTGGGTGATCTGGCGGGCGCCGTCCATGATCGCGGTGTAGACCGGCTTGCCATGCTCCAGGTGCCAGTTGATGTTCTCGATGGTCACCGTGGCATCGTCCACCAGGATGCCCACCGCCAGTGCCAGGCCGCCCAAGGTCATGATGTTGAGGGTCTCGCCGGAGGCCCACAGCGCCGCCAGGGCGCACAACACCGCCAGCGGAATGGAGGTGGCGATGATCACGGTGGAGCGCCAGCTTCCCAGGAAGAACAGGATCATCAGGCTGGTCAGCCCGGCGGCAATGACGCCCTCGCGTACCACGCCATTGATGGCGGCTTTGACGAACAGCGACTGATCGGCGAGCACATTGATCTTTAAGGCGTCGGGCAATTGCTGTCGCAGCAGCGGCAGCAGATTCTTGATGCCGTTGACGACATCGATCGTGGAAGCCTGGCCATTCTTGAGCACGGTCGAGAGAACCGCGCGACTGCCATCCACATGCACGATGTTCTGCTGCACGGTGTTGCCGTCGCGCACATGGGCCACATCGCGCAGGAAGACCGTGCCGCCATTCACGGTCTTGACCGGCATGTCGTTGATGGCCTCGATCGTGTCGGCGGCGTTGTTGAGGCGCACCACATATTGATAGCTGCCGATCTTTATGTTGCCGGCCGGGGTGATCTGGTTCTGGCTGGAGAAAGCGTTCTGCACGTCGCTGGCGGACAGGCCGCGCGCCTGCATGGCCTGGGGATCGAGGTCGATCTGCACCGAGCGGAATTTGCCGCCATAGGAATAGGGCACGGCCGCTCCGGCCACGGTGGTCAGGCGCGGCCGGGCGAAGTTCTGCGAATAATCCAGCACCTGCTGTTCCGACAGCGAGCTGGACGAAAAAGCCATCTGCAGCACCGGCACGGTGGAGGCGCTGTAGTTCAGGATCAGCGGCGGCTGGGTTCCCGCGGGCATCTGGCGAATGGCCGTCTGGGAGACCGAGGTGAGCTGTGCCGTGGCCAGGCGAATGTCGACATTGGGCTGGAAGAAGATCTTGACGATGCCGATGCCCTGCATCGACTGGCTCTCGATATGCTCGACATCGTTCACGGTGGTGGAAAGAAAGCGCTCATAGCCGGCCAGCAGGCGCGAGCCCACTTCATCGGGCGACAGGCCGCTATAGCTGAAGGCCACGCCCAGCACCGGAATGCCGATATTGGGGAAGATGTCGGTGGGGGTGCGGATCGCCGCCAACGGCCCGAAGATCAGGATCATCAGGGCCATGACGATGAATGTATACGGTCGGTCCAGCGCGACCTTGACGAGCCAAGTCATGGGGCGGGCATCTTGGGGAAAGTGTCGCGCATTGCCTTCAGGGCACGTTTTTCTGATGAATTGTCAGGATTATAGCGGCAAAACCGCCTCGCGCACCGACAGGGTTGTCGCAAGCTGTCGCATCGGTCCCACCGTTCCTCCGGGGGCGGCGGCGCGGCGGCGCCTGGAGGCGCTATATTCCATAGGCTCTATAGGGTATTAAGGCGCCATGATTTCCCAGAAAGCCCGTTATGCCTTGCGCGCCCTCTTGTTCCTGGCGGGCCGCGGCGAGGCCGGCCCGGTGCAGATTTCCGAGATCGCGGAAAAGGAAAAAATCCCGCGCAAATTCCTGGAAGCCATCCTGCTGGAACTGAAAAAGACGGGGATTGTGCGCAGCCATCGCGGCCGCCAGGGCGGCTATTCGCTGGGCCGGCCGGCCAAGGACATCAGCTTTGCCGACGTTTTGCGGGTGACCGACGGGCCCTTGGCACTCAGCCCCTGCGTCAGCGTCATGGCGTATCGCAAGTGTGACGATTGCTTCGACGAGGACGTTTGCGCCATCCGCAAGGCTTTGTTGGCCGCCCGGGACGCCACCGCCAAGATTCTGGAATCGCGGAATCTGGCGGCCGCCGCGCAACAATTGCGTCGTTCGGGCGCTTTATAGCCATCCCATAGGACTGACGTTTCACCAGGGATCCATGGAAAGGGCATAATCCCTATTGACTTGATAGAGATTCAGAGGAATTAATTTGCGCGTCCGGTCGCCTTGCGGCCGATGGATGAACCGACGGGGACTTCATGCGCGGATTCTGGATGGCCTCTCTTCTGGCCGGTGCGGCGCTGGTAGCTCTGGCTGCGCCGGCTTCTGCCGGCGGCAAGAAACCAACACCGGCTGGGCAGCCCGATCCGCGGATCGGTGTCCTGGAGCAGGAGCTGCGCGACATCCATCGGCAGCTTGCCGAGATCAAGGGCGCCCAGACCGCCCAACCGGACACCAGCGCCGCGGTTCTGGACTTGAAGCGCAGCACCTCCGACCAATATGCCGACCTCAACAGCCAGCTGGCGGCGCAGACCAAGAGCAGTCTTCCCAATGGTCGGCTGAGTTTTGCCTCGGCCGACGGTGCGTTCACCCTGGCGCTGCGCAGCCTGGTCCAGTTCGACTATGGCTATTTTTCCCAGAACAAGAATCCCGCGAGCGTGGACCTTAGCAGCGGTTCCAATTTCCGCCGCGCGCAGCTGGGTATCCAGGGCACGGCCTGGCGCGATTGGTCCTACAACTTCACTTACGACTTCGGCGGCAATGGCACTGAGAAGAGCGGTTATATCTATTACGCCTACATCGAATATGACGGCTTAAGGCCTTTCGCCATTCGCGCGGGCGCGATGACGCCCTTTGTCGACATCGAGGATTCGACCGGCTCGGGCGATCTTCTGTTCCTGGAGCGGCCGGCTTCCGTGGATGTCTCGCGCAACATTGCCGGATCGCCGGGCCGCGAAGGTGTCGAGATATTTGCGCAGGGTGACACGTATCTCGTGTCGCTGGCCTATACCGGCAAGAAGGCCACCGACGCCGCCAGCTTCGACGCCCAGGAGGCGCTGGTGGGACGTGCCACCTATCTCGCCCTCAATCGGCCGGACGCCAAATGGCTGGTGGGCGGACACTTCACCCATGTTCTTCATCCGCCGGATGTGGCGCCGAACACCAACGGCTCCAACGTTTTCAGTTTCAGCAATGGGCCGGAGCTGGCGGTGGATTCCACCAAGACCGTCAATACCGGCAATATCGACGCGGACAAGGTCGATGAGTTCGGTTTCGAGACGGCAGCCGAATATGCCGGCTTCTATGGCCAGGGCGGCTGGTTCCACTACGAGATCGATCGGCGCACGGTGCTGCCCAGCCCGCACTTCTCAGGTTGGTACGGGACACTGACTTACTCCCTCACGGGCGAACAGCATCCCTATGATCCGACCACCGCGAGCTTCCGTTCCTTGCGGCCCGATCATCCGCTGGGAACGCCCGGCGGTTGGGGCGCCTGGGAAATCAAGGCGCGCTACAGCGACATCGATCTGGATTACCTGCCTTTCAGCAGCGCCGCCATCGGCGGCGTTGCCGGCGGCAAGCAGGATGTGTGGAGCGTCGGCCTGAACTGGTATCCGACCAATGGTCTCAGGTTCGCCCTGGATTACGACAATATCCAGGTCAATCACGTCAACGCGCCCGCCACGGATATTTCCGCCAGCGCCATCGCGCTGCGCAGCCAGATTTCTTTCTGAAGGAGCAACCGATGAAGCGTCTTCTTTCTCTTCTGATCGCTGCCGGCCTCCTGGCCGGTACCGCGGCACAGGCTGACGTCACCCTGCTGAACGTCAGTTACGATCCCACGCGCGAACTCTACAAGGATCTCGGCGCCGCCTTTGCGGCCACCTACAAGGCCGACAGGGTCACGGTTAAAACGTCAAACGGCGGCTCCGGTGCACAGGCGCGCGCTGTTATCGATGGGCTTCAGGCAGACATCCTGACGCTCGCGTTGGCCGCCGATATTGACGCGGTGTCCAAGAATGCCGGGCTGTTGCCCGGCGATTGGCAGAAACGCCTGCCAGACAATTCCACGCCCTACACCTCGACCATCGTGTTCCTGGTGCGCAAGGGCAATCCCTGGAAGATCAAGGACTGGAATGACCTGGTGAAGCCGGGAATCCAGGTGGTGACGCCCAATCCCAAGACCTCCGGCGGCGCGCGCTGGGCCTATCTGGCGGCCTGGGCCTATGCCGAGAAGGCGCCGGGCGGCAATGCGCAGAAGGCCAAGGAGTTTGTCGGCAACCTCTACAAGCATGTGCCGGTGCTGGACACCGGAGCCCGCGGCTCCACCACCACCTTCACCAAGCGCGGCATCGGCGATGTGCTGCTTTCCTGGGAAAACGAAGCCCATCTGGCGCTGAAGGAGACCCCCGGCCAGTACGAGATCGTCTATCCCAGCCGCTCCATCCTGGCCGAGCCGCCGGTGGCGGTGGTCGACAAGAATGTCGACCGTCACAAAAGCCGGGCCGCGGCAGAAGCCTTCGCGAAATTCCTCTATAGTCGAGAGGCCCAGGAGATCGAGGCGAAGGACTTTTATCGTCCCCGCAATCAGGAAATCCTGGCCAAGTACAAGCGCCAGTTTCCCGATATTCCGCTGGCCACAGTTGATCGCGATTTCGGCGGGTGGCCGAAAGCCCAGTCCGTTCATTTCGCCGATGGCGGCATTTTCGATCAGATCTATCAGCCTGGAAAATAGGCATTCGATTTTCTGGAATCCTCCCCAACTATCCCGGGCCGTTTCGGCGGTCCGGGAGTTTCTCTGAGAAGCCATGAGCGCGATTGGACTGAAAATCCCGCTGCCCCGCTCCCGGCACGTGCTGCCGGGCTTCAGCCTTTCTCTGGGTTTTACCCTTTTCTATCTGACCGGAATCGTCCTGATTCCGTTGCTGGCGCTGGTCATCCGCCCGTTCGAGCTGGGATGGGACGGCTTCTGGGCCGCGATCTCCACCCCACGTGTTCTGGCGAGCCTGCGCCTGTCTTTCGGCATGTCAGCGCTGGCAGCGGCGATCGACTCCCTGTTCGGCTTCATTATCGCCTGGGTGCTGGTGCGCTACCGCTTTCCCGGACGCGGACTGCTGGATGCGATCATAGACCTGCCGTTTGCCCTGCCCACCGCGGTGGCTGGCATTGCCCTTTCCACCCTCTATGCGCCGAACGGCTGGCTGGGCTCGCTGCTGGTTCCCTATGGCATTCGTATCGCCTACACGCCCTGGGGCGTTCTGGTGGCCATGGTTTTCATCGGGCTGCCCTTCACCGTGCGCACCTTGGAGCCGGTGCTGAACGAAGTCGGCCAGGAACTTGAGGAGGCCGCCGCCACCCTGGGCGCCACGCGGGTGCAGACGATTTCCCGGGTGGTGATCCCCATGCTGACGCCGGCGCTGTTGACGGGTGCCGCGATGGCCTTCGCCCGCGGCGTAGGCGAATACGGCTCGGTCATTTTCATCGCCGGCAATATTCCGATGGTCAGCGAGATCGCCCCGCTGCTGATCGTCACCAAGCTGGAGCAATATGACTATGCCGGGGCTGCCGCGATTGGTGTCGTCATGCTGGCGGCGAGCTTCATCATGCTGCTGGCCCTGAACGGCCTGCAGGCGTGGTCGGCGAGGCGCAGATGAGCAGAAAGCTTGTTCGCCCCACCGAAGATCCGCTGTGGCTGAAGGCGCTGTTGGGCGCCATCACTGTCGGCTTCATCTCGATCCTCCTGCTGTTGCCGTTGCTGCTGGTCTTCAAGGAAGCGTTGGCCGACGGCTTTGGGGCCTTCTGGAAGGCTCTCATCGAGCCCGATACCTTGGCCTCCGTGCGCCTGTCGCTGATTGCCGCGGCGATCGCGGTGCCGCTCAACAGCGTGTGCGGTATCGCCGCGGCCTGGTGCGTCGCCAAGTTCGATTTTCCCGGCAAGACCTTCCTGGTCACCTTGATCGATCTGCCTTTCTCGGTGTCGCCGGTGGTTTCGGGCCTGATCTATGTGCTGGTGTTCGGCATGCAGGGCTGGTTCGGCAAATATCTCATCGCGCATGACATCCACATCCTCTTCGCCCTGCCGGGGATCGTGCTGGCAACCATCTTCGTTACTTTCCCCTTTGTGGCGCGCGAGCTGATCCCCTTGATGCAGGATCAGGGCCGCGATGAAGAGGAGGCGGCCGCCACCCTTGGCGCCTCAGGCCTGGGCACCTTTCTGCGGGTGACCTTGCCCAACATCAAATGGGGCCTGCTTTACAGCGTGCTGCTCTGCAATGCCCGCGCCTTGGGCGAGTTCGGTGCGGTCTCGGTGGTATCCGGCCATATCCGTGGCGTGACCAACACCATGCCGCTGCATGTGGAGTTGCTCTACAACAATTACGATTACGTCGGCGCCTTCGCCGTCTCCGCCCTGCTGGCGATGCTGGCGCTGATTACCCTTGCCCTGAAATCCCTGCTGGAATGGCGCTATGCCGACGAGCTAGCCGCCGTCCATCGTCACTAGGAGAAGCCTTCATGTCCCTGACTGTTGACTCCGTCTCCAAGAAATTCGGCCGCTTCGCGGCCCTCAACGGCGCCAGCTTCGTGGCGCCGCAGGGCGGCTTTGTCTCGCTGCTGGGTCCGTCGGGCTCGGGCAAGACCACCTTGCTGCGCATCCTGGGTGGTCTTGAGTTCGCCGACAGCGGCATGGTGCGCTTCGCCGATCTCAACTGGCTGGACATGCCGGCGCGCACCCGCAATGCCGGCTTTGTCTTCCAGCAATATGCGCTGTTCCGGCACATGACCGTGGCCGGCAATATCGCCTTTGGCCTGAAGGTGCGGCCGCGCGTACGCCGGCCCTCAAGGTCCGAGATCCGCGAGCGGGTGAAACGGCTCTTGGATCTGGTGCAGCTTCCAGGCCTTGAAGATCGCTATCCCAGCCAGCTTTCCGGCGGCCAGCGCCAGCGGGTCGCATTGGCGCGCGCGCTCGCCATCGAGCCGCGCATGCTGCTCCTGGATGAGCCCTTCGGTGCGCTGGACGCCAAGGTGCGCAAGGAGCTGCGCGCCGACCTGCGCCGCATCCACGATCATGCCGGCGTCACCACGGTCTTCGTCACCCACGACCAGGAAGAAGCCTTCGCCGTGGCCGATCTGGTGGCGGTGATGAAGGATGGCCGTATCGAGCAATACGGCGCGCCGGCAGAGGTGCGCCGCAATCCCCGGACGGCGTTTGTCTCGGAATTCCTAGCGGCCTGATGGTGTAACCAGCCGGCGCGACCTCACGAATGACGTTGTGAGGAGCGCCCGATGAAGCTGTCCATCCTGGCCTTTGCTTTTGCCATGGCTGCGTGGCCTGTCCAGGCAGCGCCCACTGTCGTGGAATTGTTCCAGAGCCAGGGTTGTTCGTCCTGCCCGCCCGCCATCGCCAATGTGAACAGCCTGGCCGATCGCGCCGATCTTCTGGCCTTGAGCTTTTCGGTCACCTATTGGGATCGGCTGGGATGGAAAGACACGTTCGCCAGGCCGGAATTCACCGCCCGCCAATATGCCTATGGGCATGTCTTCGGCGACGGCGCCTACACGCCAGAGGTGGTCATCAACGGTCGTGCCGATCTGGTGGGTGTCAAGCGCCCCGAATTGTTGGCGGCCATCGCCAGGTCCGCGCCGTTGCAGGGTCCGGCCATCACCGTCAGTGGCAAGCAGGTCACCGTGGCTGCGGCAACCGCAGCGGCTGCCGACGTCTGGCTGGTGCGCTATGACCCAAGGGTGTTGAACGTGGACATTGGCGCGGGTGAGAATAGCGGCCTGCTGCTGCCACACCGCAATATTGTCCGCGCGCTGGTGCGATTGGGCACATGGTCGGGTTCGGCGCAAAGCTACGCAATCCCGGCCGGGGGCGATCCTGTCTGGCGCGCCGCCATACTCGTACAGGCCAAAAACAACGGCCCCATTCTTTCAGCGGCCAAGCTCTAGTGTCCCGATTCCGAAATTCGCACGATATCGATATCAGCCACCGAGCGAATTTCGAAACCACGACACTAGGCTTCGGCGATGGATCGGGCGACGGCTTCGCCCACCCGGATGCCATCGACACCTGCTGAAAGAATTCCTCCGGCAAAGCCGCCGCCTTCGCCGGCCGGATAAAGACCCGGCGTATTGAGGCTCTGGAAATCATCGCCGCGCTGGATGCGGATGGGGCTGGAGGTCCGTGTTTCCACCCCGGTGAGTACCGCATCCGCGCGATCGAAACCGGGAATCTGCTTTCCAAAAGCGGGGAGCGCCTCCCGCATCGCCGCGATGGCATAATCTGGCAGACAGGTTGAAAGATCGGTGGGTGTCACACCGGGGCGATAGGAAGGACTTACTTCGCCCAAAACGGTGGAGGCGCGGCCGGCGATAAAATCACCCACCAGCTGCGCCGGGGCGCGATAGCTGCTGCCGCCGGCGATGAACGCGGCGCTTTCCCATTGCCGCTGCAAGGCGATGCCGGCCAGCGGATGGCCGGGATAGTCTGCCTCCGGCGTGATGCCGACCACGATGCCGGCATTGGCGTTGCGCTCATTGCGGGAATATTGGCTCATGCCATTGGTGACGACCCGGCCGGGCTCGGACGCGGCCGCCACCACCGTGCCGCCCGGACACATGCAGAAGCTGTAGACGCCACGGCCATTCCTGGCGTGATGCACCAGGCGGTATTCGGCGGCGCCGAGCTGTTTGATGGAACGGCCATAGCGCGCCTTGTCGATCAGGCCCTGCGGATGCTCGATGCGAAAGCCGATGGAGAAGGGCTTGGCCTCGATGGCGACACCGCGGTCGTACAGCATCTCGAAGGTGTCGCGGGCGCTATGGCCCAGCGCCATCACGACATGAGACGTGGCGATATCCTCGCCGCTTTCCAGCCTTACGCCGCGCACCTTGCGGTCACCGTCCAGCAGCAGATCGGAGACTTTGCTTTGGAACCGATATTCCCCGCCCAGCCTTTCGATGGTCTCGCGGATGGACTCCACCATGGTCACCAGCCGGAAGGTGCCGATATGGGGATGGGCCTCGCTGAGGATCTCTTCCGGGGCGCCAGCCTTGACGAATTCGGTCATGACCTTGCGTCCCAGGTGGCGCGGGTCCTTGATCTGGCTGTAGAGCTTGCCGTCGGAAAAGGTGCCGGCGCCGCCTTCGCCGAACTGGACATTGGATTCCGGATTGAGCACCGAACGCCGCCACAGGCCCCAGGTATCTTTTGTTCGTTCCCGAACGACCTTGCCGCGCTCCAGGATGATCGGACGAAAGCCGGATTGCGCCAGGATCAGCGCCGCGAACAGGCCGCAAGGTCCCGCGCCGACCACCAGCGGCCGCTCGAAACGGTTTGGGGCCTTCGCCACCGCCCGGTATTCCATGTCGGGGGTGCGGGACGTTCCCTTGGGCGCGCGCGCTTCGTCCTTCAGCTGCACGTCGACCGTGTAGATATAGCTGATGGCCTTCTGGTTGCGGGCATCATGGCCGCGCTTGAAGACCTGCCAGCCCAAAAGCTGGTCCGCAGGAAGTTTCAGCTTCCTGAGGATGGCAGTCTTCAGCGCCTCCGGACCATGGTCCAGCGGCAGCTTGATGTCTGTCAGGCGCAACATGGCGCCCGTATAGAGATTAGAGTCCGGCGGCGCCAGCGGCTCTTCGTGGCAAGCAGGGAGCCGGAGGCGGTCGCTAGAACTTCAGTTTCAGACCCAACTGGAAGGTAATGGGCTGGCGCAGGGTCAGGCTGCGCGGATCGCTCAGGGCCGGGGTGACCAGGCCGGTGGTATCGTCCGGCTCGAAATAGGTGCCGTACAACGCGTCGCGGTTGTCGAACAGATTGTCCACCGTGCCGAACAGTTGCCAGGTGGGCGTGATCTGCCAGGCGCCGCGCAGGTTGACCACCAGGGTGGACGGCAGCTTGGCGTTCAGGTTGGAGGGATCGCCATCGAAATACCGGCTGCCGGTGAAGGCGAGTTCGCCGCCCAGGGTCACGCCCTCCATCACATCGAAATCACCGCCGGCGCGCAGGGTGTTGGCAGGATTGAGCGGGATGCTCCGTCCCGCCGTCACCGTGACATTGCCGTCATCGTTGGCATTGGGATTGTTGGGCGAAGCCAGCACGCCCGTGAACTGATAGGTCGCATCCAGGTAGGAATAGCTGGCATAGACCGACCAGCCGTCGACCGCATAGCGGGCGCTCACATCCGCGCCTTGCCGCTGGGTAGAAGGCACATTGGTGAAGTAGCCTCGGCCGGCGATGGTGGCGGCCAGCGCCACGATGTCATTGTCGCTGTCGGTGCGGAACAGGCTGGCGTTCCAGTCGAGCTTGCCGTCGCCAAGACCGGTATTGCCGCGGACACCGGCCTGATAGGTGTGAGACACCACCTGCTGCAGCGGCGGGTCGGCCACAAGCGAACCCTCCAGCAGGCAGGGCAGCGTTTGGTCGGCGCAATCCAGTTCCAGCGGTGTGGGGGCGCGATTGGCTTCCGAATAGCCGCCGAAGAAAGTGAAGGCGCCGCTGACCTTGTAGGTCAGGCCCGCCAGCGGATTAACATGGCCATAGCCATGGCTGCCGTTCAGCTCGGCGGCGAGGCCACTGCGGTCACGCGTGTTGATGTCGGCGGCGTTGATGCGCAGGCCCGCCGTTATGGTCAGGGCGCCGGTCAGGTCGAGCGCGTCCACGGCATAGAAGCCGTAATAGGTTGTGGTGGCGCCCAGATTGACCGGGGCATAGCCGATATTGCCGTTGGCGTGGATGATGCTGCCCGAACCCGCCAGGGCGGGATCCACCGCCACATCCAGGCTGGGGAAGATGCGGCCCAGGGCGCTGGTGGAGCGAAAGCCGATGCCGCTGGCATCCACGCTGGCGCCGGCGGTGAAATAGTTGGCCATGCCGAACAAGGGCTCGTCGCCGGTCACCTGCACGGTGACGCCCTGGCTGGTGCTGTCGGTAAAGGTGCGGTCCACCGTGCCGTAGATGGTGCCAGGCGTGAAGGCGATGCTGGCGTTGTTCTGGTCCAGGATCGCGAACTGATTGCGGAAATTCAGCGCTGCGGCGCCGGTGAAGGGTGTCGGCCGCGGAAAACCATCATCCTCTAGACAGAGCCGGCCCACGAAGGAAGAAGAATTGGAGCAGCGCTCGAAGTTGCCGTCATTGCCGTCCACATGCTGTTGCTTGAAGCTGCGAACATAGGCGGAGGCCTCGAACTGCCAGTTCTCGTTCAGTCTGGTCTTGCCGTTCAGCGCCAGGCTGCCGATCGTGTTCCGCGTGGTCTGGGGGAAGGTGTAGACCGACTTGGCGTTGCGCTGGGTCAACTCGACTGGGGTCGGTCCTACCACGCCCAGGCTGGTGGCCGCGCCCGATGCCACCAGATGAATCTCGCTGTCGCCGAAGCGCCAGCCGGCATCGGCATAAAGCCGCGCCAGGTTGGACTGGGAATGAAAGCGCCATCCCGCATCGGTAACGGCTTCGGCCGAGCCGTAGAAAGAGAAATTGCCGTCGTTCATACCCCACTCGCCGGCCGCCATGCCATGGCCATACGAGCCGCCCTGCAAGGAGGCATCCAGACCCTGGAAGGTGAAGCCGTTCTTCATCACCATATTGACCGCGCCGCCAAGCGCGTTCAGGCCGAACACCGGATTGGCGCTCCACACGTCCATGTGGGCGATGGCGTTCTCGGGAATGGCGTCCCAGTTGACGGTATCGCCAAAGGCCTCATTCAGGCGCATGCCGTTCTGATAGACCGCCAGGCCTTGGGGTGTGCCCTGGAGCGGCGAGGCATCGAAGCCGTGAAAGCGCAGATTCTGGAACAGGCTGTTGCCTTGCACATCGCTGAGGCTGATGCCGGCCGTTTGCGTTCCCAGCGCCGACAGCACCGTTCCGCCATGCTGGGCGGTGAGATCATCGGTGGACAGGCTCTGGACCGCGCCGGGCACTTTGTCGGAAGAAAGGCCGATATCGGAATCGGGCAGGGTGCCGAACACCACCACATGTTCGGTATTTTCGCCGGCGGCCAGGGTCTGGGCATAAACCGGCGCAGGCAGAAGGACGGTGGCGGCGAGCAGCAGGAGGTGGATTTTCACGGCTTTCCCCTATGTGGCAGCGGGCTTAGGAGAAGGCTTGGGGGGCCGCAATTTCCCAAATTCCCGCCCCTGCCGGGAATTTTTCCCGAATGTCACATTCCGCCGCAGAGCGGCTAAGATGCCGCGCTTTTTGAGCTGTCCCATGTCCCTGCGCGGCCAATTCCTGCTGTCCATCATCCTGGCCTTGGGCCTCAGCCTGTCCGTGCTGGGGGTGGTGGCGCTGGGCCATGCCCGGGCCTCGGTGGACAATGACATGGGCAAGGCACTCGAGGCGGGCGACCGTATCGTGGACAACG
>CAYQZM010000208.1:0-13014 GCA_964421935.1 uncultured Rhizobium sp. | reverse complement strand
GGGTACTGGCTGACTGTCCGAAACCGGACAGGTGTCCGCTCATTGGCGAACACATGGAATGTCCAACCCAAGGCAAGTCCTTGAACTTGCGCTCATAAAGCTTGGCATTCACCTTGCTTAACAAGACGGGCGAGCCCCTGTCAGCCCTGCTGGCCCCATGCGTGGCACGGTTGGCTTCAGAACGCTCGCCATAAAGCGGTCGCGGACATAAGCGTCGATTGTGAGGGGATCATGTTTCGCCACTATCTCGCGACCGCCCTGCGCAGCGTCGCACGGCACAAGCTCTACAGCTTCATCAACATCGCCGGGATGGCAGTGGGGCTGACCTGCGCCATCTTCATCATCCTCTTCATTCGCGACGAAATTTCCTACGACAAGTGGATTGCCGGAGCCGAGAACCTCTATCGCGTCGAGGCCACGATCACCGAGCCGGGCCGCGGCCCAAACCGTGGAACCAAAATCCCGTTCCCCGTGCCGCAGGTGATGTTGCAGAAGATTCCCGAGGTCAAGGCCATGACCCACCTAATCCCGCAGTCCATGACGGTGATCAGCGGCAACCGTCAGTTTCTGGAAAAAGTGAATGTCGTCGATCCCGGCTTCTTCCGGGTGATCAGGCTGCCGCTGGTGGAGGGCAGTCCCGCAAGCGTGTTTGCCCAGCCGGAATCGATTGTCCTGTCGCAAAAGACGGCGAGAAAATATTTCGGCAACACGCCCGCCATGGGTAAGACAATCACGATCACGGGGGAAACTTGCGATCCGGAAAGGAAGAATTGCCAGACGCGGAAATGGCCACTGGTCGTCACCGGCATCCTGCGCGACCTGCCTCACAATACCCAGTTGCAGGCGGATCTGCTGATCCCCAACACGTCGGCCGCCGACCCGATGAGCCAGGACGAGAAGACAGGTTGGTTGATTTTCGAGGGCTGGGGCTATGTTCAGCTTGCGCCGGGCGCCGATCCGGCGGCCGTCGTCACCAAGCTCAAAACCATCCTGGACCGGTCGTTCGATCCCAAAAAGATGATCAATTTGAACATCCGGGCCAGCCAGCTGATGACGCCGGGTCTGGCGCCTTTTCGCGACGATCATCTGTCGACCGATCAGTATGGCGGCATGACGCCGGCCGGAAGCTGGACGACCGTCTACGGCTTTGCCGTCATCGGGGTGCTGATCCTGCTGGTGGCCTGCTTCAATTTCACGAACCTTGCCACCGCCCGCGCCATGCTGCGCGCCCGCGAGATCAGCTTGCGCAAATGCGTGGGCGCGGCGCGCCATCAGCTGATCGTGCAATTCCTGGGCGAGAGCGTGTTGATCGCGCTGCTGGCGCTGATATTGGCCCTGGCGATGGTGGAAGTGTTGCTGCCGGCCTTCGATAGCTTCCTGGGCAGACCCGTTGCGCTCGATTATCTGTCCGACTGGCCCCTGGTCGCGGTCATCCTGGCGATCGCCGTTGCGGCGGGTCTTCTCAGCGGTGTCTATCCGGCGCTGGTCCTGTCGGGATTTCGGCCCGCGGCCATCCTGCGCGGCCCCGTATCGGGTTCGGGATCAGGATTTTTGCGCACCTTTCTGGTGGTGCTGCAGTTCGCGGTGTCCATCGGGCTTGGCGTCGCCGTGGCGGTGGTATTTGCGCAGATATCTTTCGCCCGCACCATCGATACCGGCTTTCAGAAGAGCGGCGTGGTGATCGTCAACGTCGCGGATATGGCTTCGCCGACACGGGAAAGCTTTGCCGAAGCATTGCGGCGCAATCCCGGCATTTCGGACGTCACCCTTTCCGATACCGTTCCGCTCGGTCACGGCTCCCACTCCGACACCCTGCGCCGCCCCGGTGACGTTTCCAGCCAGGTGTTCCGGTTCATGTCCATCAGCCCGAATTTTTCCGACCTTTATCGCATGCGTCTTCTGACGGGACGGCTGCTTTCGAAATCCCGCGGAGAGGACAGGCACCGGGAGAAGACGCCTTTCAATGCCCTGATGAACGCAACCGGCGCCAGGCAACTCGGGTATACGCCGCAAAGCGTGATCGGCAAGACTTTCGTCGTTTCCGACGCGACCATGACGGTGGTCGGTGTGCTGGACGATGTTCAGATGAATGGCCCCAGACGGCCCGTCGAGGGCACCTTCTATTTCTACGATCCCGACCACTTCCCGTTTGTTTCCGTCCGGGTCCGCCAGCAGAATTTGCCGGCGACCCTGGCTTTTATCGACAAGACGGCGCGCGCTTTCGCGCCCACCATCGCCACACAGCGCCATTTTCTGTCGGATGACTTCGAGGCGCAATTCCGGGCCGATGAACGCCAGGGCGCAATCTTCGGCCTGTTTGTCGGCATCGCCATCTTCATCTCCTGCCTGGGCCTGTTCGGGCTCGCCGCCTTCTCGACCGAACGGCGCACGCGCGAGATCGGGCTGAGAAAGACCTTTGGCGCGGGCACCCATGACATCGTCTGGATGCTGCTCAGGCAATTCTCCCTACCCGTGGTGATCGCCAACGCCATCGCCTGGCCGGTGGCCTGGTACTGGCTGCATGACTGGCTGAGCGGCTTTGCCTATCGCATCGCGCTGAGCCCGCTCTATTTCATTGGCGCGGGCGCTATCGCATTGATGATCGCCTGGGCCACGGTCTTCGTCCATGCCCGCCGGGTGGCCAACGCCAACCCCATTCACGCGCTGCGTTACGAATGACGGCGAAAATTTTTGGCATCCTGTGCAGCCTGGTGCTGATGATCTTTGCCATGCCGGCTGAATCGCAAGTGTCGCGGGCAAGCTGCGGCAATCCGGACCCGGACATCAGCATCGCCGCGTGCACCAGGAAAATCGAGTCCGACGCCGCGGACCTCAAGGCCGGCAGGGGCATGATGCAGGCAGCCGCCGCCAGGCTTGCAACCGACTATGACAGCCGCGGCGTCGCCTATGCGCAAAAAGGTCTCTACGACCAGGCCATCGCCGATTACAACCAGGCGATTTCCCTCTCGCCCAGGGACTTCCCCGTTGCCTATTTCAATCGGGGAAGTGCTTATAACAATCAGGGGCTCGATGACCTGGCGATCCGCGACTACACAACGGCCATAGCGCAGGAACCTGAGGGCGAGGGTCCGAACCTCAAATTGGCCGATATGTACGACTATCGCGGGAACGCCTACGAGCACAAAGGCCTACGACGAAGCCATCGCCGATTTCACCATGGCGATTTCGCTCAATTCCGCCTTGGAAAGCGCCTACCAAAATCGGGGCAATGATTATCTGCGCAAGGCACTCTACGACCAGGCCATCGCAGACTTCAGCGAGGTGATTTCGCGCGATCCCCGCAATATCACCAGCTATTACAATCGGGCCATGGCCTATGCGCATAAAGGGCTCTACGACAAGACCATCGCCGATCTCAGCAAAGAGATTTCACTGGCGCCCGCCGACGCCGGCGCCTATGACAGACGTGGCCTCGCCTATGCGCATGGCGGCCTATACGACCAGGCTATCGCCGATTTCACGCGTGCGATTGCGCTGAATGCCAAGGATCTTCCGATCCATCCCGTCTTCGCATCCCAATACGCCGGCGCTTATAGCCATCGCGCGGACGCTTATGAGCGTAAGGGCGTCCGAGATGCGGCGATCGCCGACTATCGTGCCGCGTTGAAGCTCGATCCGGGCGCGCAGCCGGCGAAGGACGCGTTGACGCGCCTCGGTGCCCCGCCTTGATCAGGAGCCTGACCAAAAACACCCCCGAACCGATTTCCCGGTCCGGAGGTCATGGTCTGTATCGTTGCTCTAGCCTGTTTCGCGCGTCAGCCGCGGCCGTAATACACGTCCCGCATGGCTTCGCGCGTGGCGCGCTGGACGCAATCGCGATCCTCGCTCGGATAGCCGCGCAGGCCAGGAACGCGCTCATTCAGCTCATAGCAAAGTTCACGCGCCGTATGACGAATGCGCAGCCGCAATTCCGAACGGTCCGCGGGGTTCGACAAATTCAGGTCCCCGATACTGACCGGGCGCGACAGCGAATATTCGGTCGGATTGATCTCGCCATTGATGCGGCCGACCATCTGCCGTTTTTCCACGCCGTCATAACGGTGATAGTAGGGATGGACGATCACGGTCTCCGGCGCATCGCCGTAATAGCCCGGTTCATAGGGGCCGTAATCCTGCGCCTTGGCGGCGCCGGCCGCGCACAGCAGGGCCGCGCCCATTAACGCGGAACCCAGCAGAGCAATCCTGTTCCTCATGGGAAACTCCATTTGTAGCGTTCTCTCGAGATTCAAAAGGGGGAACCGGCATGATGGTTCCTGACGGGGCACGGAAACCCCAGAATGGCCTTATTTAGAGGCGCGGAATCGTTGCACCCGGATTCATCGCCAGATTTCCGCCATCCATGGGAATCAGTGCGCCGGTGATCCAGCTTGAGGCATCCGATGCCAGCAGCACGGCAAGGCCCTTGATGTCACCGGGTTCGCCCATGCGCCCGCGCGGCAGCCCGCTCAGGAAGCGGTCGCGCAGCGCGGGATCGGCCGCCATGCGTGCTTCCAGACTGTCATTGATGACTTGCGCCGGCAGGATCGCATTGACGCGCACCCCGCGGCCCGACCATTCGGTGCTCAGTTCGCGCGTCATCTGGACCACGGCGCCCATCGCCATGACATAGGCGATATGCCCGCGGCCCATCGCGGTCATACTGGCGATGGAGCCGATATTGACGATGCTGCCGCGGCCGGCCACCAGCATCCGGCGGCCAGCTTCCTGGCAGGCACAGAAGCGGCCGAACACGATATTGCGCCAGGTCTGCTCCACCGCCTCCAGCGCAATGTCCTCCGGCGCGCCCAGCACGGCCTCGCCGGCGACATTGCCCAAAAAATCGATCCGCCCGAAGTCGCGATCAAGTTGCGCGAACATCTGGCGGATCTGTTCCGGCCGGGAGACATCGCAGACCACCGGCGCGGCACGGCGTCCCAGTTTCTCGATTTCGCCCGCGGTCTTTTCCAGCCGGGTGAGATTGCGCCCGGCCAGCATCAGATCGGCGCCGGCCTCGGCCAGCGCGATGGCCATGGCCCGCCCCATGCCGCTGGCCGCGCCCGATACCAGCGCCACACGCCCGGTGAGATCGAACAGGTCAGACATCAGCCGGCCGCGCGGGCGCGAACCATCAGGCGCCCTTCAGCCGCAGCTTCGCCGCCTTGGCGCATTCACTCATCACTGTGGCATAGCGCGCCACGCCGTCGGTGCCGACCACGAAGGGGCTCTCCTCACCCGGCTTGCGCTGCCAGCGGCTCCGGATCCAGGCCTGGTCGTACATCGAATGGTTGGAGAAGATGATGGTGGCACCGGCCGCCTTGGCGGCGTCGCCAAATTTCTTCACCGAGGCGATATAGGTGTCGAAGCGTTCGGGGCTGCGCGGGAAATTGAAGCCCATGCCGCCGGAATAGGCCACCGTCAGGGTCTTGCCATTGTCCTTGACGGGGAAAATCATCGACAGCGTGCCCAGGGTGTGGCCCGGCGTCAACAGGATGGTCACGGTCTCATCGCCCAATGTGACTTTTTGGCCGTCCGTCGCCACGATGTCGCGCTTCGGGACCCCGCCGGGCATGTTGTTCGCCTTGGTGATGGCATCCCAGTCCGGCCCTCCCATGATGATGCGCGCGCCATAGCGGTCCTGCAGCATCTTGGCGCCTTCGTCATGGTCGCCATGCCCGTGCGTGACGATCACATATTTGATGGTGGCCGGGTCCAGGCCCAACTTCTTGAGGCCGTCAATGATCTCGGTCTCGGCGGCGTAATGGTACATGGTGTCGAGCAGGATGATCCCCGCGCTGGTCTTGATCGCCCAGGCGGAATTGATCTTGGTGCCGACCCAATAGACATTGTCGAACACCTTGGCCGGCTCGGCATACCAGCTCTCGCGCGGCGGATCTTTTCTCGGCCTGCCGGCATTGGCGGCGCGGGCCGCGGCTGAAGGATCGGACCCATCGGCGGGCTGGATGCACAAGACTTCCAGGGTGCCGGGGAAATCCAGGCCGGCTGCTTTCTGGGCGGCCAACACATGGGCATCGACAGTATCGGCCACCGGCGCGGCACTCGCGCTCGCCAGACCCATCGCCATCAGAAGCGCCGTCAAACTGCGGATTTTCATCGCATTCCCTTCCCTGTTCGCCGCCTCTTGTGCCCCGGCTGGCGTGGTCAGGATGGGTGGGCCCGGATTGGCTGTCAACGCCGCTCCCGACGTGCGGGAATCAGTGCAGCGGTTTTCCGGCCGCGTGCAGTGTCTCCTGCAGCTTGCGCAGCAACTTCTGGGATTCAGCCAGCGGCATGGTAATGCTCACGGTCTCGCCCCATTGCGAGGCAGGCGTGCTGAAGTACAGCACCACGTGATCGTCGGCTTTCTGGATGTCCTTGAAATTGCGTGTTGACATGCGATGAACCTTTACGGCTTTTCCGCTGCGACCTGAGGCCCTTCCTTGCGCACCTGCTGTTTTGGGGCTTCCGGCGCGGGCTTCTTCTTTTGCAGCCAGGGCGGCATGCCGTGCGCGTCTTCGCCCGCGTAATGCGGCCGGTCGAGGGTCTTCAGGAAATAGTCCCGGCTGGCCAGGCCATTCATTTCATGTTCCAGCGCGGGATAGGACCCTTCCGTCGTGCCGGGCGGCACCGCTTGCGGTATCAGCGTATCGGTGCCGCGCATTACCGCTTCCTTGATGCCCTGGAAGGCCGCCTTGTGGCCCTCTTCCTCCGGCTGCCTGGCGATATCCATCGGCTTGTCGGGATCGACCACAAAGGCCGACGACATCCTGAGGCGATAAACGCTCGAGATCCCGTCATACCGGCCGGTCTTCTCGTTATACATGCCGTCGGCATTGCGGCGCAGAGCGTAATAGAGCGAGACCGCGTCCTCATGCTCGCGCGTGCCCTGCTGGCCGCCGTCCTGGGCAAAAGTGTTCTCGGCATAGAGGTCGCGCCAGTTGCGATAACCGCCCATCAGTCCGGTGGCGGAAAGGCCATCGGGCGCGATGTTGAGCCGGATCTTGGCCTTGGTGAAATTGGTGTCGCCGGTCTGGTCGTAGAACCAGGCGATGCGCGGGGTGTGCAGATGCTCCACCTGCTCGCTTTCCACCACGCCGCCCACCACCTTGGCCTTCATCCTGGTGTAGAGCGCGGTCTTGGGCAGGCGATAGGAATAATCGACCGTGATGCCGCCCCGCGCATTCTTGACCATCGAGTCGGGCGACCAGCCGATCTCCAGGGTGGCGTCGTCATCGTTCATCGGGTCCTTGTTGCCGGAGACCCGGATCACCATCGTGAACAGGCCTTCCTGCATCTTGTCGTTGGCGCGCATGTCCAGGGTGGCATTGCCGCCACCGCGCCAGGGCGCATCACAGCCCCAAGCGCGATAAAGCGCATTGTCGATGCCCTTTTCGCCATCGGGGCTGATGAAATCGCCCGGCTTGATCTTGCCGTCCAGGTTGAAGCCGTCGCCGATGCGGCTGGTGACCTGCGGCTGGCCGGGATCGTCGGCCGCCCAGGGATTCACATAGGTCTCGATGCCGCGCTTGTAGCCGCGATAGGACATGGCCCGCGCCCAGATATGGCGGCGGGTGAGCCCGGGGGTGTTGACCTTTTCCACGCCCGGCGGCGCGGTGATCCAGTCGACCTCCTGCTGGGAACGCCATTTCTGGCGCGCGATGGCCATCCTGGTCTGGCCGGGATTGGCGAGATGAACCGTGCTGCCATGGGGGCAGTCCACGCCGGGTTCGATTTCCGCGCCGCGGCTGTAATCGGTTCGCCCGCCATAGCGGAAGGCATATTCATAGGCGCTGACGACAAAGCCGCGCGTCCAGGGCGCGGCGGTCACGGGAGCAGTACCGGCCGTCAGGGCCGCAGCCGCCGTGCAAAGCATCAGATGCTTTTTCATGATCCCCCGTTTTGCGCGCATGTCAGAACGGACCGGCCGATTGCCGCTATTCGCAAAAGCAAATAGCTGCGATTCCCGGAAATCCTATGCCTGCCCGCACCGCTTGTCAGCCCGCCCCGCAAGGCCCTGCCGGGCCAGCATTTTTGCCCGGAGCGGTCCGATCCGGATCAGGCCCCGGGCGAGCCGCCCGCCGCCCGCTCGACATTCCGGGCGGCCCTGCGGATGGCCTGCGGGGCCTGGCCGAAGACGCGCGTGAAGCTTTGGCGCATGCGTTCGGGATCGGCGAAGCCGACTGCGCGGGCGATCACTTCCAGCGCCTCGCGGCCCTCTTCCACCCGCGGCCGGGCCATCTCCACCCGCAGCCGTTCGATCGCCTTGGCGGGCGTTGTGCCCGTGGCCTCCATGAAGGCGCGGCTGAACTGGCGCACGCTGAGATTGGCTTCATCCGCCAGCCGCTCGACGGAAAGCGGAGCTGCCAGATTCTCGCGCGCGAAGCTCAGCACGCGGCGAATGCGATCCGATCCCGGTTCCATCTCCAGCAGGGAGGAATGCTGCAACTGTCCGCCCGGCCGGCGGTAATAGACCACCATCATGCGCGCCACCGCGCGGGAGATATCCGCGCCGCAATCCTCCTCGATCAGCGCCAGGGTCATGTCGATGCCTGCCGTCATGCCCGCGGACGTCCACACGCCCTTTTCGCCCAGGAAGATGTGATCGCCATCCACTTGAACTGCCGGATACATGGCCTGCAGTTTGGGAGCGAAGCGCCAATGGGTGGTCGCGCGCCGGCCATCGAGAAGTCCGCTGGCGGCAAGCAGGAAGGCGCCCATGCAGACACTGGCGGTGCGGCGCGCGCCGGCGGCCGCGGCGCGGATGAATTCCACCGTCCGCGGCGCGATGACCTGGTGCGCCAGGCCGAAGTCGCCGACCACGATGAAGGTGTCGATCGCATCGGCTTTGGCCATCTGTGTCATCACCGTCAGGCCGGTGGAGCTTTGAATCTCCCCGCCCGTGAGCGACATCACCGTGGTGCGATAGCTGCCGGGCACCAGCGCCGCGGCCGCCGAAAAAGCTTCCAGCGGTCCGCTGAGATCCAGCAGCACAAAACCGGGATAGACGAAGAACGCCACATGACGCGTGATGGCCGATTTCATGGGATCAACGTCCTTTGCGGAAAAGAGTGCTGAACCTATGGTGTCTGCGAGTTGAACAACACATTGCGACAGGTTTTGGGCGGGAACAATGATCCCGGCTCGCGGGCGCCGTCACGCGCAGGTCGCATGAAAATATTACGACAGCGGGACAGATTCCCTACCACATAGAGGACCAGAGCGATGGGCATGATCAAGACTAAGGATGGCGTTGAAATCTTCTACAAGGATTGGGGTTCGGGCCAACCCATAGTTTTCTCCCATGGCTGGCCGCTGTCCGCCGATGACTGGGACGCACAAATGATGTTCTTCGTCGGCAAGGGCTTCCGCGTCATCGCCCACGACCGGCGCGGCCATGGCCGTTCCACCCAGGTCAGCGACGGCCATGACATGGACCATTATGCCGCCGACCTGGCCGCGCTGACCGGGCATCTGGATTTGCGCAACGCCGTGCATGTCGGCCATTCCACCGGCGGCGGCGAAGTGGTGCATTACGTCGCCCGCCACCAGGACCGGGTGGCCAAGGCGGCGATCATCAGCGCCGTGCCGCCACTGATGGTGAAGACGGCGGCCAATCCGGGCGGGCTGCCGAAAGAGGTTTTCGACGGCCTGATGGTGCAGCTCGCGGCCAACCGGGCACAGTTCTATTACGACCTGCCCGCCGGTCCCTTCTATGGCTTCAATCGGCCGGGCGCGAAAGTCTCCCAGGCCACCATCTGGAACTGGTGGCGCCAGGGCATGATGGGCGGCGCCAAGGCGCATTATGACGGTATCGTCGCCTTCTCCCAGACCGACTTCACCGAAGACCTCAAGAAGATCACCGTGCCGGTGCTGGTGATGCATGGCGATGACGACCAGATCGTGCCGTATGCCGACTCCGCGCCGCTGTCGGCCAAGCTGCTGAAGAACGGCACCCTGAAAACCTACAAGGGCTTTCCCCACGGCATGCCGACCACCGAGGCGGAGACCATCAACAACGACCTGCTGGCCTTCATCAAAAGCTAGCGGCGCATTTCAGCACACGGAGGACAGGATATGAGGATCGTGGTCATCGGCGGCAGCGGGCTGATCGGCTCCAAGACCGTGGAGCGCCTGCGCCGGAAGGGACATGACGTCGTGTCGGCATCACCAAGCTCGGGCGTCAACACCATAACCGGCGAAGGCGTGGCCGCGGCCGTTGCCGGCGCCCAGGTGGTGATCGACCTCTCCAACTCCCCGTCTTTCGAGGAGAAGGCCGTGGTGGAATTTTTCCAGACCGCCGGCAGGAACCTGTTGGCGGCGGAAAAGGCGGCCGGGGTTGGCCATCATGTGGCCCTCTCGGTCGTCGGCACCGAGCGGCTGCAGGACAGCGGTTATTTCAAGGGCAAGATGGTCCAGGAAAACCTGATCCGCAAAAGCGGCATCCCCTATTCCATCGTGCACTCGACACAATTCTTCGAATTCACCGGTGCCATCGCCCAAACCGGTACCGTCGGTCAGACGGTGCATGTACCGACCGCTTATTTCCAGCCTATCTTCTCCGATGATGTGGCCGATGCGATGGTGGCCGTCGCCCTTGCTCCACCGGTCAATGGCATTGTCGAAATCGCCGGCCCCGAAAAGGTCCGCATGAGCGATCTGGTCGCGCGCTATCTGAAGGCGATCAAGGACCCGCGCCAGGTGGTGGGCGACCGCCATGCCCGTTATTATGGCTATGAGATCGATGACGGGACCTTGGTGCCCGGCGCCAGTCCCCGCATCGGCACGACGCGCTTCGAGGATTGGCTCAGCCGGCCGCCGGCGCAGCGCTAGAAGGAGAAATGCAGATGATTGGAAGATTGGTTTTCGCCACGGCGGTCGCCGCGTTCTGCACGATGGCGGCGCCGGGCATGGCGGCGGACCAGCCGCATGGCGCCATGGCCGCGGATCAGCCGCACGGTGCCCCAAACCCCGGAGCCAAGGTCACCCTGGTCTTCGACCATGTCCTGCCCAATGTCCCCGGCAAGAGCATGCGGGGCGTGCTGGTTGAATATGGGCCCGGTGGTTCTTCGCCCGGCCACACCCATCCCCGTTCCGCCTTCATCTATGCGACAGTGCTGGAAGGGGCGATCCGCAGCCAGGTCAATGACGGGCCGGTGAAGATCTATCATGCCGGCGAGAACTTCTCTGAAAATCCCGGCGACCGGCACGGCGTCAGCGAGAACGCGAGCAAAACCGAGCCCGCAAAGTTGCTGGCCGTGTTCGTGGTGGATACCAAGGACACGGTACTGACCACGCCACTCAAGAAATAGGGAACCTGCCTCGCCGCCAGACTTGCGAAAACCCTGCATTGGGAGAATAAACGGTGCAGATTTCAGCGGGCGATGCAGGAACGATGGACGTACGCGAAAATTCCCAGCAGCATCGCTTCGAACTGCCGATCGAGGGCGACGCGATGGCCCTGGCCTATTACACGACCGACGACGGGCGCGTGGTTCTGACTCACACGGAAGTGCCCGCGGAATTTTCCGGCCAGGGCATCGCCAGCCGGCTGGCGCGCGGCATTTTCGAATTGCTGCGCCGGTCCGGACGCAAGGCGGTCCTGAAATGCCCCTTCATGGGCGAATTTTTCGCCCGCCACCCCGAATATGCCGATGTGGTCGAGGGCTAGATGCAGGTCAAGGAGGTTCTGCCCCGGGCAGGCGAGCGGTTGGCGGTCATCGATGCGAGCGCTTCCATCCGCGACGCCGCCCATCTGATGACCGGGCCCCACACCAATCTGGTCGTGGTCTGTCAGGGCGGCGCCGCCATCGGCGTGGTCACCAAGAAGGACATCGTCGCCGAGATCAGCAGTTGCAAAGCCTTCGATCTGGGCGCGCCGGTGGAGACGGTGATGACACGCGAAGTGACCCATTGCCGTGCTTCGGATCCACTCGCCGATGTCTGGAAGACCATGAAGGCGCGGGACATCCAGGCCATCCCCGTTCTGGATCAAAACCGCGTTCCGGTCGGCATCGTCTATGCGCGCGACGCCCTGCAATGCCTGCTGCAGGAAGTCGAAACCGATGACGAGCTGGTGCGGGACTTCATCTCCGGCGTCGGATACCGCTGAGAGCCCATGCCGAAGAAAATCCTCCTGCAGACCACGATCACCCCGACAGCGGACGATTGGGATATCGCGCGCTTTCATCTCCTGGCCGAATTCCTGGACGGACAAACCGATCTCGATGGCTCCAAGCTGTTCGCGGTGACCGCCCGCGATCGTGACGCGATGGGCGCGCCGGACAGCCTGTTGTCGCGGCTCGACCGGAGCGATTTCGACCAGATGTGGCTGTTCGCGGTCGACACTGGCAATGGGCTGACACCGCAGGACTGCGCCGCCATCGGGCGCTTCCGCCAGCGCGGCGGCGGGCTGATGGTCACGCGCGATCACATGGACCTGGGCTCGTCGGTCTGCTCCCTGGGCGGGGTGGGCCTGGCCCATCACTTCCACACCAAGAATCCGGAAGCGGATCCACGGCGGCGCCATATCGACGATCCCTTCACCACCGCGATCCTGTGGCCCAATTATCATTCCGGCGCCAATGGCGACTATCAGGAGATCACGCCCGTCGGCGACTTGCATCCGGTGCTGCGCGATCCCACCCGGCCCGGCCAGGCCCTGCGCTTTCTGCCGTCCCATCCCCATGAGGGCGCCGTCGGTGTGCCGCCCGGCGATGCCAGCGCCCGGATCATCGCAACCGGGCGCAGCAAGGTAACCGGCGTGGACTTCAATATCGCCGTGGCCTTCGAGCCGGACAGCAGCAATGGACCGGCGCTGGCAGAGTCCACCTTCCACCATTTCGCCGATTACAATTGGAACGTCGGCACCGGCGCGCCGAGCTTTGTAGACGAGCCGCCTGGCGGCGCACTGGCGGAAACGCCCGAGGCCATGGCCTCGACCAAGGCCTATGTGCGCAACCTGGCGCTATGGCTTTCCCGCCTGCCGGCCTGAGGTCAGCGGCTCGCGACGGTGGTGCC
>CAYQZM010000207.1:0-82488 GCA_964421935.1 uncultured Rhizobium sp. | reverse complement strand
CAGAATGTGCTGGCGTTGCGCAATTTCGGGGCGCAGCGGACCCTGGTCCTGTTCGACAATCACCGGGTGGCGCCGGACAATGCCAACGGCACGGTCAATGTCGATGTCCTGCCCCAGATGCTGATGAGCCGGGTGGACGTGGTCACCGGCGGGGCCTCCGCCGTCTATGGCTCCGATGCCGTCACCGGCGTGGTCAACTTCGTGCTCGACAAGCATTTCGAGGGCTTCAAGGTCGATCTCAACAGCGGCATCTCCAATTACGGCGATGGCTTCAGCTACAAGACCGCCGCGGCCTTCGGCACCGACATGTTTGGAAGCCGCGGCCATTTCGAGCTGTCGGTCGAGCACTTCAACCAGGACGGCGTGCCGATCGCCAATCGCCCCTACGGCCCGCAATACTGGACCCTGGCCGGCGCCGGCACCGCCGCCAATCCCTTCAGTTTTGTGGAGAACACCCGCGTTCCCACCCATACCTTCGGCGGCCTGATCACCTGCGCCGCGCCCTGCAGCCTCAATGGCCAGCAGTTCACCGGCAATGGCGTGGTCGGCCCCTTCGTCCATGGTGCCGCCACCGGTACAGCCAATGTCGAATCAGGCGGCGATGGCGCCTATGACCCCTTCGGCCAGGCCATCACCTACTTCCGCACCAGCAACGCCTTCAGCCGCTTCAGCTACAATCTCGACGACACCACCACCTTCTATGTCCAGGCCTCGGGCTCGGAATCCTTCGCCTCCGGCACCTGGTATCCCATGCTGCTCAATCCGGGCGCCAACCAGACCAACACCTTCTTCACCAACAATGCCTTCCTGCCGGCCTCCGTCCAGCAGGCCCTCAATCCCGCCAACACTCCGGGACAGACCTTCCAGCTCACCGAGTACATCACCAAGTTCGGTCTGGGAGAGGCGCCAGGCACCCGCAACCTCAATCGCTATCTCAGCATCGCCGCAGGCCTGGATGGCACCCTGTTCGGTAAATATGACTGGGACCTCTATTACGGCCATGGCGAGGCCCGCCAGAGCATCACCAATGTCCGCAATCGCAACAATGCCCGCATGTTTGCGGCCATGGACGCGGTACCCGGACCCAATGGCTCGGCGGTCTGCTATGTCTCCACCACCCCTTACGCCAATCTCTATCCCGGCTGCGTGCCGATGGATGTCTTCGGGCCCACGGCCATCTCCCAGTCGGCCTATGACTATATCGGCGGCAACACCCGCTACATCATGAGCAACATCATGGATGACCTGAGCGGGTCCGTCTCTGGCACCCTGCTCGACGACTGGGCGGGGCCGGTCAAGGTGGCTCTCTCCGGCGAAGCACGCTGGAACACATATGACGTCAACAGCAATGCCCAGCCCACCGACAAGGTCGATTGCACGGGCCTCAGGCTCTGCAGCAACCAGCTGGTGGTATGGGCCCAGAACACCGTCGCCAGCGCCCATGCCTCCAACAATGTCTGGGAACTGGCCGGCGAGGCCGATGTGCCCCTGCTCAAGGACCTGCCCCTGGTGCAGAGCCTCAGCATGAACCTGGCCGGCCGCTATACCGACTACAGCACCTCAGGCTCGGTCCAGACCTGGAAGATCGGCCTGGATTATCACATCACCGACGATGTGCGCCTGCGCGCCACCAACTCGATCGATATCCGGGCGCCCACCCTCAACGATCTGTTCTCGCCGGTGCAGAACTCGGTCACAGGCTTTACCGACCTACACACCAACACCAATGGCAGCCTCTTCACCTCGACCCAGGGCAATCCCAGCCTGGTGCCCGAAGTGGCCCGCACCTATACCGCGGGCGTGGTCTTCACACCCAGCTTCATCCCCAACCTGACGCTGTCCTACGACTATTATCACATCAACCTGAAGAACGCGATCGCCAGCATCAGCGCCTCCAATGTGCAGATCCAGAATCTGTGCGAGCAGTCCAACGGCGTCTCGCCCTATTGCACCCTCTTCATCCGGCCGCTGCCGTTCAGCGATCACAGTGTGGCCAACTATCCCACCTCGGTCTTGTCGGAGTCCCTCAACACCGCCAACACCATGATCGAGGGCGCCGACATGGAGGCGGACTATCGTCTCGACATGTCGCAGATCGAGCCGTCCCTGCCGGGCACCTTCAACTTCCGCCTCCTGGCCAACTATCAGCCCGTCAACCGCTCCCAGACCTTCCCGGGCGCGGCCATCACCCGCTCCATCATCTCCCGCGGCCACATCACCGCCTTCGTCAATTACGATATCGGTGACTGGAACTTCGGCCTGCAAAACCGCTGGATCAGCAACTTCAAGCAGGCCAGCCAGCCCACCATCATCTATGCCCAGCCCTATATCCGCTCCCAGGACTATGTCGACCTCAACATAACCCGCAACTTCACCGTCGATAGCGCCACCTACAGCGCCTACATCACCGTCCAGAACCTCTTCAACTCGCTGGCCCCCCTCGATGCCACAACCTCCGGCGCACCGGGCATCTACTACCCCGTCCCGGGCGGACAGGGCGGCGGCACCGGCGCCGATATCATGGGCCGGTACTTCACAATCGGTATCAGAGCCTCACTCTGAAATAACTAATAGAGCCCTGACGCCACAGCGTCAGGGCCGGTATTTCCATCCCCATGGCATCGAAGGAACCTGGAATGCGACGGCGCGAATTCATCACAAAGGCTCTGACCAGCGGCGCTGCCGCCAGCGTGCTTGCCGCGCGTGAGGCCGGAGCGCAGGAGCGGGTCGCCAATGCGTCGCGCGGCATGCCCTCTCCGAAAATCAAGGATGTCAGTGTCATAGAGTGTCAGCCCCAGGGTGTGCGGCTGACGGTCGTGAAGATCACCACCGATCAGCCCGGCCTTTATGGTTACGGCTGCGCCACCTTCACCCAACGCGCCGATCTGGTGCGGCCGGCGGTCGAGCAATATCTGCGTCTTCTGCTGATCGGCAAACCCGCCGACCGCATCGAGGACACCTGGCAGATGTGTTACGATTCTTCCTACTGGAAGAACGGCCCGGTCTTGAACAACGCCATATCCGGCGTCGACCAGGCCCTGTGGGACATCAAGGGCCGGATGGCCAATCTGCCCGTCTATCAGTTGCTGGGCGGCAAGGCGCGGGAAGCGGTCGATGCCTATGGCCATGCATCCGGCAGCGAAATCCCGCAGGCGATCGAAAGTGCCAAGAAGTATATCTCCCAGGGCTTCCGTCATGTCCGCATCCAGGTGGGCGTGCCGGGGATGGCCGGCTATGGCAGCCGCACCGGTGGCAACCGGATCCCGTCACTGCATGACGCGCCGGTGTTCGAACGGGAAGCCGCGCTCAAGCGGGCCCTGGACTTGTTCGAAGCCGCCCGCAAGGAGCTGGGTGGCGAGATCGAGCTCCTGCATGACGCTCACGAACGCTACACCCCGACCCAGGCGGTCGAGCTTTGCAAGCAGGCCGAGAAATATCGCCTGTTCTTCCTGGAAGACCCACTGTCTCCGGAAGACATCGAATGGTTCCGGAATATTCGCGCCCAATGCGCCACGCCGCTCGCCATGGGCGAGTTGTTCAACAGTCCCCACGAATGGACGCCGCTGATCAAGGACCGGCTGATCGACTATATGCGCATGCATATCTCACAGATGGGAGGGTTGACCCCGGCCCGCAAAGTCGCGGCCATGGGCGAGATCTTCAACGTCCGCACCGCCTGGCATGGGCCGGGCGATGTCTCGCCGGTTGGCCATATGGCGATGTGTCACCTGGATCTGGCCATCACCAATTTCGGAATCCAGGAATATTCCGAAATGAACGATGCGACGCTGGAGATCTTCCGCGGCGCGCCCACCATGAAGGGCGGCTATATTTGGGCCAATGACCGGCCCGGCTGGGGCATCGAAATCGACGAGCAGGCGGCCGCAAAGCATCCCTTCAACCATTCTCACGCCCTGAATGGAGGGTGGGGCGAGGTCCGTCTTCCGGACGGTCAAATTATCAAGCAATAGGGCTTCCGCGCCTGGAAGCGCTTTCCCGGCTTGCTGTCCCCCTGGGCAGCGAGTGCGTGTCCGGTGTTCGATGCGCAATCTTGACCGCTTGAGCCCCCCTCAAGCGGTCCTTTTTTGAGGGCCCGCGTCCCGCATTCCGCTGTCCACAATCCAACAAGACGCAAGACAGTGGCCCGGCCACACCTCCGGCACGATTTTTTTTTGTGCCTGTGAGGGCAGGCGGGCAAACTTCGTCCTGTCCCGACAGCCTTCTTGAACAGGAGGCACAACACGTCGGGGGCAAAATGCACAGGAAATTGAGCGCACTGTTGGCAAGCGGCGCGGCCATGATCGCGCTGCCGGTATCCGCCATTGCTGCACCGCAGCCGGACGCAGGCACCGAGCCTGCCACACCGGCATTGGTTCTTGCCTCTACGGCCGGAGCGGCTTCGGCCGACCATATTGTGATGCAGGCCACCCCGTCCGACGGCGGCGGCCGGCCGGTCGCCACCGAACAGGTCGTGGTCACCGGCTCACGCATCGCCAACAGCGCGGCACAGGCGCCCACCCCCGTAACCCTGCTCTCGGATGAGCAACTGGCGCAGCTGAGTGCGCAAAGCATTCCTGCCGGTCTGGCCAAGCTTCCCGTATTCGCGGCGGTGCGCAGTAGCGACAGCGCATCCGACGGCGGATATCAGGCAACGGGCAATTATCTCGACATCTATGGCCTGGGTCCCATCCGCACCCTAGTGCTGATGGATGGCCATCGTGTCAGCTCCACCTATTTCGACGGCACAGTCGATATCAACACCCTGCCGCAAATGCTGGTCCAGCGCGTAGAAGTCGTGACCGGCGGTGCGTCCGCCGTCTATGGTTCGGACGCGGTGTCGGGTGTTGCCAACTTCATCCTGGACAAGCACTTCCAGGGTTTGAAAGGTCAGTTCCAGGGCGGCATTTCGACCTATGGCGATGCACGCTCGTTCCGCCTGGGGCTGGCCGGAGGTGAGCAGCTCACCGACCGGTTGCACTTCGAATGGAGCGCGGAATTCTTCAATCGGGACATCATTCCCGCCGACCCACGGCCCTATGGCCTGGATGCAACCTCCCTGGTGGGCGCGGGCACCGCAGCCTCGCCGCTGCAGAGTGTCATCAACACGCGCATATCCAACGCGCCTTTCGGTGGCCTGGTCACCAACGGGCCTTTCGCCAACATGCAGTTCGCGCCCAACGGCACCTTGGTTCCGTTCAATGCCGGCACGCCGACCAGCATCAGCGGCGTGGCGGTGGGCGGCGACGGCGGCTACAAAAAGCCGTCCTTCGTCCTGCCATCAATCCAGACCGCACAGGCTTTTGCCCGGTTTGACTATGACTTCAATGGCAATATCACCGGCTATGTCCAGGCGGGCTGGTCACACACGCGCAGCTGGTCGCATGAACAGAACCTGATCTCGACATCCGGTTCCAACGCCCTGACCATCTATAGCGGCAATCCTTATCTGCTGCCGGCCTATCAGGCACAGCTTACCGCGACCAACACCGCGAGCTTCAACCTCAACCGCTATAACGAGGATTTTGGCGGCCTCCTGAACCTGACCGACCGCACCTACACCGAATCCCTGACCGCGGGCGTGCAGGGAACGGTTTTCAGCCGGTTCGATTGGGAAGCCTATTACACCCATGGCGAAGGCCGGGTGGAACAGGTCACCCGCGACAACGTCAATACCGAGCGCATGTACGCCGCGATCGATGCGGTCACGGATCCGCGCACTGGAAACACCGTCTGCCGGGTCTCCATCACCGCGCCGGGCGCCTTTCCCGGATGCGTGCCGATGAACATTCTGGGCGATGGCGCGCCCTCGCAGGCCGCCATCAACTATGTCAATGGCGAGACGCGCTGGAAGTCGATCAACATCCTGGACGACTTCGGCGCCAACATCACGGGTACCTTGTTCGACAACTGGGCTGGTCCGATCAAGGCCGCCGCCGGCATCGAATACCGGCTGCAGAGCCTGGTGGAGACGTCGAACGTCACCGACAATGTCTTCAATATGCAAAATCTGCGGGTCGGCCTGAATGGCAATACCCCGCCCGCCGGCGCGCTCAAATGGACCAAGAACATCACCGCGCCGATGCATGGCGCCAACTCGGTATATGAGGGCGATCTCGAGCTGGATGTTCCCCTGCTCAAGGATTTGCCGCTGATCCAGGCGCTGTCGCTCAACGCCGCGGGCCGTATCACCGAATACAGCACCTCCGGTCAGGCCGAAACTTACAGGATCGGCGTGGACTGGCAGATCATCGATGACCTGCGCTTCCGCGCCACGCGCTCGCAGGACATTCGCGCGCCAACACTTTATGACCTGTTTCAGAGTCAGACCGGCACGATCTCGGGCCTGGTGGATTTTCTGACCAAGAGCGGCGGTTCGGTGGTGAACGTCACCGGCGGCAATCCCAACCTGGTGCCGGAAGTGGCCCGCAATGTCACCGCCGGTTTCGTCTATCAGCCGGGCTGGCTGTCGAACTTCACCGCAACCATTGATTACTATCATGTGACGATCAACAACGCGATCGCGGTGGTCAGCGGCGACTCCACCCAGACCGAGCAGGTCTGCATCGCCTCAGGCGGGACGTCGCCCTTGTGCAATCTGGTGGTGCGACCATTCCCCATCACCAACACGACCGCGGCGAACTATCCGACCTTGAACTACAATGTGAAACAGAACGTCGCGCTGAATTATGCCGAAGGCATAGATCTTTCGGTGAATTACGAGACTGAGCTTGCCGATATCGTCAACGACTGGAGTGGTGTGTTCAATCTGCACCTGATGTGGGCGCATGAGCCCACCCTGAAGAACCAGACCCTGCCGGGTACGACCATCCTCAACGCCGCCGGCACATCGCAGACGCCCAAGGACCGCGTCACGCTCCAGGCCGATTATGTCAACGGCCCGTTCGGCATCACCCTGGTGCAGCGCTATTACGGGTCGATCCATCTCAGCGGCAATCCCACCCTGATCGCGACCAGCTCGATCGCGCCCTATTGGCAGACGGACCTGAACCTCAACTACGACGTCGAGCCTTTTGGGCTGCCCAGCACGGCCTTCCTGAACATCAACAACCTGTTCAACCAGGTGGGCGGCAATTGCTGCGCCTTCACCAACAATCCGGGGATGCAGTATCCTGTTGCGTCATTTACCGACCGTATCGGCCGCTACTTCACCGTGGGCCTGCGGTTCAAGACCGATTGATGTGATGGGCGGCGAGTGGCTTGGAGAGGCAGGACAATGCGTTCATTTGCGCGGATGGCGGTCCTGCTGTTCCTGGTGTCGACGCCCGCCCTGGCCGGCATCACCAGCCAGCCCTGGGGAACGTGGGACGGCCGGCCCGTTTTCCTCTACACGCTGACCAACGCCCATGGCCTTCAGGCGCGTGTCACCAACTATGGGGCGATTTTGGTCGGCGTGCGCGCGCCTGATCGCGACGGCAAGCTTGCCCGAGTGGTGCAGGGCTTCGACAGCCTGGCGGACTATACCAGCGCTGATTATCTGTCCCGGAACGCCCATTACGGCGCCGTGCTCGGCCGCTACGCCAATCGCATCAAGAACGAAACCTATGCCATAGGCGGCGTCACGTATCATCGCACCAAGGACGGAAAAACGTTTGACGAACGCGTGTGGACCGGGCGGGTCACTGACGGCGCCGAACCAAGCCTGGTCCTGACCCTGACGGATCCGGCCGGGACCATGGGTTTTCCGGGTACCGTACAGGCGCAAGTCACTTATACCCTGACGGACGACAACGCCTTGCGGCTGGATTATCGCGCGACCACCGACAAGCCCACGATCGTCAATATGACCAATCACGCCTATTTCAATCTGGCGGGAAAGGGGTTGGTGCTGGATCATCTTCTCACCATCAACGCCGATGCCATCACGCCGGGCGACGCCACCAACACGCCGACCGGCGAGGTGCGGCCCGTCGCCGGCAGCGTGTTCGACTTTCGCAAGCCCATGCGCATCGGCGCGCATGTCGATGACCGCGATCCGTTGATCCGGCTGGTGCATGGCTATGGCGTGAATTACCGCCTCAATGGCCGCCCGGGCACCTTGCGCTTTGCCGCGCGGCTGGAAGATTCCGTGTCCGGGCGGGTCATGGAGGAATGGACCACCCAGTCCGATCTGCAGCTTTATTCCGGCAACTACATGCCGCCGAAAGTGGCCCTGGACAAAGGTTATCGCCAGCGCGGCGGGGTGGCGCTGGAGGCGGAGCGTGCACCCAACGCGCCCAATCTTCCGGCCTTTGCCAGTCCGCTGGTGACGCCGCAAAAGCCGCTGCATGAGGTCACGGAATTCCGGTTTGGTGTGAAGCCATGAGACGCAGGAGACTTTTGCAGGCCCTGGCCGCCGCGGCCGTGATGCCGTCAACCGCCATGGCCGCGCCGGCCAGGCTGCGCGGCCTGTTCCCCATCGCCCAGACGCCTTTCACGGCACACGACAAGCTCGATACGGCCGCCCTGGCGCAGCAGGTCACATTTTGCGCCCGCACCAAGGTGCCAGGCCTGATCTGGCCGCAGCTGGCGAGCAATTGGAGCACCCTTACGGAGGACGAGCGCCTCAGCGGCGCTGAAGCGTTGCTGGCAGCGGCCAAAAACACGCCTGTATCGGTCGTGATCGGCGTGCAGGCGAACGACAACGATCTGGCCTCGTCGCTGCGGATGCTGCGGCACGCAGAGGCGCATGGCGCCCCGGCCATCATCTCCCTGCCGCCGGCCAAGGTGAGCGAGGCCGAAATGGTGACCTATTACCAGAGGATCGGCGCCGCCACGGACTTGCCGCTGGTGCTGCAGACGCAAGGCTCGATGAGTGTTGAACTGGTAGAGAATGTCTATCGTGCAGCGCCCACCTTGGCCTGTGTCAAGGACGAGGCGGGAAATCCCTTGCAGCGTTATGCCAGGATACGCGCCCTGACCGGAAATAAGGTGGCGATTTTCGCCGGCAAGGGCTGCACCGAAATGCTCAACGAGCTCAGGCTGGGGTTCGACGGCTATTGCCCGTCCATGTTCTGCACCGATCTGTTCCAGAAGGTTTTTGAAGCCTGGAATGGCGGGCGCCGAAAGGAAGCCGAGGAATTGTTTGCTCGCATCCTTGCGCTGCGGTCGATTCCCAATGTCATGCCCTATCTGATGGTACTGCGGGGCATCTTTCCGGAAACCGTCACGACACGTACACCCGCGGGACAGAGGATGCCGGCGCCCCTGGGCGCCAGCGAGAAGGCTCTGGTCCGCGCGGTCTGGAACGACTTGCTGGCGCCTTACGCGATCAATGGCACGCGCTAACGCGCGTCTCGCGCCCGATAGCTGCGAGAAAAGCCGTTGCGGGTGTTGGTGACCGTGAACTGACCGTCCTGGCTCACGTCAACGGCGATGGCATGGCCCTGGTCCGGTTCCCCGTCGCGGTTGGCGATATAGTTCGGATCGCCATTCAGATCGGGATAGCGGGTGGTGTCGTGGCTGCGCCAGAAGCCTTGCAGGCCCGGATAGGCCGTCACGGTATGGATCACATCCGCATCGCCGCCCTTGGTGGGACCGTTCTGCATGATCGCCACCTGCGGCTCCAGCGCTGCGGTGGGCGGGCTGCTGGACAGATCCATGCCGTGGCCGGTGACGAAATAGACGTCGGTGCGGCCCAGCTTGTTCGTGGGACAGAATAGCGCGATTTCCTTTTCCCAGGTCAGGTCGCCCAGGTTGACGATGCGGGTGGGGCCGAAGGTCATCAGCATCCCGAGGGAGCGGTTGTTCTCGTCGCCCCCCGTGCGGGGCGGCGGTGGGACGTCGGCGCAAGCCGGGTTTTGCTCACCGGCGCCAGGCAAGGATTTGTCCAGGACCTCGCCGTCCGAGGCCACGAACCGGATACGCAGAGAACCGACATCCAGGGCATCGCCCATCCGCACCGAAAGATGGTGATGGCCCTGCCAGGCCGCGACCCAGGCGGGATAGCGCGCCTCGGGTGCGTTCGCCCGCTGTTGCGGCGTGGGATCGGGGCGCATCGGCTCGCGATTGGGACCATGATCGACAAAGGTATCGACGGGCAATTTGGCCAGCAGCGCTTCCAGCCCGCCCAGATGATCGGCGTGATAATGGGTCATGATCAGGTAATCGATGCGGCTGACGCCCAAGGTTTCGGCCGCATCGGCAATGCGGTCGGCGCTGCTGGGCAGGCTTGCGGCTTGCGGTCCGCCCTGGCCGGGCGCCCAGCCGGTATCGATGAGGACGCTCTGGCCTTCGGGCGTTTTCATCAGCACCGCCGCGCCGCCTTCGGTATCGATCGACAGGATGCGCAAATCCGCGGCCGCAGCGGGAAGGGGTGCAAAAAACAGCGCGGCAAGGAAGAATGGGCGCATGGTCAATCCGGCAAGGCAAAGGCGGCCAATTCGTCGCCGAGTTTGGGCATCAGGATGGGATTTCCGCCGGCCGCGAACACGACATACTGTTTGCCGCGATAGGTATAGCTGGTCGGGGTCGAAACCGTGGGGGCGCTGAGCAGCGCCTTCCACAACACCTTGCCGGTCTTGAGGTCGATGGCCCGCACGCGGGAATCCATCGAGGCGCCGATGAAAATCAGGCCGGTCCTGGTGACGATGGGCGGGCCCAGGGTCACCGAACCCCAGCTCTCCGGCATATAGAAGCCCCATTGCTGAACCTGACCGAAGGGCTTGCGCCACAGAAGCTTGCCGGTCTTGAGATCATAGGACGACAGGGTGCCGTAAGGCGGCTTCCAGCAGGGCATGCCCAGGGGATTGAGAAAGGGATAGGTGTCGACCGCATAGGGGGCGCCGGCCTGCGGCGCGCCGATACGCTTGCCCTGCTTTCGCGCGGCATCATATTCGGCGCGTGGGATCAGCTTATAGACCTGCACGACATTGTTGCTGTTCACCACATAGGTCTGGCTGACTGGATCGACCGCGCCGCCCCCCCATTCCACGCCGCCGACCTTGCCGGGAAAGGCGATGGAGCCTTTCAGGCTGGGGGGCGTGAATTTTCCGTCATCGCGCAGCTTGGCATATTCCCGGCTGCAGTAGCCCAGGCTCAGAAAATCGGCGAGCGGGAAGATACCCGGGAAACGATCGCTCACCGTGGGTTCGGGCAGGGGCACATAAGGCTGAGTTGATGCGGCCTGTTCACCAGGCACGTCCGAGGCCGGCACTGTACGCTCGGGCATGGGATAGATGGGCTCGCCCGTCCGGCGATTGAGCACATACAGGAAGCCCTGTTTTGTCGCCTGCACCAGCGCCGGCACTGTCTGGCCGTCGCGCGTGATGTCGACCAGGGTCGGCGGGGAGTCGGTGTCGTAGTCCCAGATGTCGTGATGGACCAGCTGGCGGCTCCAGATCAGCTTGCCGGTGGCGCCGTCCAGTGCGGTGACGGATGTCGCCAGCGGCATCGGTTGTTTGCGGTCACCGCCATAAAAGTTGGCTTCAGGCGAGGAGACCGGCAGGAAGACCGTTCCTGTTGCCGGATCGACTGACATGCCCGCCCACACATTGGCGGTGCCGATGCGGTTGCGCATGTTTTCGGGAATGAGTTGGAAGGTCCATTTCAACGCCCCGGTACGCGCGTCCACGCCAAACACGGTGCCGGGTGGGGATTTCTCGAACGCCAGGTCCTCGCAGGCCCAGCCGATCACCAAGGTATCGCCGACCACCGCGGGCGGCTGGCGGATCAGCAGCGGCAGCGACGGGTTGACCGTATTCCACTGGTTGATGTCGAGCACGCCTTTGTTGCCGAAGCCCGCGCAGGGCTTGCCGGTATCGGCATCCACGGCATGAAGTTTGGAATCTTCGGTTCCGACATACAGGATTTTCTGGCAGGGCTGGCCGGCCGCGGCATTGGCGGCGTGCCAGTAGGCAAGGCCGCGACTCTTGATGATTTGCCGCTTCTTGAAATCTGTCTTGGGGCTGTAGATCCATTTGGTCTTCCCGCTATCGGGGGCAACCGCGAAGATCCGCGAATAGGGCGTGCCGACATAGACGGTGTCGTTGACGAACAGCGGCGTCGCCGACCAGGAGGTGCGCCCGGCTCTGCGGCCGCTTTTGCCGGCTCTGCCGGATACGTCGCCGGTGTGCAGGCTCCAGACCTTGCGCAACTGGCCGACATTCTGGGGCGTGATCTGGGTCAGGGGCGAGTATTTCTGCGCCATGGCATCGCCGTTGAAAGTCGGCCACTGGTCGCTTTGCGCCAGCGCGGCTGTCATGGTCCCCACAAGGGCTGCTGCGAGCCCGGCAAGAAACCGTATCATTCTGGTCCTCCGCCCCTTATCGTCCCAAACAAAGGACAGATGGACACGCAATTGAAGCACGAAATTTTTGCTTGAGGCTTTGGCGCTTGCGTTCGTCTGGTGGTCGAGGACGGGCATGTCCGCGAAGGGACAGAAGAGGGGGCGTTCATGACGATGCGATTGGGATTGGCCTGCGCCAGTTTGCTGATGATGGGTGTGGCGGCCCAGGCGCAGGACGGTGAGCGCAAGATCGACCCCACCTTTTTGCACCGCAACACAGCCAATGCGCGGGAAGTCGCCTCCGATATCAGCGCCCCGGGGTGCCACTACAAACCGCTGTTCGGGGAAGGCGCCGCGGACGCCAATCCGGCCAGCGGTGTGGCGCGCTTTGCCCTGGTGGTGGTCGATCCGGGCGCCAGCTGCAAGCCCGTGAGCTATGCCGGGGAATATCAGATCGACGTCGTCCTGCAGGGCAGCGGCACCACCAGCTATGGCAACCAGCAGGTGGCGCTGGCCAAGGAAGACTTCCTCTATATACCGGCCACCGTGTCACACGCGCTCGCCAATCATGGCAGCGCCCCGGTGACGGTGGCGGTGATGGGCTATCGCACCAAGGGCTTTGCGCCGGCGGCCCTGCCCAGCCATCCCCTGAAGGACAATATCGCCAATGTGCCGCTGGAGCTGGTAGGCAGCCATCCCACGTCCACGCACTACCGCCTTCTGCTGGGCGACAGCAGCCAGACTCGTGATCGGATCGACATCGACAATGTGGTCACGAGCCTGTTCCTGATGGAGATCGATCCCGGCGGCACCAATTTCCCGCATCACCATCCGCGGGAGGAGGAGATCTATCTGGTCTTGGACGGTCACGGCCAGCAGGTGGCGGGCAGTGGCATGGACGGCATCGCCGGCCGGTTCCCTGCCGGTCTAGGAGATGCCTACTATTATCGCGCCAATGCCACGGTCGGCTACTATAGCGCGCCGGGTGTGAAATCGCGGGTTCTTTGCATCCGTTCCTGGCAACCGGGGCTGCAGCCCGGACCGCGGCCGAAATAGAGGGTCTTTCGTGGGCCGGGTCTGGATCCTTGCACTTCTGCTGCTTGTATCACTGGGCGCGGAACACGCTGTGGCACGCGCACGCGATGATGTCCTGGCGGGCGCCTTTCGTTGCGGTGTAATCGCGGACTCCCGGACCTGGCTGAATTGCTACTATGGCGCTGCTCAGCCTGTGCGGGCCGCGCTGGGTCTTGCCTCCGTGCTGCCGGCGCAGGCGCAGTTGGCAAGCGCTCCGCCCGCAGGCGGAACGCCGCACGACCTCGGCATTCGCGATGCGGTGATGGGCGAGGCGTCACATTGCTACACGCGGGGCGACGACCATGCCTGGCTCAATTGCTATTATGCGGCGGTCCAGCCTTTACGTGCGGTGCTGGGACTGCCGCCCGCGCCCCAGGCGGCCGGCGCCTGCCGGATCGTGACCGATGCGGCGCTGGCACAGCCCCCTGGTGACTGGTTGTTGGGCTCGCACCGTGGCCGGAAGATGCAAATGGCGGCCTACAGTTTCGATAGCCAGGGTCATTTCACGGTGATGTTGGACAATGGCCAGAGGTGGCGCCAGATGCCCGGCGATGTGCGCAAGGCGCATTGGACGCGGCCGGCCGGCGACTATGTGGTTTCCATAAACCGTGGCGCGCTCGGCAGCACGAATCTGGCGGTCAACGGACAGCCGGTGCTGTTCAAGGTCGAGCAGGTACGCTGATCAATTTGTTTGGAAGCGCAAGCCAAGGGTGAAATAGCGGCCGATGCGGTCGGTGAAGGACGCCACTGGATATTGCATGCCCGGAGTGTTGGTGAAGGCGCAGCAATTGCCGCCGAACTGATTGAACAGATTGTTGACATTGACAAAAGCGATCGAGGGTACGTCGAAGACACGCAGGCTGTATCCCATATTGATATCGGTCTGCCAGTAGGGGGCGATCGAGTTCAAGGCGATCAGGGTGGGATTGCCGCTGAGGTGGAACGAGCCGTAATAACGCTGCAGCAAGGTGGCGGTGATCGGCCCGCGCAGATAGTCGATTTCCAGGCTGACGCGATCCTTCGGGGTCTGCGAGGTGCCGGCCGCGTTGATGATAACCGTGCCCGGCAGTGTCTGGTTCTTCAGGGTGGGTTCATGCGACCACAGCAGGCGCAGACTGACAACGCCTGACCAGCCGGGCTCCAGCCGCGCCAGATCCGACGCGTAGCCGATGGCGATGTCCACGCCCTCCGCATAGGTCAAGGCAACATTCTGTTTCACATTGAAGTTCAGGGTCGGATAGTTCGCCGCGCTGGTGTTGGTGATGGGGAATGGGCGTATCACCAGGCCGCACAAGGGCGAGGTGCCCGCCGATGCGATGCAGATTTGCTCGGTCTGGGTGGAGCTGCCGCTGACAACGGCGATCGCGTTGTCGATGACGGCATGATAATAGTCCAGCGACGCGTCGAAATTCGGCAGCCAACCCGGCTGATAGGAGATGCCGGCGGTGGTATTGCGCGCGACTTCCGGAACCAGGTGCGGATTGCCGCCCGTGACGTTGACGACCGAACCGCCGGTATTGGTGAGGTAGTCGACGAGACCGGAAATATTTCCCGTCTGACTCTGGAACAGATCGTAGAGGGTGGGTGCGCGGATATCGCGCGAACGGGTGGCGCGCAGGCGCAAATCCGCTATCGGCTGCCAATCCAGGCCCAGGCGCCAGGTCTCGGCCTGGCCGGATGTGCTGTAATGGGTGAGACGGCCTGCGCCGTTCACCGAGAGTGCTTCGATAAGCGGAAACCCGCGCAGCAAGGGCACTTCGAGTTCGATGTCGCCCTCATACACGGAATTGGCGCCGCGCATCGGCGCAGTGACATTCTTGGTCCAGAGCAAGGCGCCCGGCGGTGGCGTGTTGCCATCCAGGCCTACCCGCAGGTTTTGAATGTTGAAGCTGTTGTTGGCGACGCTGCTTGTTTCGACCAGGCTTTGCAGCCGGTATTCGATGCCCGCGGCCGCCTTGACCGGGCCTGCCCAGCCGTCGAACAGAGAGCCGGTGATATTGGCGCCAAAATCATCCAGGATGTTGATCGATTTCCAGCGCGTCTCGCCATTGACATAGGCAATGGCGGCTTCGGACGGCGCGCCATCGCCCAGAATATCCATCGGGACGCATCCGGGATAGGTGGCAGGGGCGGTGAGAGTGACCCGGCAGACAGCCTTGCCGGTGGCCGGGTCCATCACCGCGTCGATGGCGGCATATATGCGCTGCGTGTTGACGTTGTTGCGCGTGATCTGTTCCACGCGGCCTTCGCCATGGGTGTAATAGACCTCCCAGTTGAAACGGCGCCAGGCCACCCCCTCCAGCCCCGCCGAGATCGTCTGTGTGCTGGTGCGGTCTGTGAGGTTGAGGATGCCGCCGAAATCCTCGTTGTAGCGGGCCAGATTGAAACTGGGCGTGCCGGTGGCCGTCAGTTGCGCTTGATAGGCGGGCTGGAGATAGGGGTTGCCGCTGTAGATGGTCAGGGCGTTGGAACCCATGGTGCTGATCAGATTCTGTTCATGTGACCAGGTGCGGCTGTGGGAATAGCCTGCCTGAACATAGGCCATGGCGCCATTCAGGAAATCATAGTCCAGCCGCGCGAAGGCCTGTGCGGTTTGCAGCGAGGGCAGTACGAAGGACGGCCGCTTGTAGCCGCCGTCACCGCCGACGGCCACGCCATTGGTCGTGGTCGGTGTGCCGGGATTGAATGGTATCAACGTGCCATCCGGCGCGAACTGCCTGTTGGCGAAGGGACCCGTGGTGACCAGGCCCCCGAAGGACGCGTTGGAGATGCGGGTATTGATGACGCTTTGCAATGGCGCGGCGGACGTCCCCGCACCCACCAGCGAGGATGCATCCAGGCCATAAGGGCGCGGATCGGCGGAAATAATGTCACGGTTGAAGAATTCCGCGCTGCCTTCGAAATGAAGCCTGCTGGTAAGCTGCATGCCTCCCGCCACGCCCAGCCGAAGCGACCGTGCATCGCCAAAGGTGGAAATGCCCGCCTGGACGACACCCTTCAGGCCCTCGAGATGCTTGTCGAGGATGAAATTGACGACACCGGACACGGCGTCAGAGCCATACACGGCCGAGGCGCCGCTGGTCACGATCTCCACCCGCTGCACCAGCATCTGGGGCAAGGTATTGATATCGACCGTGCCATCGAAATAGGTGGAGGTAACGCGGTGGCCATCGCTGAGGACCAGGGTCCGGATCGGTCCCAGGCCATAAATGTCCAGATAGTTGCCGGTCGCCTGATAGCCACCATCGGATGCGCTGTCGCTGCCGCGCATCGGCGCGAAGACGGGCAGTTTGGCAAGGCCCGCAGGTATGCTTTGCGGGCTGAGCGCCGATAGCTGATCGCTATCCAGCGCCGCGCCGGGCGTGGGTACATGGGTTTCGCTGGCGATACGCGATCCCGTGACAATGATCTGTTCGACGGGCAGTGCCTGTTCTGGCAGCGCTGGTGCAGCGGCGATCTTCTCGACCAGCAGTCCGCCATTGCCGTCGGGCACCACGTCCAGGCCAGTGCCGCGCAGCAGCTCGGTCACCGCTTGCCGCGCCGACATGCGCCCGGAGAGGGGCGGCGCGCTGAAGTGCGAAACCGCATCGGGCATATAGAGAATGTTTTCGCCGGTCTGCTGCGCGACGCTTTTCAAGGCTTCCGAGAGCGGGAGGGGGGGCAGGGACAGGTTGGCGGTGGCCTCCGGTTGCGCCCGGGCGGCTGCGGCCATGCACGCAGCGCCCAACAGCAGCACCGCGCATTTCCAGCGGCGATACATCGCGCGAGAACGGCGGGGCGCGGGTTTAACGGATGCCATCCTGATGCCAGCACCCCCGCGGCGGGACGGCTATCCCTGCCGCATGCGATCGGTATCCACACGCAGCAGCACTTTGCCGTCCGCCTGCTCCACGCGGAGCGGAAGCAGTCTGGCAATGGAGCGCGCGAAGCCCAGATTGTCACCCACCTTGTAGACGCCGCTGACCCGCAACTCGGCCGCGGTCTTGTCGTCGATGGCCAGCTTTACGGCGCTATAACGATTCATCTCGACAACCGCGTCGCTCAGCTTTTCGTTTTCCAGGATGGCCTGACCTTTCTGCCAGGCCAGAAGCGGCAGCAGGCTGGGCTTGTCCAGATGGGTGCCGTCTGCCGACGTGACCAGGCGGTCGCCCTTTTCCAGTACGGCCATCCTGCCGCTGCTGTCGACCGAGGCACGGCCATCGATCAGAACCACTGAGATATTCTCCCCGTCACGACGCACATCGAAGTTGGACTGATGCGCGACGATGGTCTCCTTGGCGCCGGCAACGATGAAAGGCCGTTTGCCATCGGCCCTGACATGGAAGTTCACCCGTCCCCGTTGCAGGTCGACCAGGCGCTCGACATCGCTGAACTTGACGACGATGCGGGTGTCGGTATCCAGAGTGGCGACGCTGCTGTCCTCGAACACGACACGGCGACGTTCGCCCACCTGGGTCTCATAGACCTTGGCTTCAGCCCGGCCGCCCAGGAACACAGACCCGCCCGCAACCGCCGCCCCAACCGTCAAGCCGGCCAGCACTTCCCGCCGCCCGATGCGCGCAGCCCTGGGCGTGTCGTGCAGCATGTCATGGGGCATGCCGCCGGCAAGCTCCCACACCATGGTTGCTTCCTCGAACGCGGCCTGATGGGCGGGGCTCTCCGCCAGCCAAGCCTGGAACGCGGCTTCATCGGCGGGCGTGCGGTGATCGGCGTTGAGCCTGGCGAGCCAGGCGGCGGCCTCGTCTGTGATCTCGTCGGCAGTCTTGGCCACGTTTACCAGTCCCTTGCCCATTTCATCAGGAATGCCGTAGCCCGGGCGACATGCTTTTCAACGGCACTTTCGCTGATGCCCAGGCGGCGGGCGATGTCGCTATACTTCGTACCTTCCAGCCGATGCATCAGGAAAATCTCCCGCGTCCGGGCGGGCAGTTGCTCGATCCCTGCCTTGACCCGCTCTAGACGCGCGCGGGCGGCCAAAACCTCATCCTGCAGCGGCAGGTTATTTTCATAATCTTCGAAATCCTTGGGAAACTGCCGCTTGCCCAGCAGTTTCTCGCGCCGATAGGCGTCCAGTCTTATATTGACGGCCGTGCGGACCAGGAAGGCGGCCGGGTTTTCCACCTGCCGCGTGGTGCTGTATCGCTGCATCCGTTCGAATGCCGATTGCACCAGGTCCTCGGTATCGGAATAGCCTCCCGTCCGACGGGATACGCGGCGGATGACATCCGCCCAGAACGCACGATCAAAAGGGATATCTGTCATTATTATTCCCCCTTCGGGGACTATAACGTCAGCTTTTGCCGCGCATCAAAAATTATTTTCCAAAGTCCGGTGTGGGTCCGTGCATCTGTTGCGTCTACGCACGGTGCGGACCGCCGTGAAAAACACGGCGCGGACGAATGGCATCTTTTTGCACCTGCTCACCGGCCGGCGTGCCAGGATCGGGTATAAAAGCAGGCTGAAATCAGGGGCTATAGGGGCGGGGCATGACCCAGAGACGTTCGGTTCTTCAGGCGATAACGATCGCGCCGCTGATGATGGCACCGTCCTTCGCGATTGCGGCAAGGAAAGAGGCGCCGAAGTTTATCATCTCTGACCTGGAATTGGTCCATGTTCACATCAACAAGCGGGGCAACTGGACCATTCCCCGGCTCAAGACCTCCAATGGTCTCAGCGGCCTGGGCGATGCATCCCAAAGCACGAATGACGCCGATTGCATCCAGTTTCTCAAACAGTATGCCGGCATGCTGCGCGGCCGCAGCATCTTCGACATCGAGTGGTTTCGGCGTGCGACCGCTCCCATCCGCTCGCAAAATGGCGGCAATTTCGGCCGCACGCCATCGGGCGTGGCTGCCAGCGCCATCGAACATTGCATGTGGGACCTGCAGGGCAAGGCCCTGGGGCTTCCCTGCCATGAACTGTTCGGCGGCCGCATCCAGGAGCGCATTCGCGTCTATGCCAACATCAACCGCTCGACAGAGGACAGCACCCCGGCCGGCTTTGCCGCCAATGCCAAACGGGCGATCGATGCCGGTTTCGACGCCATCAAGCTCGCGCCCTATGACGACATGCCGCGCAAGGTCACCGATCGCGACCAGCTGGAGCATTTCAAGCAGTTGGGCATCGATTGCGCGCAGGCGGTGCGCGATGTGATCGGTCCCAGCCGGGATGTGCTTGTTGACGTGCATAGTCACTTCGACCTGCAGGATGGGCTGGACCTGGCCAGGCGCTTTGAGCCTCTGAAGCTGTACTGGCTCGAAGAAGTGTGCCCGCCCGAACCGGTGGACAATCTCGCGGCTATCAACAAGGCGGCGAAGATGCAGACCGCGGGCGGCGAGCAAATACACGGTGTCAAAGGCTTCTATCCCTATATCAAGGCGGAAGCCGTCGACATCGTGATGCCGGACGTGAAGGTCACAGGCGGCATGTTGGAACTGAAGAAGATTGCGGCCCTGGCGGACGGTGCCGGCCTGATGTGCTCACCGCACGGACCGGCAAGCCCTATTGGCAATGCCGCTGCCGCTCATGTCATGGCAACGGTGCCGAATTTCGAGATCTTCGAGTTTTCCTATGGCGAAGTGTCCTGGCGGTCCGAGCTGGTGGATCCTCCCGAGCGGGTCGAGAAGAGTTCGCTGATCCTGCCGGACCGGCCTGGGCTGGGTTACACCATCAACGAAAAGGTCGCCGCCAAGTACGCTGTCTGAGTTCGGTTGCCGGTCGCCGTCCCCCCTGGACCGATCGTTTGCGCAACCGGTGGAGCGCGGGCCAGCATCGCTGGTCCGCGCTCTTTCGTGTCGGCGCCTCCGCGCCGCTTGAAAATTAATTTCGCGCACTGATGAGGCCCCTGCCGGCTTCTTCGTCCAGTACACGCACAAAAAAGTCCAAGCGGGGCGCGAGTCCCGGGGGGCGGTCCATTGGTCCAGAAGGGGGACGGCATGAAGACTCTCTCGCCGCTGAAGCGCGGCAGTTCGGTATTGGCGATCATTGCGGCCGTGCAGGGTGGCGCCTCGATCGCCGCGGCCCAGCCGTCCCAGCCGGCCGAGCCGACGGAGCAGGTGGTTGTCACCGGCACCAGCATTCGTGGTGTCGCCCCCGTAGGAACAAACCTCATCACGGTCACGCCCGAGGACATTCAGAATTCCAGCGCCACCACCGTGCAGGCGGTCCTGGCCAACACACCGGTCATCAGCGGTTTCGGCAATGCCGGCGAAGGCTCGCGAATCCACAACAACTACTATCAGCCGAGCATCCACAATCTGGGCGCTAGCGGCTCGAACGCCACGCTGGTGCTGATCGATGGCCACCAGTTTCCGACCGGTGGCACCAACCACACCACGGCGGACCCCAACATAATTCCCGCCAGCATGCTGCAGAATATCGAGGTCATCGCCAATGGCGACTCCTCGATCTATGGCTCCAACGCCGTGGCCGGCGTCATCAATTTCAAGACCCGTTCACGCTATGACGGCGTGCAGCTCAACGCCCAGACCGACTTCATGGACGGGGCGATGAACTTCACCGGTGGCATCCTGTCCGGGGCGAGCTGGGACAAGGGCAATGTCATCTTCGCCTATCAATATGTGCAGGAAGGCGCGCTGACGGCCAACGAGCGATCCTTTTCGCGCGATACCAATCAGACCGCGCGCGCGATCGCCGCTGGTCTCCCCGTGGGAACAGTCACTGGCGGCTCTTCTCCCAATTTCCACACCTTCACCGGGGCAGGCACAGGCTGTGCCGATCCGCTGGTGCGGGTGAACGGCACGGGCAACTATTACGACGTCATCACCGGCACCCAGTATGGCACGGCCCAGTCCAATGCGCCCTGCAATATGGCAAGCGAGACCACGCTGATTGAATCCGAAATCCGCAACAATGTGATGATGAAGGTGAGGCAGGACTTCGGTTCGGCGCTCACCGTGGCGGCTGATCTGCTTTATGCCCAGCGTCAGGACGAGGCCACCGGCGGTTCAGGCACCGTTTCCAACGTCACGGTCTTTGCGACGGGGGCGCAGGCCAATCCCTTCTTGAAAGCGCCTCCCGGCTATGCCGGCCCTGCCATCACCAGGGAAAGCGTCTATGCCAACCTCGACCCGCTGCTGGGCGGTCGCGGTGTCTATAATCTCGATGGCGCCAGCACCATGTTCGCGGACATGAGCGCGGAGTATCGCGTTCCCGGCAGCGATTTCGTCATCGATGGGCTTGCGGTGGCCGGCAAGGACGATAGCTATCAGCGCAGCGTGGGCGGCACGACGAATGTGAGCTCTGCCTATCTGGCGCTGAACGGCACCAGCAACACCGGCGGTTCGACGACCCAGGCCGCGGTCGCCAATACCACCATCGCCCCCCTGAATCTACCGCTGACGACGGCCAATGCGCTGGATCTGTGGACAATCGGGGCAGGCAACGGCACGTCCGCGCAAGTGCTGAGCAACATTGCCGACAGCAAAAGCCTTACCGAAAATATCGCCGGCTTCGAGCAATTCCGCCTTTCCACCAACGGCACGGCATTCAACCTGCCCGCGGGCCCCTTGAAGGTGGCCGCCGGCGTCGAGGCGGTGCACTACACTCTGCAGCAACAGGGCGTCAGCTCCAACGGCACCGGGCCGACTACGACAGGGGCCAATTTCCAGCTTTACGATTTCAACCGCACCGTGCGGTCGGCTTTCGCCGAACTGGACGTGCCGGTGGTCGGCCCAGACATGAATATTCCGCTGATCCAGAAGTTCGGCATCAACATGTCCGGCCGTTTCGATAACTACAGCGACGTGGGCGATACCAGCAATTACAAGCTGGCTTTCAACTGGGACGTCATGGAAGGCGTCAAGCTGCGCGGCAACATGTCGACGTCTTTCGTGGCGCCGGGGCTGGACCAGATCGGCAACCAGTATCATGCCTTCATCGGCACCACCTTCGGCTCGACCACGGCGATGGACGGCATTCCAATACCGGTTGCCGCCTTTCCGGTCCTGACACAGTTTGCGCCCTCGCAATTCAACAATGGCCAGGCCTGCACCCTGGCCTCGGTCACCTGCGTGCTCGCTTCGACGGTGCAAGGCGTAAACATCCATGGCGGCGCTGCGCACGGCCACCCGGCCCTCGGTCGGGGCTGGGAGGTCGGCACCGACCTGGCGCCGAGTTTCCTGCCCGGCTTCCTGGCCAAGATCACCTATTGGGATACCGAATATCTTGGCGCCTTCACCGCGCCCAGCGTTCCCAATATCGTCAACAATTCCTCGCTCTACAGCCAGATCGCCTTCTATCCGGGCGCGGGTGCTCCCACCTCGCTGGTCTATTCCCAATCTGTCGGTCTGACCCAGACGAGCGCCTTGCCGCCCACGATCAGCGTGATCACCTACACCAATGTCGGAAACTATCTCTATCTGTATGCGGCGGGCTTCGATGTCAGCCTGAACTATACCTGGGACACCGACTGGGGGACGTTCGCCGCCGGCGGCGACAGTACGCTTCTTACCAAATACGATACCGGCCTGGGCGCGACGGGGGTTCCCTACAGCATTCTCAATACCACCGGTGCCAGCGCCTCGTTCCCGTCCACGTCGGTGCAGGGGCGCCTGCATGCCGATTGGGCGCAAGGCCCTTATGCCGTCGACCTCTATGCCAACTATGTCGGCCCCTATCGCAACTGGTCGGGTGTCTCGATCTCGCCGCTGATCGCCAACGCCCAGGGCAATCCCAGCGGCGGCGGCGATCCGGTGCGGGGCAATCTGACCTTCGACCTGCATTTGGGCTATGATTTCAAGGACGGCTTCCTTGGCGACGACCATCTCAACATCACGGTCGTCAATATCGCCGATGAAGACCCGCCCTTTTATCTGGGGGCCACCGGCTACGACAATTGGGTGGCAAGCCCGCTTGGCCGTATCATCAAGGTTGGTCTGACCACAACGTTCTGACTGCAAGACGAAGGGACGCGCCATGGAAAAGAACAGGATCGAAACCGACCGCCGGATTTTCCTGGCGGGCGCAAGTGCTGCCACCCTGGCGGGGTTGACCGGGCCCGCCGCCGCGGCGGTGCCGCGCAAGAAGATGCGCGGCATCTATCCCATTGCACAGACGCCCTGTACGCTGGACAACAAGCTCGATCTGGATTTGCTGGCGTCGCAGGTCAAATTCTGCACCAAGGCGCGGGTACCCGGCGTGGTATGGCCGCAGCTGGCCAGTGGCTGGATCACCCTGAGTGATGAAGAGCGTTTTTCCGGCGCCGAGGCCCTGCTGGCAGCTGCGAAAGGAACCTCAACCGAGGTCGTGATCGGCGTTCAGGCCAGGGGCGGGGATACGGCGCAGTCGGCGAAATTTGCCAGACATGCCGAGGCACATGGCGCCAGTGCCGTGATCGCGCTGGTCTCATTGCCTCCGGAAAAAGCCACCGATGCGGCCGTGGTCGAATATTACAAATCCATTGGATCGGCCACCTCATTGCCCCTGGTGATGCAGGCGACCGGTACCCAAAGCGTGGACCTGGTGGCCGAGGTCTTCCGCCAGGCACCGACCCTGGCCTGCATCAAGGACGAGGCGGGAGAGCCGCTGAATCGCATTGCCCAGATCCGCGCCAGGACAGGGGGCAGGATATCGGTGTTCGCCGGCCGGGCGGCGCATACCTTCATCAGCGAGTTGGGGGAGGGGTTTGACGGCAACTGTCCTGCGTTCACCCTCTGCGATATCCTGCAGCGCACCTTCGAGTTGTGGAATGCCGGCAAGGAGCGCGAGGCTTTCGATCTGTATGGCCGCTATGCCGCTTTCATGACCATTCCCAATGTCGATCCCTATGCCATGATTGCGCGCGGCTTCTTTCCTGAGGGGACCAAAATCCGGGTCATGCCCAACGGGAAGGATTCGATGGCCGCTCTCAGCGAAGCCGACAAGCGCTTCATCAAGCGCGCTTATACGGAATTCGTGAAGCCTTATGCCACAGCCTGAGGCCGGCGGCGACACCCGCGGGACGGCTAATTGACTGCCCGCGGGCGTGGGACCGAGCCCGGGACGTCACGCCCGCTTGCTTGCTGCGCCAGATCGGCCCGAAGCCTTGTCGCGATGGCCATCGCGATGGCATGTGCCGCCCGCGGATCGGGATGTAAATCGCCTTTGAGATGCCATGTGGGATCGAGCGCGACCCGAACGTAAGACAAGCCCGATTCCCCGAGGATGCGGCGCCGAAGCATCCGTTCGGTGGCGCTCTCAGGACCAAATTGGGGATCCACGACCAGGGTGATGGCGCCCCGCCGGCGCGCCAGTTCGGCGGTCGCGATCAATTCGGCCCGCGTAGCCTGGATACCTTGCTCGATCTCTGTCTCGCTATGATAGGGCACCAGAAAGTGGAAAAGCGCGCTGACCCATAAGCGGTGGATGGCGGGCATCCAGTTCAACCGAGCCCCCAGATGCGGCCGGTCATCGCCCAGATTGCGGGCGAAGAGGGACGGGATGAAAAGCGAGACGACGGCGCGCGGCTGGCGAAAGCGCGGCAACTCCGCTGCCAGGCGAAGATAGGCCTGGTCGTTGGCATAGCCGAACACGGCGATGTTCGCGGCCTGAAGGTCCAGCGCGGCGCCGACTTGCGCCGGAATGGTTTCGTCACAGTTGAGTCCATATCCGGCGATAATGGATTCGCCCGTGAACACGACGGATGGCGAATTGGGGTCCACCGGCAGGCTGTGGCTGGGCACACGATAGCCATGCATGTCGATCGCGTAGGCGATCTTGCGCCCGCTGACGATCGTGCTGCCATCATGTGCCGGCTTGAAAACCCAGCCCAGCCGGGGGTCCGGCTGGCGAATCGGTTCCTCGCCCGGCTGTATCTCTGCCGCCGCAAAGGCGAAGTCATGGCGCATCGTAAACTCTGTCACCGCGATCGCGAGCCCGATGGCCAGAAGGATGCGCAAGGTGCCGGCGGCGATTTCGCCCGCACGCATCCGGCGCGCCATGCGGCCGATGATGGGGCGCAGGATCACAATAAGAAAGACGCCCAACGCGACCGCCGCGATGCGGACGAGCCTTTCCGCCAGCACGTATTTTTCGTGCGAAAAGAAGAAGACCGGCAGGAAGTGATCATCCCACCAGCTTTGGTCTGCCAGCAGACCTGCGGCCACGAACAGGATGCCAGCCGCCGCGACCGCGATTTCCAGGTTGGCGTTTCCGTGGGATGCCGGATTGGCCCGACTCATGGGCGCCGTCCGATGGTCACGAACAGACCGCCTTCACGGCCCAGACTTGTCATCCAGCCGATCTGGGACAGCCATGCCTCTACCGGCCAATAGTCGCCATCGGCCACAAACAGATCCGCGGTTTTTTCCCCCAGCAACAGGCTTGGATAGGTCCGCAGATATTCGATGCCGGTTTCCGTGAACCAGCCGCGGACCTCCGCGGCCGTATGCCGGTGTTCCTCGGGATGGCGATACTGGTCGCGAACCCACGCCTCCCGGCGGGCGGGTTCGCTCTTGCGATCGCGCAGCACCGGATCGAGCGGGATCCATCGATACCCTGACAACCGCGCAACGATACGCCGCAACCGTAGCGGTATGCGTGCAAAGGCATTGTAGAGGCCGAGGACGATCATACCACCCGGACGCAGGAGAGGCAGAATGGCGTCGAAAGCCTGCCGCGGGTCGCGCGTATGGTGCAGCACGCCGGAGGTGTAGATCACGTCGAAGGCGCCCGGGCGCAGTCCCGGGCGATGAAGATCGGTTTCCACGAATTGCACGCCTGTCACGCCAAAGCGCCGGGCGGCGGCGGCGCCGAGCGCAAGCGACGCCCGGGTGGCATCGGCACCGATCACGGTCCGGTCCGCGCTGGCAAGGTAGATGCTCATTTGCCCGGTGCCGCATCCGATTTCCAGAATGCGCGCCTCGGCGGGGATCGCCGCGTCGAGCAGCCGCGCGAATTCGCTTCGTTCGGCGCGCGCCCGCAAGCTCTGCAGATTGTCGTGCGCCCGGTAGCCGGGAAAGGGCGCCTGTTCGTAGAATGCGCGCACCATGTCGGTGCAGCCGTAACCGGGCAGGCGCAGATCCGGAATACCGTCCGCCGCGTCATACTGTGCGCCGCATCCCATGCAGGTCCAGTCCCGGCGAAGCGCACTGCGGCAGGCGGGACAGGCCAGCAAGTCCGCAAACATTTCTAGAAAATGGAATAGATGAAGGGCGCCAAGGCCTCGACGCTGGCCGCCAGGGCGAGCAGCAGCCCGGTGACGCAGAGAAAGACGGCCAGCGGCAGCAACCAGCGCCTGGACGCATCGCTGTGCCACATGCCCGCGGCGAGATCGCTGATCGAACCGGCCGCGCTGCCCATCACGATAAAACCTCGTTGGATCTTGCTCTTCTTCCTGATCATGCGGCTTTCTCCAAAACCCGTTTGGTCACGCGTGTCTGGCCTGCCACCAGCACGTCCATCCCGCAGCGGCGGAACGTCAAATAGCCCTCGACCGAGCGGTTCACGATCGGCTCGCCGGCCAGGTTGAAGGAGGTATTGAGCAGAATGGGAATGCCGCTCACCCGCCCATATGCTTTCAGAAGCGCGTAGAGCCGTGGTGCCATGCCGGGTTCAAGAACCTGCACCCGCGCGGTTCCGTCAACATGGGTTATGGCCGCCAGCCTCTCGCGCCATTCGGGACGCACCGGAAACACGCCCGACATGAATCGCGCCAGACGCTTGCCGCCTGGGGGCAGTTCGAAATAGCGGTCGGCATCCTCCGCCGGCACGACGGGCGCAAAGGGCCGGAATTCCTCGCGATGCTTGATGTCGCGATTGAGGCGATCGCGCATTTCGACAGCATGGGGGGCCGCCAGAATGCTGCGATGACCGAGCGCCCGGGGCCCCAATTCAAGCGCGCCGTCCATCCAGCCGACGATGCGGCCGACGGCGAGATCCAGTGCCACGCGCTCGATTAGTTCGAAGTCGTCATGGTCCTCGACGGGCAAACGGTCTTCCCGCGCCAGCCTGGCAAGATCGTCCCCGTCCACCGCAGGTCCCCAGAAGGGATGATCTGGAAACTCGCGATCCGGATTGGCGAAGTGAATGCGATCGGCATAAAGCGCCGCGCCCAGGGCGCAGCCCGCGTCTCCCGGCGCGGGGGGGACGAAAACCCGCTCAAAACCGGATTCCTGGAGGATCCGGTGGTTGGCGACACCATTGAGCGCCACCCCGCCGCCAAGGCAGAGATCGGGGAGGCCGGTTTCGCGGTGCAGCGCTTTGGCCGCATCTACGAGTATGTCTTCCAGGACCAGTTGGACGCTCGCCGCGCAATCGGCGAAACGCCGCCCGCCGGGGCTTTCCAGATCAATCGGCTCGAACGGGTCACGTGGCGGCCCAAACATGTCCACGAAACGGGTGGAAAAGGACCGCCTGGCGCTGGTGTGAAAATCGAAATAGTCCATATCGAGACGGAAGGCGCCATCGGACGTGCGGTGAACGACCTTGCGGACCGCATCCGCCATCGTCGGGCGGCCATAGCTCGCCAGCCCCATCACCTTGTACTCACCCTCATTGACCGGAAATCCGAGATAGGCGGTGAAGGTCGAATAGAGCATCCCCAGGGAATGGGGAAAGCGGATTTCCCTCAGCAGAGATATCTCGGTCCGCTCCGGCCCGCGCGCGCCACGCCCCACGGTCATCGTGGCCCATTCGCCCACGCCGTCCGCGGTGAGTATCGCGGCCGCGCGCGTGGGCGCGGTGAGGAAGGCGGCGGCAGCGTGCGAGCGATGATGCTCGGCAAACAGGACCTTCCGGCGCGGCACCCCCAGTTGGGATGAGATGATGCCGCGCACCCACAGCTTTTCGCCCAGGGTGTTCTTCATCGCATGGGGAAAAGAGCGCCAGGAATACGGGAAGGCGCGCAGCGCGCACGTCAATATCCGGTCGAATTTCAGCATCGGGCGTTCGTAGAACACAACCGCATCGAGATCGTCGGGCTCGAGGCCGCCTTGCTCCAGGCACCATTCGATGGCGGTCATGGGGAACGCCGCGTCGTTCTTGCGGCGGGAAAGCCGCTCCTCCTGCACCGCGGCCACCGGCATGCCATCGACAATCAGTGCGGCGGCCGCGTCGTGATAGTGCGCCGAGATGCCCAGGATCTTCATCTCAGTACTGGCTTTCGAGCGTGCGGCCGCGCTCTTCCGCGACAGGCACCCAGCCTCCCGGCTCCCGCCGCTCTGCGCGCTTGGCCAAAAGGGCGAAGGGGGGCAGCAGAATGAAATACTGAAGCGTCAGGATCACCACCCCCATCACCCCGGCGATCGCCGACATAATCCGCAGATAGGCCTTCCAGAGTCTGCTGAACCGGGCTTTCCACAGGAACAGGCCCTGGCGCTGCGGCGCCACCCGGGTCAGTTGGGCGAGCGTGTAGTTCATGTGAAAGCTCTCATCCTTCAGCACTTCCTTGAAAACGGAACGGGTCAATGGGTCGTGCTTCAAGGCATCGACATAGGTCGCAAAATGGCCGGCCGCGGATTTCTCCGACAGATGCAGGAAAGCGAGCAGGCTGGCGTCGGATTCGGCGTGAATGCGCAGATCATCGAGACCCCGCTCGCCCGGCGACATCCAATTCAGTTGAAGCGATGTTGAGCCGCGGGTCTGGAGAGGTTGCAGCAGCGCCGCGCCGCGTGTGCGAAACAATTGCGCATGCCGCTCTTCGTCCACGGCATGCACGGTAAAAAGCCGGCGCAGGATGGGATCCTCGGTCAACTCCGCCGCGCGGACCAGATCACGGCCTCCATCTGCCTCGGTTTCCGCGAAGGTGAGCAGCTTGCGGGCGCAACGCTCCGGGTCACGCCAGATCCAGCGATGCAGCAATTGGAACATCGGGCTACTGGACGATGATGTTTCCATGCATGCCCATCATTTTGTGCATGAAGTGCGTGCACGCGATCGGATAGGTCCCCGCTTGGCCGGGCGTGACGGTAATGTCGGCTGACTGGCCGCTTTCCAACTCGACAAGACCCTTGTTCACCTTGGCCTGATCCTCGGCTGCAAGTTGGGACGCGGCGAAGAATTCCGGCGCGCTGAAATCATGTCCCTTGGAGCCGCTGTTGACGAAATGCAGTTGATAGGTGGTCCCCGCTTTCAGATTCAGCGCGCTCGGCGTGAAGGCGTAATCGCTCAGGGTGATACTGACCGGGGTAACACTCTGCGCCGCGGCGGCGCTCAGCACCGCAGGCAGGGTGAGCATCAAGACCAGAGCGCTGGCGAATTTGATCATGCGGTTTCTCCAACGGGCCGATGCCGCACGGCGGCGGGCCGGATGTCTCGAACGGACCAGAGCTGGCGGGAATGCGAACGCCGGCAAAGCGGGCGCGGCGGCTCGACGGCAAGACGGCCGCAGGGCAATGCGTATGGCCAGATGGAGCATTCCTATCCCGCTTCGTTCTGTGATTTAGACGAAGGGATGGGCCTCGATATTCCCGGAAATCGCCAAAAAAAGTGCCGGTTAACCGGCTAAAAAGTGCGTTCCAGGCTCAGCATGACAAAGTCGCGGTCCGCCAGGGGCTGACGGGACGGCGAGCCAAAAAAGCCGAAATAGGTGACCCCCGCTTTCCAGGCCGACAGATACGTGCCGGAAACACCCAGGCGGAAATCCCCGGCGCCGCTGTTCTGGGCGTAATAAGTGAAACTGTGCCCGGCCATGTTCAGGCCTATCTCCGCCACACCGGTGATGTCCAGATTGGGCAGGACCTGGAAGTAATGGGGCTCGATCCGGGCCCGCGCTTTCATGCCAAAGCTGGAAAAAGGTGCGGCACCGGCGGCCGTGCCGGCATGGTTGAGGATATTGTCGGTGGTGACCTCAACCGCGGCATCGGCCTTGTCCCATAGCGACGTCTCTGCGAGCGCCGTGGCGAGGGAAATCTGGGCGTGCAGCGTGTCGCCCCTGGAATAATAGGGTATCCGGGTTGGAGCGCCGTACTGCGGCGTGCGCGCATCATAGCTGACAAGCGGCATATTCTCGCGGGCCGAAATCTCTCCGGCCAGAACGTTGCCTCCCAATTCGGTGCTGAAGCTGGCGCCGTAGAGGTCGATGGCGGAAGGATAGATCAGGCGGTAATAGCCGACGTCGCCGCTCTGGTTCGCCAAGGTCGGGTCGGGCGCCAGGGCGGCGATGGGGTCCTTGGCGCGGAAGCGCAACGCATACAGCCCCAGATCGATGTCGGCGACGCTGCCGCGCAGCGTAAAACCATATTGTCCGCTGGCCGGGCCGGGATCTGTGTTGCGAACAAGATACTGATTGGGGTTCAGGAACAGCCGGGCCGATCCGGTGCCGACATAATCGAGATAACTGAGGAAGCTGCCATCTGCGAATTGGCGCGATGGGCGCCATTCGAACTGATCGTAGAAGGACAGCGAGAGCCAGGAGAGCGGTTGAAGCGTCACACTCAGCTGGGTCACCGGCAGGAACAGATTTCCGGAATAGCCGTCCTGGTCGGTCATGGTCTTGAGATAGTCTGTCGGGGCCATCGCGGCCGCGATGGAGTTGGGGTCGAAAAAGCGGCTTTCGCCGCCGACCAGGGTCTGGCGCCCCACCCGCACGGACACCGGCATGGGGCCCATGGCGAAATTGCCAAAGGCGAAAGCATCGGTGAGTTCCGCATGCTGGCCTTCGAGGTCCTTCACCGCGGGCGCGAATTGCCCAGCGGGGGCGGCCGCGTTGTACGTCGCCGGAGATCTGTTGTCGGTATGGGCCTGGTACACCGTATCGTACCAGGCCGCGGCGCTGGCATGGACGCCGAAATCGCCGGCCGAGATATCGAGCTCCGACAACAGCGTGAACCGGTTCGACACCAGGCCGGGCGCGAAATTGCGGTCGCCATCGTCACCATTGATGTAGCTGAGCAGTTCGGCGCTGGGAGATGCGGGGCGCAGCGCCATGCTGTAACGCACAGTGTTGTCCCAGCGGATAGCCAGCCCGTCGCCGGAATAGATTTCCGCCGCGCCGGCAGGCTCGCCGAGGACCGGCAGTAATCCCAATGCGCAAACCAGCGCAAGCCTGAGGGAAGGGTAAGCCATGCCGAGCTTTTTGCCATGCCGCAAGCTGCGGTTTAGGCTATAGCACAGGCAGGCTGCCCCTAAGGACATAATCCGTATACGAACATGCGCTCCCCTCGCATCTTGCATGCCTGTGTCTGGTTGACGGTCGCCCTGGCCGCCGTTCCTGCTTACGCTCTTGTCACCAATCAGGAAGCAGCGGAGCTGAAGTCGCGGCTGACGCCGGTTGGCGCGGAGCGGGCCGGGAACGCCGATGGCACCATTCCGGCCTGGACGGGCGGGGTCACTTCGGCACCCGGCTATGTTTCCGGCGCGCTGCGGCCTGATCCCTTCGCGGCCGACAAGCCCCTTTTCTCGATCACGGCGCGGAATTTTCGCGAGTATGAAGACAAGCTGCCGGAAGGCGCCAAGGCCTTGTTCGCCAAAGAGGCGGATTATCGGATGGATATCTATCCGTCGCATCGCAGCGCCGCGGCGCCGGACCGGGTCTATGAAAATATTTTTCGCAACGCCACGCACGCCCATGCCGCGTCCGAAGGCATCGCCTATGGCGTTGAAGGCGCTGTCGGGGGAATTCCTTTCCCCATTCCCCGGAACGGCTTCGAGGCGATGTGGAATCACCTGCTGGCCTTCTGGGGCGAGAGCCGCGAATTGACCGTCAGCACCTATATCGTGCCGTCGGGCGGGGCGGTGGAGAAGGCCAGCGCCTACAAGGAAATCGCGGACTTCCCGTACTATTTCCAGGGTGCGACGCCGGATTCCTTCGGTCCCTACTACTTCAAGACCTTGCATATCGCGGTGGCACCGCCGGCCCGGGCCGGCGAGGCGTATCTGAACTGGCAGCCGATCAATATCCGGCGCAATCCATTCGCGGCCTGGCGCCTGCTGCCGCGCGAGCATCGGGTGCGCAAGGCGCCGGGCATTTCCTATGACGTGCCCGACGCGGACGCGGCCGGCTTCGTCAGTCTGGATGAATATTACATCTTCTTCGGCGGATTGGACCGCTACAACTTCAAGCTTGTCGGCAAGAAGGAGATGTATGTCCCCTACAACAATAACCGCCTCTATACCCGCCCGGTGAACGAAATACTGGGCCGCACGCACGCCAACCCCGACGACCTGCGTTACGAGCTGCACCGGGTATGGGTGGTGGATGGCACCTTGGCGCCCGGGGCGCATGACATCGTCGCGCACCGCCGGCTGTATCTCGACGAGGACAGCTGGATGGCGGTTTATAGCGATTCCTGGGACGAGGCGGGACGGTTGTGGAAGTTCGGACAGGCGACCATGTATCTGATGCCGGATGTGCCTGCCATCGTTGTGGGCAGTCAGTTCGTCTATGATCTGCAGCTGGGCGGCTATGCGTTTGGTTTTGCCTTCAACGGCGAGCCTTCCGCCTACAAGGTCACCGCGCCTCATCCCGCCACGCTGTTCACGCCCGATTCGCTCTCCGCCCGCTCAGTGCGCTGAGCGCCAATTTTTATGACGTAAGGCCGGTGTAACTCAGTGTCGCAAGCCGTTGCATGGCCGCGGGCGAAACATTCCCCGCCATGACGGTGGTGATCTGGTCATCCTGCCAGATGCAGACGCGAAGGCCGCGGCGCCCAAACTGGTCAAAGCGGGCGGAGCCGTCCGACCGGCGGACATAGAGTGTGAACAACTGGCCCTGCGGTCCCTGGTAAAGAATCTCGGCCGCCTGGCGATAGAGATTCAATCCGTGAAGTCGGTAGCCCATCCGGCTCAGATCGGGGATGTGCACATTCGAGCCAAGGATTTGACCGAGCGTGGTGCCATAGCGCTCCGCCTCCGGGCTGCCGTCGGCCAGGATGTGGTGCTTGCCTGTGGGAATGCCCTCGCGCGCATCCAGCGCCACATCGACCACATCCCCATCGGCGGGAATCGCATGATAGCGCCAAACCAGCGGGCTTGCCGCCACAACCAGCAGGGTGGCAGCGATGGCGCCGGCCAGCCGCCAATTCCAGCGCGGCTTTTCCTGTCGGCGTATGCGTGCGATCCATGCCGCCGGAAGCGGACGCTCCGCCACCGGTCCATAGACGGTCTTGAACATGGCCTTGTCGGCCTGGAACAGCGCCACGCGTTCCGCCAGTTCCGGATTTTCCGCCAGTGCGTTGCGCACCAGCAGGGCGCGACCCTCGCCAAGCGCGCCGTCAACATAGGCCTGCAGATCTTCGTCGCTGATCGGGTACGGATTGTTCACGGGCTTCTCTTCCGGTCGGGCAAAGAAATAATCTCCGCCGTCTCGTGTTGCATCAGTTCACGCAGCCGTTCGCGGGCCCTGGCCAGCCGCGACATTACCGTCCCCAACGGAATTTCCAGTTCGTCGGCGACTTCGCGATAGCTCAATTCTTCCACGCTCACCAGCAGAAGAATCTGCCGGTGCTCGACACTGAGGCGATTGACGGCTTCGATAAACTCCTTCATCGCGCTGTTGTCCGGGGCGGGTGCGCTCAATTCCAAATGATCCGCCAGCTCGGAAATCTCCTGCTCCCGGCCGCGCCTGCGGCTGCGCCGGATCTCATCGATATAAAGGTGATACAGGATTCGCCGCAGCCATCCCGCCAGCCGCGCCTGTTCGCGCAACTGGGCTTCCTGGCCCAGCGCCCGCTCGATGCAGTCCTGCACCAGGTCATCTGCCAGTGCCGCATTGCCGACCAGCGCCATGGCATAGCGCCGCAAGGCGGGCAGTTGCGCCACCAGGGCATCGGCGAAGGCAGGTGCACGGGTCAAAGCGGCCGCGGAACAAGAGGCGAATTCATCTTGGCAGACAATCGGTCCTGGTTGGTGAAGCGAATCTGCTTCGTCGCATGTGGAGAGTCGGGATTGCGCCCAATGCATTCTGAGATTGCCGATTTGGGGCGACTTTAGCCTGTTTCGGTCTCCCACTAGCCCCCAAGACGTTTCAGGGAGCAATTTTATTCCCCGCCTTCGGGCGGCCCTGTCCGGGTTGCTCCGAAGCCTTTGTAAAGGCGCGCTAATCCGCAAAGCCGACAACGATTTGTGGCGCTGCCGGGACATGGGCGGGCCTTTTTGAAAACGATTCCAATCCGCCGGGAATAAACCAATCGGTAACAGCGTCTAATCCTTGCAACGAATTGACGGACCAACATGTCATCGCTGAACGGATCCGGCGCATTTCTGCACGCTGAAGCGCGCCATTTGGGGCTGACGAGGGCCTCAATGAAGGGTGACCGGTAGTTGCGGCTCGACACCGAAATGACCCGGATATCCCTTGATCGTGATCCGAACAGAATGAACGGCTGCCGCATCTCCCTTCGTGGCAGCCGCTCTAAGGCGGGCGGGAATCAACCCTCGCCCCTCTCGCATCCCGCCCGCCTTCTTTTTCATTTCCTGCCGCACCGTCCCGGCCCCGGGACCAGCAATCTGTCCTCCATGGGATGCAGCCCCAATGCCTGACGTTTTCATAAACCGCATCGCGACGGCCAATCCTCCACACGATGTGCATGACGCCTTTCTCCGTTTCGGTCAGTTGATGTTGAAGGCCGACAGCCGGCGCCTGGCCCTGTTCAACCGCATGGCCGAACGCAGCGGCATCACCCACCGTTATTCCTTTCTCCAGCCGGAGAATGGCGGCGCCGTGGATACGGAGGGTTTTTATCGCTCCGGGGGGTTTCCCGACACGGCGGCGCGCATGAAGAAGTTCGAGGCCTGGGCGCCCGGTCTTGCGGTGGAGGCGGTGGAGAAGCTGCTGGACGGCGAGGATCGCGCGGCCATCACCCATGTCATCGTCACCAGTTGCACAGGCTTTTCCGCGCCCGGTCTTGATCTGGCGCTGGTGGAACGCTGCGGCCTGGCGCCGTCGGTGGAGCGTACCATGGTCGGCTTCATGGGCTGCTATGCTGCGATCAATGCCCTGAAGCTTGCACGGCACATCGTGCGGTCCGATCCGCGCGCGCGGGTGTTGGCGGTCAATCTCGAGCTTTGCACCCTGCATCTGCACGAAACCGCTGACATGGAGGAGATTCTCTCCTTCCTGCTTTTTGCCGATGGCTGTGCGGCGGCGTTGGTCTCGGCCGACCCGAAAGGCGTCGCCATGGAATCTTTCCATGCCGCGCTGGTGCCCAACACAAGCGAACTGATCCGCTGGCACATCCGCCAGCAGGGTTTCGACATGGTGCTTTCCGGTGCCGTGCCCGCCGCCATCCGCAGGGCGCTGGCGGAGGCGCGTGACGCAATCCTGGGCGGGGCCAACAATATCGAACTCTGGGCGGTGCATCCGGGCGGGCGAACCGTGCTCGACGCGGTGGAGCAGGCTTTCGCCCTGCCGGCCAGGGCGCTCGCGGCCTCGCGCTCCGTCCTGAACGACTATGGCAACATGTCATCGGGAACTGTGATGTTCGTTCTGGACTGTATCATGCGAAGCGGCGAAGGCGGCCGGCGCGGCTGCGCCATGTCTTTCGGTCCCGGTCTGGTGGCCGAGACCATGATGTTTCACATGGCGGCGTGACGTGTCTGTCAGGTTTTTGACACCGGAGATCCTGGATTCGCTTGGGCCCGACGATCCACGTGCGATCACCGCTCGCCGCGATTTGGTGCGGATCAATGCGGTGATGCGCCAGAGCGCGATCATGGCCGACGCCTTGGCCGGCGCTCCCGTACCGGGATTGCTGGCTGATCTCGGCGGCGGCGATGGGCGCTTTCTGTTGGGCGTGGCCCGGCGCCTGGCAAAGCGCTGGCCCGGGGTTCGCGCCGTGATCCTGGACCAGCATGATTTTGTCAGTCCCGAGACGCGTGCCGGATTTGCCGCGCTGGGTTGGCATTGCGATGTGCTGCGCGGCGACATCTTCGAGGTCTTGCCCCGGATCAATCCCGACATCGTGACCGCCAACCTGTTCCTGCATCACCTTGACGAAATCGCCCTGGTGCGGTTGCTGGGCGGAATAGCCGCGCGTGCAAAAGCCTTCGTGGCCTGCGAACCGCGGCGGGGACGCTTTGCCTTGCTGGGCGCGCGGCTGGTGGGGATTCTGGGCGCCAATGAGGTGACCCGCCATGACGCGGTGGTCAGTGTCCGCGCCGGCTTCCAGGGTCGCGATCTGTCCGCCTTGTGGCCGCAAAGAGGGCTCTGGCATTTAAGCGAAAATTCGGTGCTGCCGTTCACGCACGTCTTTCGAGCCCATGCGCTATGACGCACTGATCGTGGGCGCCGGCCCGGCCGGGTCGGTGGTGGCGCGGCTTCTCGCGCAGGCCGGCTGGCAGGTGGCGCTGGTGGAGCGGGCGGCCTTTCCACGCCGCAAGGTGTGCGGTGAATTCATGTCCGCCGACTCCTTGCCGGTTCTTGAGGCGTGTGGCGTGGCTAAGGCCTTCTCGGCAGCCGCGGGGCCTCAGATTACGCGGATCGGAATTTATGCCGGCGATATCATCCTGACAGCTCCCGGAGAAAGAGCCTGGGGGCGGGCCCTGGGCCGCGAGCATCTCGATCTCTTGCTGCGGGACGCCGCTGTGGCGGCGGGTGCCCGGCTCTATCAACCCATGGAGCTTGTCGCGCTTCAGCGTGACGCGGCCGGCTTTTTGTGCCGCCTCGGTGGGGCCGAGGTAGCCGCACGCACCGTCATTGCCGCATGTGGCTCATGGAATGCCAGGGGTCTGTTCGCCGTGACAACTCGCATGTCCGCGCCATCCGATCTGTTCGCGTTCAAGGCGCATTTCACGAGCGGCCGGCTGCCACCAGGCCTGATCTCCTTGCTGGCCTTTCCCGGTGGCTATGGCGGGCTGGTGCAGACCGATACCGGCCGCGCATCTTTGTCCTGCTGCATCCGGCGCGACGTTCTGGCGGCCGTTCGCGCCCGGCATCCCGGAAAGGCCGCGGAGGCCGTGCTGACGCACATCATGGCCACCACCAGGGGCGCGCGTGAAGCACTGGCCGGCGCCGTATTGGAGGGTGGTTTTCTTTCGACCGGCCCGATCCATCCCGGCATGCGTCCACTTCACAAGGACGGCGTCTTCTTTACCGGCAATATCGCAGGAGAAGCCCATCCCATCATCGCCGAGGGTATCAGCATGGCGATGCAGGCCAGTGCCTTGCTGGCGCGGCTGTTGATTGCCCATCGTGGCGAAGACTACGCCCGGGCCTGGCGGCGCAGGTTCGCGCCCCGCATCAGGGCCGCGTCCCTTTATGCCCATCTTGCGATGAACGATGCTGCCCGCATCGCGGCGCTTGGGCTGCTTGGCGCCGTGCCCAGCCTGATCGCCCTGGGCGCGCGGCTGTCGGGGAAATTGGCCTCTGCTCTCGCGCCGTCCGCATAGCGGTAGCTTCTCCTAAGCCGATGTAACGACGCGATTATTCCGTTGCGTGGCCATGATGTTCGGCCTTTTCCATTCCTGCCGCAGCATCAGTGGCTTCACTCGCGGCATGTCTCAGTTAAGGTGGCGGGACAAGAAAAGCGCACGTAACCCTTGCGGTTGGCGTGCGAAATGGGGAGCCGGAATTGGTCAAGGAAGGCATGCATCGCCGATGGACCATCGGCGTTCTTCTGGGCGCCGGCGTCCTGGTAAATTACATCGACCGGATCAGCCTCTCGGTCGCGGCGCCGCAACTTCAGCATGATTTCCACCTGTCGCCGCAGGCGGTCGGTTTTCTCTTCAGCGCATTCTTCTGGTCCTATTCCCTGGCGCAACTCCCGGGCGGCCTGCTGCTGGACCGTTTCGGCATCAAGACCGTAGGCCGCTGGGGTACTTTTCTCTGGTCCGCGGCGTCGGCGGCGACGGCGCTGTGCAGCGGCTATGCCGGCATCTTCGCGGCCCGGTTGCTGCTGGGGATCGCGGAAGCGCCCGGCATGATCGGCAACCAGAAAGCGACCGGGCTGTGGTTTCCCACCAAGGAGCGCTGCCGCTCGACGGCCATATTCGACTCGGCCGCCAAATTCGCCAATGTCATCGGTGTTCCGGTTGTCGCTTTCTTCGTCGTTGGCTTTGGCTGGCGCTGGGGCTTTGCTGTGACTGCTTTCCTCAGTTTCCTGTACTTCGTCGCCTATTGGCTGATGTATCGCGATCCTTCCGAGGACAAGCATCTCAGCCGGCAGGAACACGCCTATATTCTCGCCGGAGGCGCGGTGCCGGAAGGCCAACCCGCGACAGGGCAGGCCAACATGCTCGCCTATGTGCTGCAGAACCGCAAAGTCTGGGCGCACATGATCGGCTATTCCGCCTATGGCTACTCCTTCTATCTCTTTCTCACCTGGCTGCCCGGTTATCTGGTGGAAAGTCTGCATATGAGCATCCTGAAGTCGGCCGGCTTTGCCACCATTCCATGGATCTTCGCCTCCTTCGCCGATCTGCTGATCGGCGGCTTCTTTGTCGACTATCTGATCGGGCGCGGCCTGGATGAAAGCAAGGTGCGCAAGGTCGCTATCGCCTGCGGCATGGCGGCGGGACTGGCGGTGTTCGGCGCCGCCTATACGACCAATCCTTTCTGGGCGCTGGTGTGGATCACCATTGCGCTGTCCGGCCTGTCTGCCGCGGCGCCGGTGGCGTCATCCATCGTCTCCCTGATCAGTCCGCGCGGCGCTACCGCTACGATTGGCGGCATCGTCAACCTGACCAACAATCTCATGGGTGTCGCCGCGCCGGTGATCACCGGTTTCATCGTGGGGCTCACCCATTCCTTTGCCGGCGCCTTTCTGGTCGCGGGTCTGGTCTTGATCGTAGGCATTTTCTCCTATCTGGTGGTGCTTGGCAGGATCGAGCCCATTCCCGATCCGCCTGCAGGAAATTCAGCCGAGATCATCAGCGGCGATCCATCCCGCGCGAGGACGTGATGCCTGTCGATTGCCTGATCCATGAAGCGCGTGTTGTGGATGGTACGGGCGGGCCCTGGTTTGTCTCCGATGTTCTCCTTCGCGATGGACGTATCGCGGAGATCGGCAAGTCCATTCAGGCGGACGGCGCCAGGATTGTGGATGCGCGAGGGTTGTACCTGGCCCCCGGTTTTATCGATGCGCATTGCCATGACGATCTGATCTGCCTGCGCGAGCCGGAAAGATTCGAGAAGATCGCGCAAGGTGTCACGACCCTTGTGGTCGGCAACTGCAGCTTCTCGCTTTATCCCACGGCGGCGGGATCGGCGGGGAATCTCCGGAAGCATTTCTCGACCCTGTTGGGCGATGTTTCCGCCGACGAAGTGTTCGAAGACTTTGCAGGGTACCGCGACGCCATCCATGGGCGCGGTCTGGCGCTGAATCTTGTCTCTCTGGTCGGCCATGCCGCGCTCCGGCTCGCGGTGATCGGCCATGAGCGACGCGCGGCCACGGATGCGGAATGTGCACGGATGCAGGCGCTACTGGCCCGCCAGCTACGCGCCGGCGCGGCGGGCCTGTCTCTGGGCCTGGTCTATCCGCCCAGCGCCTATGCCGATCGCAACGAGCTTCTGGCGTTGTCACGGACAGTGCAGGAGAACGGCAAATTGCTGGCGGCCCATATCCGCGGCTATGAAGGCGATCTTCTGGACTCTATGGATGAGTTCATCGGCCTGTTGCGCGACACCGGTGTTCCGGGCCTGTTGTCACATCTGCAATCGGCCGGCCGTCCCAACTGGGGCCAGATGCCGGACGCGCTGGACAAGCTGGAACAGGCGCGAGAGCAGGGTGTCGATGTCAGTTTCGACATGTATCCCTATCCGGCCGGCAGCAGCTATATCCTCCAGCTTCTGCCCACCGACGCGCTGGAGGGGGGGTATGACGGTCTGGTCGCGCGTCTGGCGCAGACGGACTTCCGCGAGCGGTTGCGGCTTTATCTGGAGGGAAAAAGCCCGAAAGACGTGCCCCCTTCCAAAGTTTCCCTGATCGGTTGGGACAATGTCCGCATCTCCGGTGTCAGCAACCCCGGCCTTAAAAGCCTGGAAGGCCAGAGCATGGTCCAGGCCGCCGCCGGCCTCGGCATCACGCCGTTCGAGCTTCTGGTGCGGCTGATCCTGGAAGATCAGGGACAGACCAGCATCGTGATGTTCCAGCTGGACGAGAAAGATCTGCACGCCGCCTGTACGCACCGGCTGCACATGGTGGGTTCGGATGGGCTGCCCCGGCCAGGAACCAAGCCGCATCCCCGCGCCTATGGCACCTTCCCCCGTGTCGCCGGACGGCTCAGGCGGGAAGGCTGGTTTGGCCTGGAAGATGCGGTCTGCCGCATGACCTCGCGCGCGGCGGAGCGGTTCGGGTTGGCGGACCGTGGGCTGATCCGGCCGGGAATGGCCGCCGATCTGGTGCTGTTCGGTGACGCCGTCGAGGATCGCGCCACCTTTGACTCGCCCACGCAGTTGCCAACTGGCATAGAGCATGTGCTGGTTGCCGGCGAAACGGTGCTGGAACACGGCAAGATGACCGGCCGGCTGCCCGGCCGGGTGTTGGGTTAAGATGGAGGACGAACAGAATGCGTAAAGCTGTGATGGTCGAAGGCGCGGCGAAGCCTGGCGGCCATTATTCCCATGCCGTGATCGCGGACCGGCTTGTTTTTGTCGCGGGCCAGGCAGGCGCGGATCCCGTGACCGGGGTCCTGTCGGACAAGTTCGCCGACCAGGTGCGGCAGACCTTGAAAAATATTCAGACCATCCTCCGCGGCGTGGGCGCCGACATGAAGGATGTCGTCAAGGTGAACACCTATCTGACCGATGGCACGCGGTTCCAGGAATATAATGCCATTTACAAGGAATTCTTCCCGACCGAGCCGCCGGCGCGCACCACCATCGGTTGCCAGATGGGCGGTATTCTGGTCGAGATCGACTGCATTGCGCTGCTTCCGTCCTGAGAGGGTCGTGCATGCATATTGATGAACTCGATACCCCGGTCCCGGTCGTCGATCTCGATATTGTCGAGCACAACCTGGCCAAGATGCAGGCTTATTGCGACGCCCACGGCCTGGCGCTGCGTCCTCACATCAAAACCCACAAGATCCCCAGCTTCGCCCATCGGCAGGTCGAGCTGGGAGCGAAGGGCATCACCTGCCAGAAACTCGGCGAAGCCGAGGTGATGATCGATGCCGGGCTGGATGACATTCTGATTTCTTATCCCCTGGTGGGCGCTGCCAAGGCCGATCGCCTGGCGGCGCTTTCGCGCCGCGCCCGGCTGCGTGTCGGGGTGGATTCCAGTCTTGCCATCGAGACCGTGGCCGCGGCGGCACGCGCCTCCAATGTGCCGATCGGCATTCTTGTGGAATTCGACAGCGGCAATGCGCGCACCGGCGTCGTGTCGGTTGAAGAGGCTTTGGCCCTTGCCATTCAGATCGAAAGGACGCCGGGACTCCGGTTTGACGGGCTGATGACCTATCCCAGCACTGCGGCGACGGCGGCGTTCGTTGCCGATGCCCGGCAGCGGTTCGCTCGCGCCGGAATCGAAATAGCGGTGGTGTCCGGTGGCGGTACGCCCAATGCCTGGCAGGCTCATCAGATCGCCGGGCTGACCGAAGTGCGGGTCGGCACTTATATCTACCAGGACCGCGCCACCGTCGCGGCGGGCGCGGCGGAGCTGGATGAATGCGCGCTTCATGTTCATGCCACGGTCATCAGTCGGCCGACGCCCGACCGGGCCGTGATCGATGCGGGTTCGAAGTCTCTTTCCAGCGATCGGGTCGATCCGGCCGCCGGTGCCGGCTACGGCCTGGTCCGCGGCTATGAAGATGCGGTTATCGAGCGGCTGAATGAGGAACATGGCGTCATCGACCTTTCCCGCTGCAGCAAGAAGCCTGAAATCGGCGAGCGTCTCCGCATCCTGCCCAACCATGTTTGTGTGGTAAGCAATCTGCACGACGAGGTCGCGATATCCCGTGACGGCGTTCTGGTCGATACCAAACGGGTCGAAGCGCGGGGCAAGACCCGGTAGGCGATCTCAGATCGCCAGGGCGCAGGCCGGGAAGACTTCCGACTTCGTGCCCCTGGGATCACAGCCGGCTTCGAGCACGCCGGTTTCCAGATTGCGCTCCGTCGCGCAGAGGAAGCCCTCGCTCCAGGCTGGCGCCACATCCACCTCATGGCCGCGGACTCGCAAAGCGTCCAGCACGGCCGCGCCGACACCAGGCTCGATGCGGACCCGGTTGGGGAAGAAATCGTGGGGCGCAAAGAATCCGGGAAAGTGCTCGCTGCTGAATTTCGGCGCTTCGATGGCCGTCTGCACCGGCATGTCGAACACCAGCCGGTTGAGCAGGAATTGCAACTGCCACTGATCCTGCTGATCGCCGCCCATGCTGCCGAAGGCCATCCAGGGCTTTCCATCCTTCATCACCAGCGACGGGCTGATGGTGGTTCGCGGCCGCTTGAACGGCGCGACGATATTGGGATGGTTGACCGGCTCGAGATAGCAGTTGGAAAGCCGCATGGAGAGCGGAAAGCCAAGCGCGGGAATCACAGGCGATGCTCGCAACCAGGCGCCACTGGGTGTGAAGGCCGCGGTCAGGCCATCGGCATCCATCGCCGTGACATGGACCGTGCCGGGCCCCCAGGCCGCGCCGCCAAGGCGATCCCTCGCCGGCAGCAGCGGCGCATTGTGGAATGGATCGCCCGGGCGGATTTCCGCATTGGCTCGATTCTCAATCAGCTTGGCCCGCATGGCGCCGTAAGAGTCCGAGAGCAGCGTGTCCATCGGCACCGCCACCTGAAGTGGATCGCCGTAAAACTGCTCGCGATCGGCGAAGGCCAGCTTCATGGCCTCCAGCAAGAGATGAACATAGCCGGCTGAGTTGTGACCTAGGCCGCGCAGGTCGAAATTCTTCAGGATCGTCAGCGACTGCAGCAGTACGGGCCCCTGGTTCCAAGGCCCGCATTTGTGGATTTCCACGCCGGCATACTGGACATGGACGCTGTTCTCGACGGGAATCTCGAACCGGTGGAAATCCGTCTCCAGCAGAAGACCGCCCTGGTCTTTGACAAACCGGACAATCTCTGTCGCGACATCGCCGCGATAGAAGGCATCGAACACCGCGCGCAATCCCGCCTTGCGATCGCCGCTGCATGTGTTTTCGGCCTGGCCCAGGTGAAGGTACATGTCGGCCAGCGCAGGATTGCGCAGCAGTTCGCCTTCCGTTGGGATACGGCCATTCGGCAGATAGATCGCCGCCGTGCCCGGCCATGCCGCGAATTTCTCGAAATTGGCGGTGATGCCGGACTTGTGCTGGCGGATCAGGCCTGAATGGGCGGGAAATCCGTTCCTGGCCAGATCGATCGCCGGCGCGGATACGTCCTGGAAGCGCAAGCGGCCGAAACGGGATAATGCTTCCACGATAGCGCCCAGGGCGCCCGGCACGCCGGCCGCCAGAACGCCTTCCGCCGGAATCTCCTCGTGGCCAAGGTCGCGGAAGGCCTGTGGCGTCGCCCGTCCCGGCGCCGCCATGTTGCCGTTGATGCAGACCACGTCCGTGCGACCTGGCACAGAAATCAGGATGGGGAGTTCGCCGCCGATGGTGTGCATCTGCGGATTGACCACGCCTTCCACCAGCGCGGCGGCGCAAGCGGCATCCACCGCATTGCCGCCCTGGCGCAGCATCTCGACGCCGGCCAGGGCGGCGCTGTAATGCTCGCAGGCGATAGCGCCGCGCCTGCCGAACAGGCGCGGATAGAAGGTCGTCTTCTCCGTAGGCTCGGCGCGAAGCGAGCGGGTGCTGCCTTCAGGCATGGTTTTTGACCTGGCAGAAAATCCGCCGCTTGAGGATGCTTACTGCTTCTTGACCGCGATCATCTCGATCTCGACCAGGGCGCCCGGCGTTGCCAGGCCGACCTGGACGGTGGAACGCGCGGGCTTGTTGGGCTGGGCTGCGGTGCCAAAGCGCTTGGCCCATTCCGCGTTCATGGCCGGGAAATTGATCTTGTTGCCGTTGGCCGGATCAGCCCCCAGGAAAACGGTCGCTTTCACGACATCGCCGAAGGTCAGACCGAGCTGCTTGAGAATCGCTTCCAGCTTGGTGAGCGAGTCATTGGTCTGCTCGGTGGTGTCGCCCCACTGGCCGGAGGGCATCGGGCCGGCCGGCGTGCCGCTGATGTAATAGGTTGTATAGCCGGGCGGCACGGTGACGGCCGAAACGATCGGTGTGGTGCCGCTCGGCAGTGGCAGGCGCGTGACGCTTTGCGCGCTGGCTGGCGCCGCAAACGCGCAGAGCGCCAAGGCTGTCAGGACGGCGAATTTCCGTGAGTTGATCATGGTGTCGTTCCCCGATTGAAGGTCCATTATCCCGATCCGCGCACATGCCGGACCAATTTGTTCTGATCGCAGCTCACCATCGTGCATCAATTTGGACGCACGGCAAGCAGCGCTGCCGCAGCTCACGATCGGTTGTGCAACAAGCCGCTGATTCAACTGCTACTTCGGCGGTGTTACGCTTTCGCCTTGCGCGCCTTGTTGAGAACCTCGCGCAGGCGCCGACCCACGATCAGCTCCTCGCCGGGCTGCAGGGTCATGGAGACGACCTGCAGCTTGTTGACGGTCGTGGCGCTGGCCTTACGCAACTGCGGCAACAGGCTGCGATTGCCTTGGGTAGACAAGAGCTCGATGCATGGCTCGCCTCCGCGCAGTTCGTCGACACATTGCGCCACGGTCAGGCCGAACGCCGCCTCATCCCAATTGACCGTCAGCGTGGGATAGGAGTTGCTTCCGACCGGAATCTCGATCGAAGTCGTCACGCCCGGCACGGTCTCCGCCAGCTTGGCGACCCGTTCGACGCGGGCCTGCCACATCCTGTTGAGAGCGTTGAGATCCGCCTTGGACCAATATTCGACGGCAGCCAGCACGCCCATGATCTCTTCCTTGCCGACCTTCATGGCGCGGCAGACCGCCCCTTCCCAGGGCGCGCTGTTGGCCATGGCGGCATCGATCAGGTCTTTGCGGCCCAGGAGGACGCCTGAGCATTGGGGTCCCCCCAATCCCTTGCCGCCGCTGACGGTGTAGAGGTCCACACCCCATTTGGCGAATTTGGTGAAATTCTCGAAGGGCGGCACGGAGGAGGAAGCGTCGACCAGCAGCGGCACGCCCGCCGCCTTGGTGACTTTCAGCGCGTCCTGCACCCGTTCATCGCGGAAGGTCGTATAGACCAAAGCGGTCTGGGATGTGATGGCTGCCGCCAGATCGCGCACGTCCGCCGCGATCACCAACTTGCCGCCGGCCAGTCGCAGGGCGCTGTCGAAGGCGTTGCGCCCGCCCAGCATCACCACTTCATGTTTCAGGCCGGTCGTGTCGGGCAGCTGCCAGATTTTTTCCGGGTCGGTCCCGGCGATGCAGCCGGCTGTCGCCTGGGCCATGGCGGCGGCCGCACCCGCTGTGACGATGCCGGATTCGGCGCCGGACAGTTCCGCCAGCTTTCTGCCGGCGGCGGCCTGCAGCTCATACAAGTCCACGAAGTGATGAGAGGCTGCTTCCGCGGCACGGCGAACTTCCGGTAGCTCTAGGCAGCCGCTCAGATAGGTATAGGTGCCGCGCCCGTTGATGACAGTGCGGACCCCCAGCCTGGCATAGGGATTGCCGATTGCCTTGCCGGTGCCGGCTGCAAGCGTGGCCGCGAAACTGCGCGTCGCCATGGCGGCGAAGAGCGGCGTGGCGACCAGTGTTTTGATAAAGGCGCGCCGGCCCGCGGCGCTTTGGAGATAGGACGTGGAAGACATGGCGCCTCCTGTCAGCGTATGCGGTGGACCTTGTACATGTAGTTTTCATCCGACAGCGTCAGAATGTAAGTATGCATCGCGTCCGGCTTGATGGTGACCAGCATCCGCTCGGCTGGCCGGCGCCAGCGGGCGCGATGATAAATCTCGTCCTCGGGAGACTGCCGCCAGACCTGCCCATCCGGCAGCGTCACCGTGAAAGCGCCGTTCTTGTCGAAGACATAAGACCGCATCGGCACATTGTGGACCACCGGCTTGGGATCACTGAATATACCGCCGAGTATGCCGACCGGGCGTGGCATCGGCGGCGGACCCGCGGGCTTGGCGGGCGCCGGCGCGGCCGGCATGGACGCAAACTGCGGCGCGGGGGCGGGCACAGGTCTGACTGCGCCTTGCGGCGCCGACAGGCCGAGCTGCACGCGCATGGGCATCGCGGCGGCGTAGTAGCAATCCAGCCACTGGCGATCCGCCGTCTCGCGCGTGCAGCCGGCGGCTCCCGCCACTACCTGGTCGCGTATCGCTTCATCGCGCGGCGCCCCGCCAGCCGGAGGCGATGCGGCCAGGCTGATCTGCCCTGCAAGCGCGGGGGCCAGCCCCAGCGCGGCGCGTACCGGCTGGGCGGCGCCGTAGTAGCAATCCAGCCATTGCCGGGAATCGGTGACGACACCGCAGCGGATCGCGCCGGTCAGTGCATCATCGCGGGGACGCGCTGCGGCCGGCACCATCAGGCCCAGCAATATGGGCACGAAAAGCCAAAAAATACGGCGCATGCACTTCCCCAGTTGCGCCAGCGATGGGACTTGCCCGCAACCGCTTGCCCACCGATTGAAACAAAATAGCTGCGTGGGGGCAACCCGAAGGAAAATGTGAGGAAAGCGGCGAACGCGCTAATTCGGCGGGCGCTTGGGCGAAGGTTTGGCCGAATCGAAATTGATGGTCTTCATCTGGCCGCTGCTGAGTTCCTTTGCCCCCGATGGGATATCGTTGCTCTTCAGGATGAAGGCCACGATATCGGTATTGGCGGCCGCGCTGAGCGAGCCGGGATTGCCAAGCGGCATCGCGGTGCTGACATAATCGAACAGCGTGTCCAGGGTGGAACCGGACCAGTACGGCATGAATCGCCCGACAAGTGGTGGAATCTCAAAAGTGCCCGACAGATCGGCGCCGTGGCAGCGGCCGCAATTCTGCATGTAAAGCGTGCGGCCATGTTCGGCCTGGGTCTCGGTATAGACACCGTCCCAGATCGAGGTTCGGGCCTGGGCGCCTGCGATACCCAGCCCCAATATCAGGGCGCAGCCAATAATTCTGCTCTGTCGCATGACCGTTCTCCTCAAACCGGGGTGGCGGGGAAGCGCGAGAAAAGTTCTTCCATCACGCGCACGGCCCGCTCGGCCTCTGCGCGATCTGGCACCTCATTGCTGTTGCCGTAGCCCTTGGGCAGACCGCCGGGCACGCCGATATCGATCATCATGATGCCGTCGCTCTTGGAACGGGCTTCGACGTTGCGATAGGTCAGCCCGTAATTGACTTCCGGCTGCGGGATCAGCCACTCGGTCTGGCCGCGATGGGGCACCATCGCCGTGTCTTTCCAGAAATCGCGTGCCGCATAGCCGGGGCAGTTGATGATCACCTTCTCGGGCAGATGGGCCAGTTCGCTGGGCGAATGGAAATCGCGCATCACGATCTTGCCGCCGGCGGCGAAGAACGCGCTCATCAGCACATGGCCATATTCGCTGAAATTGAAAAACAGATAGGTGGTGCGCTGGGCATACTGTACCGGGAAAGGGTTGATGTCGGGCGTCAAGGTCTGGCGCGCGGCGGTGATGTCGCCGACCCGGTCACCCAGCTCGTAATATTGCGGAATCGGAATCGGGCTTGGCGGAGGAGGGGGCGGCGGCGCATCGAACGGCGTGTCGGAGAGATAATAATGGTCGGCGAACTTCACCGGATCGCCGGCCATGCCGACGAACTGGCGCAAATTCTTCCAGGAGATGCGGGTCATCCGCTCCCATACGTCGCCCAGGTTGGAGGGGGCTTCCGAAGCCAGTGCCATGTGCGAGGCCGGCGTCCAGCTGCCATTGGCGCGCACCGATCGGGTGCGATGAAACAGTTCGCGGGTGTAGATGGTGACCTGGGCGCCGGCCCGTTGCGCCATGATCGCAGAGGTAATCCCGATAATGCCGCAGCCTAGCACGGCAATCTTCCTGGGGCTGCGCGACATCGCCTTCTGCACCTGCATGTCGGCGGAACCCCAGGAGAGCGACCAGCCGGCACCGCTATGGCCGTAATTGTGGACCACCATGGCATCGCCGATATGCTCGACATCCAGGCGCGGGCCTTTGGTGCGAAACGGCCGGATGCAGCACTTGATGTCGTAGATACGGTCGGGATGTGCCCGCATCGGGATCAACTTGGGCGGGCGGTCCATGAATGGCACACCCGATGTTTGGGCCGCCGCGGTGCGGGATGCCGCGGTGCCAAGACCGACAAGGCCGCCCAGCGCGAGCGAATTCTTCAACAGGTGCCGACGGTCCATTCCTAGCCCACCCCAAGTCGGAACGGCCCACGTTGGTATCACTTGCAAGAGCCGTCAATGGCGCCGTGCAACATCAAAAAGGAAAGACCGGGGTTGCCAGGAGGATCTTTCCTCCACACACTGGTCCTTGCGGGACGAGAAGCCGGGGGGCTGTTCATGGCACCAGCACCGCATAAACAGGGTTGGGGCCCCAAGGTGGCCGCGCTCGCGCTTTTTCTTTTCGCTGGCGCGGCGAGCGTCGAGGCGCAAGGCCCGACCCAGGCGGATATCCTGATCAAGAACGGCCATGTCGTGGATGGCAGTGGCGGTCCGTGGGTGCAGGCCAATGTCGCCATCACCGGCGACAAGATTGTGTATGTCGGCCGCGCGCCCGTGACGGCAAAGCGCGTGATCGACGCCGCCGGCAAGGTGATATCGCCCGGCTTCATCGACATGCATTCCCATTCCGAGTTCGGCCTATCGCTGGACGGCCGTGCGCTCAGCAAGGTCACCCAGGGCATCACCACCGATGTGATGGGCGAGCATCTTTCGGCCGGTCCCGTGCTTGGTCCGGCGGTGGACGATCCCATGATGGTGACGCCGCCGGTCAAGCGCAGCTGGACCACCTTGGGCGGCTTTTTCTCCTATCTGGAGAAGAAAGGCATCGGCCTGAACGTCGCGTCCTATGTCGGCATGGGCCAGGTGCGCGCTTCGGCCATGGGCTATGGCAACACCAAGCCGACACCGGCGCAGATGGACCGGATGAAGCAACTGGTGCGCCAGGCGATGGAAGAGGGCGCTTTCGGCGTGTCGGCAGGCATGTGGTACGTGCCCAATTCCTTCTTCGACGTCCCCCAGATGGTCGAATTGTGCAAGGTCGCGGGCAGTTATGGCGGCATCTTTGCGATCCACATCCGCAATGCCACCGGCGTTGACGGGTTGCGCGAAGCGATCGCGGTGGCCAAGGGCGCCCATATCCCGGTGGAGATATTCCATCTGGGCGCCAGCGTTGGCATGGACCCCGACGGCTATCTTCGGGTGCTGCGTCAGGCGCGCGCGGATGGCGTGGACATCACCGGCAATTCCTATCCCTACGAAACCGGCTGGAGCTATCTGCGTCAGTCGCTGCCCGAATGGGCGCTGGAGGGCAATTCTGCCGACATCGTGGCGCGCCTGCAGAAGCCTGACAGCCGCGCCCGCATCCTGACAGAGATGAAGGCCAAGCACAGCGATTACTCCCGGACCAAGGTGGCCTCGGCCAATCCCGATTATGACGGCAAGACCGTGACCCAGATCGCCGGCACGATGCATGTGGCCCCCGAAGAAGCCATCGTGAACATCCTGGTCAAGATGAAGGGCGAAGGTTTCGACATGGGCATCCCAACCGGCAAGCGCGATGCGATTGTCGTCGAGATGCTGAACAATCCCTGGATGGATATCGGCTCGGACGGCATTGCCCTGCCGGCTGGTGTGCGTACGGCCTTTGGCAGTCCGCATCCGCGCTCTTTCGCCAGTCACACGCGCCTGCTGGCGGAATATGTGCGCAAGCGCCATGTCTTCACCCTGGAAGAGGCGATCCGGAAGATGACGTCCCAGGCCGCCAACCGGCTCGGACTGGCAGACCGCGGCCTTCTGCGCCAGGGCATGAAAGCCGATGTGGTGGTGTTCGATCCCGCCACGGTTCAAGACGTGGCGACTTATGACGATCCGGCTCGCTATTCCAAGGGCGTTGACTGGGTGTTCGTCAACGGTGTGGCGGTGGTGGCGAATGGCAAGCCCACCAACGCGCTTCCCGGCCAGGTATTGCGCGGCCCCGGCTACAAGCCCGGCACACCCTAAAGCGGACGAAGAGCGCTTCATGGCAAAATCAGACAGCCAAAAGCGTGAAGACGAAATCCTGCTGCGAATGCTGAAAACCCCGCCCAAACCGCATGTCGAGATGAAGCCAAAGGGCAAGGCTGACTCGAAAATCTCGGAAGTTCAGCGATAGCTTCCGGTTGCTTCAGCGCGAAATCATCAAGCGATCAGGACGGCTTGTCGGCGGGATCGGAAGATATCGCCGCGCGAATATGGCGGACCATGTGCCAGGCGGTCTTGTAGGAAACACCGAGCATGCGCGCCAAACGCTGCGCGGAAATGCCGGTCTTGCTGCCGCAAAGCAGATGGTTGGCATAGAGCCAGACATTCAGCGGGATGTGAGAGCGTTCGTAGATGGTGCCGACCGTGACGCTGAACGGCTTTCTGCAGGCATTGCACCAGTACACGCCAGGCCGCGTGGATTTGCCTTTCAGCGCCGTGGCATGACCCACGACTCGGCAGTGGGGACAGACCGGACCATCGTGCCATAGCAGCGTTTCCAGGTATCGCCGTGCTGCATCTGCGTCGGTGAAACGGACGGGTTTTCCTGTCGCCATCTGACCTAACCCTTTATGCAATCTATCTAAAGCATAATGACAGCTACGTCATGTATACACTGGTACTTGCGAGCAACAGGTCCACGACGTTTTGTCATTTCCCCGATTTAGCCAGCTTTTCCGCCCGTTTGCGCCCTTGTCGCCGCAAACCATGTGAGTTCAAATTCATCCATAACGAAAGTTTTAGAGGGGGGCTCTCATGCTTTTCGGTCTTACCAAGACGCGTGCGCGTCTTGCGAGCGGTGCGGCCATTCTGGCGCTCGGCGCAGGTGCGGCGATGGCGCAAGAGAATGTGGAGCAGGTTATCGTCACCTCCACGCGTCTGCAGGCGGCGGGCTTTGATGCACCGACACCGACGACCGTCATCGGCGCTGCGGATATTCAAGCACAAGCCAAGCCCAGTGTCTTCGATACCCTGACCAACCTGCCTGCCGTGCAGGGTTCGACAGGCGCCGCCGCGCAGGCGGGCACCACCTCCAACGGACTGATCGGCTTGTCGGCCATCGGCCTGCGCGGTCTCTCGCCCCTGCGCACCCTGGTCCTTATCGACAATCAGCGCTACGTCGCTGCCAACCTGAACGGCACCGTGGACGTCAGCATGGTGCCGCAGATGCTGATCCAGCGTGTGGACATCGTGACCGGCGGCGCATCGGCCGCCTGGGGTTCGGACGCGGTGGCCGGCGTGGTCAACTTCGTGACCGACAAGAAGTACGAAGGCTTCAAGATGAACGCGGTGGCCGGCCTTTCCGGCTACGGCGACATGGGCAATGTGACCTGGCAGGCCGCTGCGGGTACAGCCTTTGCCGGTGGCCGGGGGCATTTCGAAACGGCGGTCGAATACAGCTACAATGACGGTCTGCTGCCGCGCTATCCGCAGAGCCAGCAGCATACGGCGCTGCCAGGCAATATCGGTGGCCGCGATCTCTCGCGGACGTCGGGCACTGCGACGTACGGCAGCACGCCCTCCCAGACTCCGGTGGGCCAGCCGCAGTCTTTCTATGGTCCGCTGATGATGCAGACCCAGTTTGCGGCCTATGGCCTGGTCCAGAACGGTCCCAAGGCCGGCTATACCTTCGGCTCTAACGGGGTTGCCTATCCCGAACCCCTTGCCGGCAGCTGCACCAGAAATGCGACCGGCGGGCTGGTCGGCGCCATCGGCGGCAGGTGCTTCGGTACCCCCACCGCGCCGGGCGACCAGGTCGACACCCATGAATTCACCCAGGGCCTGATAAATCCGCTCACCCGCGGCAGCGTGTATATGCGCGCGTCCTATGACCTGACCCCAGACACGGAAGTCTACGCCACCCTGACCTATTCCGGCGTTCGCACCGAGAACACGCCGGCCCAGGGCAATTCGGACAAATCCGGCTTCATTCACTGCGATAACGCCTATCTGCCGGCAACAAATCTGTTCGGCGCCAATCTCAGCGCGGCGGACACGCTGGCGGCATGTCTGGCTGCCTATCCCACCCCCGCCGGCAAGAACATCAACGATAACGGCGTCGGCATTCCGTTCGGCAGCAACTGGGCCAATATCCTGACCGACCAGAACATGCACATCTATCGCCAAACCCGCCGCTTTGTTGTGGGTGGTGACGGCCTCTTCGACCTGTTCGGCAGCAAGTGGAACTGGGCCTCGTATTTCGAGCATGGTGAAAGCAACACCAGCGTCAAGATCTACAACATGCCGCTGTCGAACACGCCGGTGAATCCGGCGACGGGAAATCCAGACAACACCCTGCTCTCACGCTTCAATCTGGCGCAGGACGCGGTGGTCAATGCGGCCGGCAACATCGTCTGCCGCAACACCCTCGCCCAGTCTTTCGGCTGCGTGCCCTTCAATCCCTTCGGCAATTCGCCCATCAACCCGGCGGCGCAAGCCTATTTCGACAACCAGCAGGTCCCGGCCGGCCAACTTCAGCACATCAGTTCGATCCAGACCAACCGGCAGGAATCCTTCGACTTCAGCATCAACGGCTCGCCGTTTGAACTTTGGGCCGGTCCGGTTGCGGTCGCGGCGGGTTACGCCTATCGCGAGGAACATTATTCGCAGCGTTCCGACCCCTATGCCGCTGGCGTGACCGCCTCCACCCCGCCCACCGTCAACGAACCCTGCACCGATCCCTTCATCGATTGCGGTTTGACCACCTGGGGTCCGCTCGGCGCGTACAACGCCGGTAACTACAAGAACGGCCGCGGCACCTACCATGTGAACGAAGTGTTCCTGGAATTCGGTGTCCCGCTGCTCAACGATCAATTCTGGGGCAAGATCGACGCGGATATCGCGGGCCGCCATGCGCGCTATTCAACCGCTGGCGATGCCAATACCTGGAAGGTGGGCCTGACCTGGGCCACACCCCTTCCGGGCGTTACCATTCGCGGCACCCAATCCCGCGACATTCGCGCCCCGAACCTGTCGGAACTGGAGCCGCCGCCGGTTGGCGCCAATGGCAGCTTCAACAACGACTTTTTCCCCACCGACATCAATCACAACCTGATCGGTGTTACCGCGGGCAATCTCGGTCTGAAACCGGAACGGGCATACACCACCGCGCTCGGTATCGTATGGCAGCCGGACTTCCTTCCGGGCTTCCAGACTTCGATCGACTACTTCCGCATCGGTCTGGCCAAGGCGATTTTCAGCTATGGTACCCAGAACATCGAGGACCAGTGCTTCTTCCAGGCAACGGGGGTGATCCCGTTCAACAATTGGTGTGCCCAGACCGCGATCAGGACGGCAAACGGCCAACCGCAATCCCTTGCTGTCCCAGGCCGGGTCACCGATCCCAACAACGTCGTGCAGATCATTGCCCAGCCCTTCAATGCCGCGACCATGGTGACCGACGGCTTTGACATCGAAACCTCCTACACCTTCGACCTGCAGGATTACGACGTTCCCGGTACCTTCACCTTGCGGTCATTGGTCAACCACATCAGCAAGTTCATTTTCAGCTCGGGCATTCCAGGTACCCAGCAGAATCAGGAACTGACCGGTGCGGTGAACGCCGGCAATAACGGCCAGACCTACACCCAGTTCGGCGGTGACATCTTCAACTACAAGATTTACGAAACCCAGAGCTATACGAACGACATTTGGGGTTTCGACCTGACGGAGCGTTGGTATTCACCCGGCGTCACCACCCCTAACCGCAATTACATCGTTTGCAATCCCGGCAGTTGCCCGGCGCCGACAATTCAGTGGCCGACGATCAACTTCAACAAGGTCAGTTCCATGTTCTACCTTGATGTCGGCTTGCACTGGGATTACAGCCCCCAGACCCAGTTCTATACCAAGATCGATAACATCTCGAACATCCGGCCGCCGGATATCGGCACCCAGGACAACAACCAGGTGCTCTACGACGTGATCGGCCGCATGTTCCGTGTCGGCGTGCGTCTCAACTACTGAGCCGCACCCAAGGGGCAGAGAAGGGGCTCCCGCAAACGGGAGCCCTTTTTCTTTGGCTGGACAAGGGCGTGCTCGCCGCCGATGCTTCGCCGCGCCGCTCAGAGCCGAGGGATGAGATGAGCTCCACGAAAGCAGGCTGCGCTGCAAGGATCCTGGTCGTGCTGCTGGCTGCGCTCTGCTGTGCAGGGGCGGCCCAGGCGCAGTCCCAAGGCGGCCCCTACAAGGGCATAAAAGTGAGTGGGCGCCAGGCGGGCACTGCCTCCAGTGACGGCGTGCTGGCCGGCAACACGCTCTATGTCGCCGCGCAGGATGGCCGCAACGGCGACGGCAGCCTGCCGACTTCTTTTCCGCAGGAAGTAAAGCAGTCTCTCAGCCATCTGCGTGAAGTGCTGCAAGCCTCCGGCATGGACATGGGCAATCTGGTCTGGGTGCAGGTCTATGTCACCAGACCCCAAGACATCGCGGTCATGAACGATGCCTATTGGGACAGCATCGGTGCCAGTGCGCCGGCGCGCACCGTGCTGGTGGTCGCCAACCTGCCCGGCGGGCAAAGGATTCAGATAAACGCCATCGCCGCAGTCAGCAGCGCCAGGCGCCAGGTCATCACCCCAGCAGGCTGGCCGCATGGCCGGCGCACCGATCCGGCCGGCATCCTGGTCGATGATGTCCTCTACATTTCGGCCCAGAGCGGCGCCGATCCAAAGACCGGAAAGCTGCCGGCCGACTATTCCGATGAAGTGAAGCAGAGCCTGGAGAATGTCGGCGCCGTCCTGAAGACCGCCAACATGACCATGGCCAATGTGCTCTGGACCAATCCCTATCTGGCCAGCCCCGAGACCGGATCCGGCCCGCAGGGCACCTCCGGCGTGATCGCCCATAACGGCCAGCCGCAACAGGCGCAGGTGACGGCGATGAACAAGGTCTATGCGAGCTATTTCGAGTTCGGCAACACGCCCGGGCGCGGCACCATCGAAGTGGCGGCGTTACCGGGGCGCGCGCACATTGTCTTCACCGCGATTGCCGGCGCCGATCTTTCCCAGCGCAAGTCCATCCGGCCCAGGAACATGCCGCCCAGTCCCACCGCCAGCCCGGGCATTCTCTACCGCGACACTTATTACATGTCGGGCAAGAGCGGGTTCATTCCAGACCAGGGCATCGTGACCCAGGATGTCGAACTGCAGCTGCGCCAGACCATGCGCAATCTTCTGGATGACCTGCAGGAAGCGGACATGGATTTTTCCGATGTGGTGCAGGCCGTCGTCTATGTCCGCGATATCAAGGACCTGGACAAGGTACAGAAGCTCTACGCCACTTTTTTCAAAGGCGCCTTCCCGGTGCGGACCAGTCTGCAGAACAGCTTCGATCAGAAGACAGCCACGGGTGAGCAGATCTCCTTTATTGCAGTGCGGCAGCCGAGACGCTGAAGCGAAAGTGCGCTGTCTCCGCGTAAAGATGGCGCAAAGGCGGTCTCATGGCCGCTTCCCCCGTCTCGTCTGGCCTGGCACACGTGATAGGATAGACGCGCGAAAGGCTCTTTGCGTCATACACCAGGGGTATCGTGATGGTCCTGGGAAAGCGTCTTCTGATTTCCACCATTTTGGTTGCGGTGCCGGCAACCGGGCCCGCCAGCGCCGCGCCCTGGGTCCGCAGCTTTGTCGTTGGAGCTTATGAGTATGCTTTCCGCTACGGCGGACGGGCGGACTATGCCCATGCCGGAGAGATCGAACCCGGCGTCGATTGTCCGCATGGCAGCACGCGGCATTTCGCCAATCCAGACCAGACGCGCAAAGCGGTGGCGCGGCAGACATGGCGGCTGCCCCAGGAAGCCGACCGGGTCGCGGTGCCGCCCGGCCTGGACAATGTCAGATCGCCGCTGGAGACACGCTTCAGCATCTGGGTGCGCGCTCTTGCCTATCGCGCCTATCGTCGCGGCATCGAGACCTATGTGAACCCCTGGGCCGCCGAGGATCCGGGGCAGCCCCAGGTCACCGGCGCTATCGGTGACGGTTTCGATCTCGACGGCAAGATCAAGCCGGCGGATTTCATCAGCCCGGAAGGCGAGAAGGGGATTGACAACAAACTCTACCGGGCCTGGGGCTGTGACGCGCCCTGGCGTGGCAACGGCAACGCCACCTTGGACCTGCGTGCCAACGACAAGATGCAGGAAGGCCTTTACACCATGGTCGTCCGTGTCTCGGGCAATCAGGACCCCCGGAACGACGATGATGCCACGGTAGAAGTCGGTTATTCACCCGACAAGATCGTGCGCGATGCGCGGGGCGCCATAGCGCAGGATTATTCCTATCGCATCGTCAAATCGGCCCAGTACACCAGGATGAAAGCCAGGATCAAAGCTGGTGTGGTGGAAAGCGAGCAGGTCGCGGAACTGCACAGCCCGCGCATCGCTTGGTTCTATGACCAGACGGGGGATGCCGATTTCCATCGGGGCAGGCTTCGGCTCAAGATCGCGCCCGACGGGCTCACCGCCACCGGCCTGATCGGCGGCTATCGCAACTGGCGCGATCTCTATGCGGAAAATACGTTCGCGCAGGATGGCGGCCAGCAGGGCGTGCGCGAGCATGAAGACCATGTCGCGCTTTACTATGCCCTGCGGCGCAATGCCGATGGCCTGTACAACAGCCAGACGGGAAAATATGACGGAATCTCCACGGCGTACCGCCTGAGGCTGGCTTCGGCATTCGTTGTGGACCCAGACAAGCCGATGGACATTCCCGTTCTGGTCGGCGATCTCAAGCGCAAGAAAATCTTCGAGGCGATCCGTGCCAATATGATCCAGGGCGCCGCCAGCCGGGTGCCGCAGGCCGTGCCGGCCGGGACCGGCGAGGCGGCCTATCCGGGCATGGAGCACAGCATTGTCGAGCTTTCCAGCAAGGATTTCTTTCTCAAGACCCTGGACCGGCCGCACTATCCCGACGGCGTGGGCATGGACAATCGCGGCGAGCCGATCGACGACCAGGGACAGCTGCTGAAGCGGCCGCCGGCCAAGCCGCAGCGGCAGGTCAGCAATGAGCTCGCCGCGACGCCTGGCGCGCAGGGACCTTGGTAACCACCGGAACCGGCAGGGGTTTTGGCAATTGCCGGAGGTTGATCGCCAGCCACCGGTGCGGAAGAGGGACGGCAGACCGGGCGGCCGGGACACCCACGCAAATATGGTGGATCGCGACAATAACCCGCTAACAATTGGGCGGCTTAAATAGAGACATGGCGGCGAAGCTTGTCCTGGCGGTCGCGTTGGGTTTGGGCCTGTCCGGCTCGATCTCGTCCGCAGGCGCGCGCCCCGACGCAGAGCCGGCCTGCCAGACGCCGATCAAATACCGGATAGGCACAGTGGATCCGCGCTTTGGCATTACGCGCGAGGAATTGCGGCATGATGTGGAGGAAGCGGGTAAAATCTGGGAGGCTGCCGCCGGCCATCCACTTTTCATCCGGGATGAAAAAGGCCCTCTGGAAATCAATCTTGTCTATGACAGCCGACAGGAAACGACGCAGCGCCTGATCGCCGTCCGCTCCAGCATCGTGGAGAAACTGGCGCAGATCGATGCGATCAAGGACAAACTGCTCCCCCTTCAGGCCAAGTACCGCCTGCTTGACCAGTCCTATTCGGCCCAGGCCGCTGCCTACCGACAGGTTCTGGATGATCACAACAAGACGGTCACGCAGTTCAATCAGAAAGGTGGGCCGCCGGAAGGCGAATACCAGCGTCTGGGGAGCGAGGGCCTGACCTTGCGCAGGCAGGCTGACGCATTGGAGGCGCAAAAGCAGGAGCTGAACAACCTGACCGCCGAGATGAACGAGCTGGTCAGGGCCCACAATGCCCTCTTGGTGCGCGCCCGCGATGAAGCGAACACTTTGTCGGGCTCATTCGATGCCAAGTTTGAAGAGGGCCGCTACGTCAAACAGGGTGGCGAACAGCGGATCGAAATCTACCAGTATCACAATGAGGTGGGGCTGCGGATCGTTCTGTCCCACGAGCTGGGGCACGCCTTGGGGGTCAAGCATAACGCCAACGCGTCTTCCATCATGGCGGCGCTGATCCAGACGGAAAAACTTGTCCTCACGGCCGACGATGTGAGCGGCCTAAGGGCGGCCTGTTCGCTGCGCTAGGCTTAGGCCGGATTGCCGGAAATATCGGTTTGCCGGATATTCGGGCGGGCTCGTTGACGCGCGTGCTCCCGCCGGGGTGTAGTGGATTGCTCGCTGAACAAGAGGGCGGCACCGCGATGACCAGTACAAACCTCGATGACCTGCCGGTGAAGTCGCCCTTTCCGGGCTGGCGCGGAAAATTCATCAGATCGCCGAGCATGACCTTCGTCTATTGGGAAGTCCCGGCCGGAACGGTCCTGCCCGAACACGCCCATCCCCATGAACAGGTCGCGCACATGTTTGAGGGCGAGTTCGAAATTGTCGTGGACGGCGTCGCGCAGCTGCTTCGGCCAGGGTCGGTCAGTGTCATTCCGCCCCATGCGGTGCATTCGGGGCGGGCGCTTACCGATTGCAGGATATTGGATGTCTTCTGTCCGGTCCGCGAGGACTATATCCAGTTTGAGGGGTGAGGCCCGACCGGTCGTAAGGCCGGTCAAATCGATCCAGTGGATCGATTTGAGGGCCGAACGCGCCGAGCACAAGCGAGGCGCTGGGCGAACGCAGCTTCCCAAACCGGTGAGCATCACGATATAAAGCGCCACGGGCGCGGGTGACCGACACACGCATCTCAACGATGTTTAAGGGGTATCCCACTGAGCGGCCGCATCTCCTCTTTCAGGAATGCTTAAAGGCGGCCAAGTTCGGTGGGCTGCTTAAGTTCAAACTCAGAGAGTATTGCCGGCATTGTTGACCTTTCCGCCACAAAACTTTTGACAAAGAGAGCCCTCGCGGCGAACTTGCCACATGCAAACTGGAGGGGACCAATGGGCAAGAGCATCTGGAATACGAAGCAGCACACTCGAAAGATCGTGAATAAGAACGGGACGAAATTAGTTAATGTCCGAGGATCAACGACCCAGCGCACTAGCGCCGGGCTGTACAAGATGGCGATAAATAAGTCGAACAAAGCGAGCAAGCCGAAATAGGCGTTTATTCATCGATGGGCAAAGACTGCCGCCCACGCAGCGAGAGCCGAAAGAACAGACACGACCGCGGAAATGACGGCTACGATCCAAAGTTTATGCTCTCGCCGATGTCGCTCTTCTTCTTTAATGCGGCGATGAAGCTCCCATTCCGTGATCTGAAGTTCGGTCCAGGCGTCAGACCGCGGCTTGTAGACCTGGGAATTGGTCGGGATACCGAGCGCTTTGGCCTCGGCCAACAGGCGGTCATATTCAGCCATCTTTCCCCTCCAATGGCCGATTGACCCACGAATCAGCCCCTTGGTACAAGACTGAGCCAAAAAGGAGCCAAAAGGCGCCTCTGCGGGTGTAGTTCAATGGTAGAACGGCAGCTTCCCAAGCTGCATACGAGGGTTCGATTCCCTTCACCCGCTCCAGCACTTAGCTGAAATCCCCAGAACGGTTTTGCAGTCGGTTTTGCAGAATTTGTTCTTCTGGCCGTTCTGACCCGGAACAAAGAAGCCCGCCTTGCCGGGCGGGCTTCGTGGCAGCTAGGCTGTCTGGCGCTTTGTCGTGTCCATCCGGCGGATTCGGTCCCGTATGATTTCATCCCGCTTGACGTAGCGGTCTATCAGGCGTTCGACCCGCTCCTCGGCCCAGCCCAAGGTCTCGGCGATCTCCCGGTTGGTAAAGTTGGCCCGGAAGAAGTTTGTGGCCGCAGTCCCCCTGAGGTCGTGAAACCGGAGTTCAGTTCCGCCCATTCCAGCGTCCTGCAGGGTCTTCCACCAGGACGACCCAAATCCGTCCCCCGTCCAGGGCCGCTTTTTCGAGCTCGTGAGAACCGTCGCGGCCCTCTTGGGCAGGCTCTCGATAAGGGTCCGCAGTTCATCATAGAGCGGGATCAGCACCGTCCGCTTCCCTTGGCCCTTGTTGGTCTTGAGCTCGATGTAGCCTCTCTCCAGGTGAACATGGCTCCAGGCCAGCTTAAACAGATCGGCCCGTCGTAGGCCGGTCAGCGCAGCGAGCCGTACGGCTTGGGACACTTCTGGCGAGGCATGGGGCAGCAGGATCGCGAGGTCATCCGGCGTCCATATGATGTCCGCGCGGTCTGAGCGGTGCAGGTATTCAATCTCCCCGCACTGGTTGGTAGCCAGTTTGCCCTCCGAGATACCGAAGCTGAGCACTCGGGACAGCACTTGCAGTCCAGTGTCAGCGGCTCGGGGTGTCGCTTTATAAGAAGAGTGCCACCGCCTGATCTCCGGTTTCATCGTGATGCGGTCGAATTGACGGAGGCTGAGCTTCCCGAAGTGATCCCTGATTTTGTCCAGCCAGGGCGACCAGAGGTCCTTGGTCGAGGTGGAAAGGTCCTGGAAATCTGAGCTCGCTTTGTACTGGGCCACCAGTACAGCAATTTTATCGGGACCGGCGGGCAAATTTCGGGCCGCTATGGCATCCGCGAGCTCCTGCAAGAACTGGGGCGACCCCGGCTCGCTCAAGAGCCGGGGTCCCTTCCGCCATGCATACCAATAGTCGCGGCCTTTCGACCGGACCTTTACGGGGCTCCCTTTGATTTTAACCATTGGCATTTCCGTGCTTCCACTCCATGAGCTCACGGTCGAGAACGTCCTCCGCATCGACCGGGGGCTGACCAAAGCACAAAACGATCCTGCCGTCGGGGTGGCATTCGACGCTGGTAGGAGGGGACCCTGCTTTGTGGGCGGCGCGGACAACCGTTTGCGCAGTGGTTTGTTGAGCAAGAGGTGGTCCAGTCGCAGGCCCCCATTCCTTTCCCAACGCTGCCTCTTGTAGTCCCAGTATGTGTACAGGCGTTCACCTGGATGTTTGGCCCACAGGCTGTCGAGCCAGCCTTCTTGTTGAAGAAGGGCGAACCGGGCGCGGGGCTGCGGCTGGGTCAGTGCATCCTTATCCCACGACCGCGTCGGATAAATGTCGATGGATAAATCGGGCACGACGTTGAAATCTCCGGCGAGAACCATCGGCAGCCCCTCCTTGTCTAGGCTCCGAGCGTGCTTGATGAGTCGATCAAACCAAGAGATTTTGTAGTCGAACTTCGGCCCAGGCTGTGGATTGCCGTTCGGCAAATAGATGCACCCGATGATAACGCCCGAGACCGCGGCTTCTATGTATCGGGCCTGATCGTCATCCTTGTTGCCAGGAAGTGCCCGGCGCGTCAGGACTGGCTGCTTTTGGGCAGGATCGCCACACCGTTCCAGGTGCGCTGGCCCTGCCATACGGCGTGATAACCGGCGTCTTCGATGGCCGCTATGGGGAAGCTACGGGTCTCCGACTTCAGCTCTTGTAGGCAAACCACATCGGGACTCTCGGACGAGAGCCAAGCGAGCAGGTTCGCGAGCCTCTTGTTGACATTGTTTATGTTGAAGGTCGCAATATTCACGCCGCCAGCCTAAGCAGACGGGCGCTCTAGATGGTGGTCCTTCCGCCAACGCCCGGCTTGTTCCTCAGTCCACCCCGAGGGCCAGGCTATATCAGAGCCGTTGCGCAGGACCTGGGGCTCGGTAAACCACTCGTGGCATCCGTCACAGAAGATGTCCGTATGGTTGCCTGCAGAATCGGCGCATTCCTCGCCTTTACCCTTGTCCGGGCAGTCGGACGTGTGGCCGTGGGGCTGAAGGCTGCGTTCCTGCCCTGTCACTTCTCGCGACGGACGCCCTTGAACTTGGTCCTGTCCTCCTTTTGGTCCATGAACTGCCCGGTCGCTTTGCTGCGCTTCACGAACCGCTCTTCGCCCTGCACCTTGGTCTTCAACTGCGTGCGTTTCCGGACGGCGCCGTTGCGATGCCCATCACCTGCAGGTGCATTGGTAGCCATGGCAATCTCCCTGGGTTCTCCATCAGAACCAACGTGAGTTAAATCGCGGGGTTCCCGAGATCGGGACGCGGGCCATTTTCTGGCTCCCGCCACTGAGTCGCTGCCATGCGCGCGAAGCACCTGCTAGCCTCCAGGACCGTCACCCGGACCCGGGGCAGAGATGCCCGGCTTCATTGATCCCAAGCTGGCGACACTATCCGATGTTATCCCGAACGGCCCGCAGTGGGTCCATGAAGTGAAGTTTGACAGCTATCGCATCCAGGTCCACGTGCGACGCCGGACGGTTTGAGCTCAATCGGTCCCTAGAATATTACAACTATTAGTTTGCCCGCATGCCGATGCAATCTTGGAGTCGGATCATCGGCGCGCCCGCCTGCACCCAATCCGCCTCGTCACAGGTCAGCACGATGATTTGAAGATTCTTCGCCGCTCGTCGGATCGCTAGCAACATGCGCTCGAAACGGCGCGGATCGCTATTCACTAGCGCATCATCGAGAACAACCGGCGCGACGACGCCTCGCTCGCGCAGCAAATCGGCGAACGCTAGACGCGTGAGAACGGCAACCTGTTCCCTCGCTCCTACACTGAGGGATTCAAACGGCTCGTCCTGCCCATTGCGCCGGAGTGCCGTGACGCCAAGATCATCCTCGGAAAGCACGAGTTCACTCTCCGGGAGGAGTAGTCTCAAATAGGGCTGCACGCGCTTTTGCACCGGGGCGAGGAACGCTTCGCGAGCGTGCTGCTCTGCACGGACAAGGGTGTGGTAGAGAAGTTTGAGGGCGTCGGCATCTTTCTTCGCGCTATCCCGCCGCGCTATTGCGAGGGCAAGCTGGCCCTCAAGTTCCTGAATAGCTTCACCAAGCCCTTGCTGCCCAAGCAATTGCAGTTCCAAGGCAAGCCTTTCGGTCGTGGTGCATAATCTATCTATTTCGTCTCGAATGGCCTTGTGGCCGTCGCGCGCACTCTCAAAGGATAGCCGCGCTACTTCGGGATCGGCCTCGGCGAGCAGCCGCTGAGCCTGTTCAAGAACGGCTTTCGCCTGAGTTAGCTGATTTGTCGCGGTCGCCAATTCCCCGCGCAGCACATTATCGGCCTTCTCCTGACGCGCCCGTTCGAGTTCGGCGGCGGTGCCTGCGGCCTTCTGGGCGGCTGAACTGCTGAGCGCTCGCTGCTTCGCCAACTCCTGCTGAGCCTCGCCAAGTTTCGCTTGGCAAGTATCACGCTGCGTCCGCGCACTCTTGACTCGCTGGTCGGCTTCTCGTTGCGCTGCCAATGCGGTGGCCCGGTCTAAGCCGCTATCATCCTCGGCCTCGGGAAGTTTCGCTATTAAGGCGATAGCGTCTGACAGTTGTTCACTGAGTTTATCGACACCTTCGGGTGCATGAATTTTCAACACTTCCGCGTACTTGTCCGCATCGGCATCGTAAGCTTGGCGTTCCTGCACCGAGCGTTCCACTTCCGCGAGCGAGGCACACCCGAGTTTCTGCAGAGCACTATGGAATGCCTCGCGGGCAGTTTCTGCGTTCCTGCGTTTCGTCGAGAGTTCTTCGCCGCCAGGAATAATCGTGATGGTGCCTGTGCCTACGATCTCCAACTTCGTTGGATCGGTTATGGACACGTCGCCGGACGATGGGGCTGCGGTGCCGCCTACCATTACAGGATTATCCGCTTTCAACTGAAACTGAATCAGCGTAGAGCATCCGGCAAGTGCGCCTTCTGCCTCAATCCGCTTCTGATCGAAAGTCCGGAGTCGTTTCAGATCCGCGGCATCCACTTTAATAGCCGACGATTCGGCACGGGCTTCTCGGGCGGTGCCGTCGGCAGTTTTCGCTGCGTCAAGCGCAGCCGCCAGACGATCCCGCTCAGCGGTCAAACGCCGGCGTTCAATCGTCTGGTCAATTGCAAGAAGTCTCTTATTCGCTTCATCCAACATGGACTCAGCGGCCTTGAGCGCATCAGCGCGCACCGTGAAGTCTTCCGACAAGCGCGTAACGGCTTCCTCGGTTCTCTTTAGTGGAACATTGAAACTGCCTGCCTCGTCGCGATCTTTATTTTCACGTTCGATAAGAGCATCGCGCTGCGTCACGGCGGTTGTCGGGGACCGGACATCAGCTTCCGCTAGGCGAAATGCCTGTTCAGCAGCGGCGACATTGTTTTCGAGGTTGCCAATATGATCGAGCTTCGCTTGGGCGGTCTTGAGACCATCCTCCGCACGGGCCAGTCGCCCTTCCTTCTCATATCCAGACAGCCGATCCCGCGTTCGGGCCAATTCGTCTACTTTGTCCTCATATTGCTTTAGCTGCTCTCGCTTGGGGCCAATTTCCGCTTCCAGCTTTTCCGCCAGAGAAATCGCCTCCGCATAGGCGCCACGGGGTTTCCCGCCATCGGTGAAGACCACGCGATAACGCGCGGCAATATTATCCTTTAGGGTCCGGCCTCTCGCGCCGCCGAGCACTTGGCCGACTTCGCTTTCGAGCGCGCCCATCAATGTGGTTCGGTTGTCCGGACTTAGAGGGAGCGGGCTGAAAGCGCGGCCCTGCTCGATCCAGAACATGCCGAACACGCCATGATGCTGTTCTGGCTTCCCTTGGCCCTTTCCGGGTGGGCGGAAGCGCAGTAGCTCCTGGAGCTTCTCCTCGGCATCAGGTCCCGTCAGGACGACGCCGTTCGGCATAACGAGTTCAGCATGGGGCTTTTGGCAATAGCCTTTCTTGAGCCTGTAGGTGATGCCCCCGATCTCAAATTCGAGCCCGATCTCAGGACGGACACGATGTCCGAAGGGCTGCATCGCATCCGCTGCGTCCCCCGTGAGATTATGTCTGTCGAACAATGCTGCCCGAAGAGCTTGGAGAAGCGTACTTTTGCCTTCCTCATTATCTCCGGCGATCACGGTGATTCCGTCGCCGATCTTATCAATCAAAACAGGCCCGATCAGCTTTTTGTAATTCTGTATTTCGATCTTGCGAATCTGCATCAATCACCCAGCCGCAAGTGTTCGAGGTAGAGCTTCTGCAAGGCCACGCGCGCGACCTGACTCTCGCTATCGCTGGCGTTGTTTGCCTTGATCCGAAGTTCATCGATGGCAGCGCGGACGAAACCCATTGTATCAATGCGATCAAGCTCCTGATCGCTCGGCACCCCTACAAGCTCATCGTCGTCTGTGCGGAGGACGTGGCAACGCGCACGATGGCGGTTTATCAGTTCCTCCACGAGTCTCCGGGTAGCGAGATCGACTATTCCTCGGACGGTAAGACTGACGACAAGCCGATCAGCCTGCGACTCAGCGGCGAGCAGACCATCGAGAACCACCACGTCATCAGTGCTGGAGACCGTGTGGTCCAATTGTTTCCAGCTAAAGTGGCCCACAGGGACCACTTCGACCATAGGCGCGCTTCCGGCCCCGGTGAGGGTAACCATCAGAACGTTACCCGGCTCATTGTTGCGGAAGCGCTCAGGCTCCGGTGTTCCGGAATACCAAGTGCGGGGCGCGATCTCCAGCGTCCCATGCCAATCCCCCAGCGCAAGGTAATCGAGCTTTGCCGTTTCCGAGCGGGTGTCGGAGATCATATTCAGCGCATCTGACTTTTGAGGCAGGCGGTTCGCCACGCTGCCGTGAGCGAGACCAACCCGGAAGACACCGGTCGGCGTGACCGCCGTGTCGAACCATTCCGTTATATCTGTCGCCTCATGACGCCGCGCGAGTGGCGCTGGTAGAATCGCAAGCCGGTCATTCATTAGCAGAAGTGGCTCTGGCCGGACTGCGAGTTTCACGTTGTCTGGCAATCCGATGCGAGTAAGGCGAGTCCATACGCTGTCGGCGAGTGCCGCGTCGTGGTTGCCCGGCAATAGGACCCACGGCCCTTTGAACGATTGCATGTGGTTCAATGTGCGCCGCAGCGTGTCATCAGCCACTGCGTTCGTCTCGAACACGTCTCCCGCCACGAGCACTACATCGACTCGTTGCTCGTTTGCGATATTGGCGATTCGCGCTACCGTTTTAAGCCGCTGAGCGCGCAGCAGCGCTCCTGCATCCCCCTCGAAGTTGGCGAAGCCTTTGCCAATCTGCCAGTCAGCGGTGTGAAGAAGCTTAATTGTCATGGACAGCCAGCTTGATAACGAGGGAGACGCAAGTGACAATTGCCAAGCTATCCCGTTTCTTACACTTTCGCCAGTTCAGGGCATGACTCAATAGACCGAAATTGCGAACCGCTCGTCCACTTCCGCTGAGGTGGTTTTGGTCAATGCGGGCCTGCGGCAGCGACCATACCGTGCAATTCCGTGTACGGAAATGTCGCGGTCCGGTGTGCGTGTGTCACGGAAGTTTTCCTTCGTGTATCGAATGCATGACAGGTGAGACTTCCGATGATTTCGCAGACCAGAGGACACGGGATACAATTCAGGTTAAGCTGGATAGTCCGAGACTGATCGAGAGTGATCTAGTAATTACCTTGAGCTAGTATCCTGCCATCAGGTTTTCTAGAGTCAGCGAATCGTGAATGATAGTCGAGGGGGACGCGGCGTTATGAATTCGTCCGAGGAAATTTCTGACGCAGCGCCGCTCTCTCAAGAACAGCGGAGCTTGTCCCAGCTTATCGACTATGTGCGGGTGTTGATCGAAATGGCAGACAAGCCAGTTTGGTCAGTGTCGAGCTATAGCAATCTCGTTCTCACGGAACAGGACCTACGCAATCGGATTGGAATACGGCACGACATCAAAGACGCGGATGGAGTAGTCTATCTAAAAATCGACCGTCTTCGGCGAACCGATCCTCCCGAGCCCCCTCTGGAAGCGAAGGATTGGCTCACGGTCGGACGTGATCCTTTCAAAGAGCCGCTCGTCGAGACATTTCGCACATCCGTGATAAGCGCGACAGAAGCTGCCAAGCTCGTCGCGGCAGGTACAATCGATCCCACGGATATATCGAAAACTTTGAAGCCCAAGCCGGGCGAGGATTCGTGCGATGTTATTTTTCGCATCGACCGCTTCCCGGACGCGAAGGCGCAGGTTGAGACCTATGTCACCCAAACGTGGCCGCAGTGGGCGCTAGCTGAAAAACCACGCCGCGAAACTATAGACATCTATGAACGTGTATTCGGCCTGCAACAAGCCTTGAAGCTTGAAGGGGCGGAGCGTCCCCTGGAGGTCGTTTGGGGCATGGGGATCGCGAGATGGAAGTTGCCACCAAATGAATTGGATCACCCGCTCATCGAGCAACTGGTCGAACTGGAACTCGATGAAGCCGGAGCCATTCTGGTAAGGCCCCGAAGTCTTGATCCGTTTTTGGCCTTGAAGCCTTACAACGCCATGGAAAACCCCGGCGTCGACTTAGTTGCTCGCTTCGCACGAGAACATTTCACCAGTAGCGTCATTGAGGATGAATTTTCTCCTTTCGTCAAAGATACCTATACGCCTGTTCTTCGTTATGCTTGCGCGCAGTTTGATAAAAGCGGTCGATACCACCCCGATGCGGTGCCACCGGATGATAGGTCTGTACCGCCCGCTGGCCCAAACCTCGTTCTCACTGATACTTGGGCGCTTTACGCACGACCGCGATCAGAGAATTTTTTCACTGCCGACTTGATGCGTTTGAGGGAGGCGGTCGAATCTGCTGAAACGCTGCCGGCTCCGGCTGTGGCGCTCGTAACTTCGCCATCAGATGAAAAGACATACACAACCTCCCTCGGCGCTTTCGGCACGCTAGGGATGGCTGCGAGCGCGGGATACGAGCAATCCCGTTCAAATGAGGGGCAGCTTTCCCAGTCCCAGTTTTTCTTTCCGAAAGCCTTCAATGAAGAGCAAATCGCAATCGTGCAGCGTCTGGAGGATCCGGGTGTAGAGGGAGTGGTTGTTCAAGGTCCTCCCGGCACCGGGAAGACGCACACCATTGCAAACATAATCTGTCATTATCTAGCCACAGGGCGTCGCGTTCTTGTCACCTCCAAAAGCGAAGGCGCACTTGCAGTGCTTCGGGATCAAATCCCAGAAGGGATAAGAGACCTCGTAATCAGCTTGCTGACCTCCGAAAGAGAGGGGCTCAAGCAACTTGAGACGACAGTTAATGTGCTTGCGTCACGCATTGCGTCGCTGGACACGCGGAGCATGGAGCGCGATGTCCGCGACAGCGAAGGGCGCATAACTGAACTCCAACACCGCATCACCAAAATCGATGCCGAAATGCGTGCATTTGCCGATAAACATCTTCGGCGGGTCGATGCGACCAAAGACACCGATGGAATTTTGCCCATTGAGCTTGCCGAACGTATTGTTCGAGATCGCGACCGCTATGACTGGTTTGTTGATAGGCCGGCTTTTTCGGAGGCTGGAAAACCGCAATTTGGCCCAGAGGAAATTCACGCCGCCCGTGCAGCGCGCAAAGCACTTGGCTCCGACCTTGATTATATTGGCGCGGACTTGCCCAGCACATCGGACCTACCTGACCCGGCTGCCATGGGAGCTATCCACCAAGATTTGGCGAACGCCGCGCGCATCGAGCGCGACCGGGACGCCAACGCGCCGGTCATGTCATCGTCCGAGGCCGATGCGTTGGCGAGAGCAGGTGCTCTTTTATCAGCCGTGGAAGCGGTGGCAGCAGTCCAAGGATCATGCGCGGCGCACAAGTGGCTGGGTACCATATTAGCAGAGTGGCAGCGCAACGGGATGGACGCGGAATCTGTGCGCCCCTTGGCAACACTTTTTGCGGAGATGCGGGAGGTCATACGGCAGCGGACCCAAATTACATCCTATGGCGTCTCAGTTCCGGAAGGCGCATACGCAATTCCGGAATTCGTTTCCGCGGTCGAGCGGGCGTGTGCTGGTCAAAAGCCGTTTGGCTTGATCGGCTGGGGTCAGTCCGAATTGCGGGCTGCGTTCAATTCAATACGCATCCTTGGCGTGCCCGCCCAGTCGGTGGTTCAATGGAAGGCTGTCCTAGACGTGTTGGTCTGGCAACGAAATATGTCAGACACGTTGGCACGGTGGCGGGCTCTCCGCGCGGAGTTTTCGCTTCCGGACGTTCCATCGGAGTTCAATGACGCAGCGCGTGCCCTGCAATTGCACGCCCAGAATGTCAGCTTGATAGCCGAGGCGATCCGGCTGCATATCCCAATGGTGCTGACGGAGTCGCCCCGTCTGTTTCGTTTTGGGCTAAACGCCGTAGAAGTCACAAAAAGCGAGAAAGCCGCCCTCGAAGCTGCCGATGCCATTCGTTCGGAAATTTCACGACATCGCTTGCTGATTACTCGTGCGAAGCTCAATGATACGAAGGCTCAGTTGGAGACTCGGAGCGGACGCATTTCGCGCCACTTGAAGGAGTTCCTAAACAGTGAAGTGGGATCGCCTGACCTTTCCCCGAATGTCATCTCCGACAACTGGCGAGCCCTCCTAGCGGAGCTTGATCGCATCCGCGGTCTGCGGACCCTTTTGGAAACCGTTGCAAATGTAGCAGATGTGGTTTCTCAATCCGGTGCGCCACATTGGGGAAATGCACTCCGCACCATGCCTGTCACCGGAGTGGATGATCCATGGACACCGGAGGATTGGCAGGGCGCATGGGTATGGGCGCAAGCCGACGCGCACTTGCGCGCCATTGATGGACGTGCCCGCCTGCGGGAACTTGATCAACACAGACTCGCTGCGGACGACGAGATACATCGTCTCTTCCAATCTGTCGTTCGCCTAAGGACATTGTTGACGCTTAAAGCTCGGATCACCCGCAAAATTGATGCCGCCTTGCAGATGTTTCTCACGGCGATCCGCAAGATTGGCAAAGGCACTGGAAAAAGCGCTTCGCGTCTGCGGAGGGATGCCCGCGATGCTATGGAATCCTCCTACGCCGCTGTTCCATGCTGGATTATGCCAAGTTGGCGCATCTCGGAGAGCCTGCCTTCGACCCTTTGCTCCTTCGATCTCGTCATTATTGACGAAGCGTCTCAATCCGATATTAGCGCTCTTCCGGCAATCTTACGGGCGAAGAAGGTACTCGTGGTCGGCGACGATAAGCAGGTCAGTCCCACTGCGGCTTTCATCGAAGAGCAGAAAATTCGCTCCCTTAGAATGCACTATCTCGATGGTCAGCATTTCGGCGCGCTTATGCTTCCGGGCAATTCGCTCTATGAATTAGCCTTGGCTTGCTTTCCGGGCCGACGCATCATGCTCCGGGAGCATTTCCGTTGTGTCGAACCGATCATCCGCTTTAGCTTTCAATTTTACACGGAAGAAATCGTGCCGGTTCGCCTCCCGAAGGCTTCGGAACGCCTTTCCCCGCCCCTAATCGATGTTCACGTCACCAACGGCCAAAAGGACAAGAGCAATCGGAATCTGGCCGAGGCGGAGGCGATTGTTGATGAGGTTGCAGGGATTGTTGCCGATCCAGCGATGGCAGGCCGCAACATAGGGATAATCTCGCTCATCGGCGCAAAACAGGCCGCTCTCATTCAATCCTTGCTTCTAAAGCGGATCGGCGAGGAGGCATATGTTCGCCACGATATTGCATGTGGCGATTCCGCAATCTTCCAAGGGAAAGAGCGCGATATTGTTCTTCTCAGCATGGTTGAGTGCCCTCAGACCTGCACCTCTAAAACGGCGTTGGCGCTTCAACAAAGGTTTAATGTGGCGCTGTCACGCGCCCGTGATCGCCAATATCTCTTCCGTTCGGTGACGGAAGAAATGCTCAAGCCGGACGATCTAAAGGCAAAAGTGCTACGCCACTTCAAGAGTGCTATGGCAGGCCGCTCGCAGCCGACCGGCGATCTGCTGGCATTGTGCGATTCGGCCTTTGAGCGTGACGTTCTCACGCGCCTAATTAAGCTGGGATACAGTGCACAGCCACAGGTCAGCGTCGGGCCATACTCGATTGATCTGGTCGTGGAAGGTCGGGAGGATCGCCGGCTTGCGGTCGAGCTTGATGGAGACAAATACCATGGCCCGGAGAAGTGGGCCGAGGATTTGGCACGCCAACGAGTGATGGAGCGCGTCGGCTGGCGCTTCTGGCGCTGCTGGGGGTCTAGCTACAGAATTGATCCTGAGGGTTGCATTGATGATTTGGTCGGCAGCCTGTCTTTGTTGGGCATTGAACCGATAGGAAATGACCGGTTGCCGAATGTATGGACAGAGTTTCGCAAATATCCCGTTGCGAAAGACGCAACGGAGGATGGCGGTAGACCCGGCAAAGATGCGTCTGATCGTGCACCGGAGGCGTACAGTCACCTTCCGACCGAGGAAGCTGTCGTGGTTAAAGTGGGAAGCCGTGTGCAGGTCCAAGTTAGCGACGACAATCGGGTAAGGGTGCTGACGCTATCTGCGGATCGGCACGACCCGAGCCTCGGCATAATATCCGTTCGACATCCTTCCGGGGTCGCTCTTCTCGGGGCGGAAGAGGACGACGAGGTCGAATTCGAGTTTGACGGCAAGGTTCATAAATGGATGGTCCTCAACATTGAGAAAAAGGGTGAGCACCAGCACGCCTAGCGAAACATTCCAGTTTTGGAGTGTGCAAAGGAAGCGGCATCAAGACCCAGAAAGGTGTTTGCGCCCGTAGTCCCAAAGCGGGGCTCTCGGGACAATCTAGGTTTAGGGAATGACGTGATGGCTCTGGACGAACCTGGTTTCCGAACGGCATTCAATCGCTTTCAGAAACTTGTAGCGATCTACAGTGGGCACGAATTCACCAGCCTTAACGAAGGTCTTGCGGCGGTTTGGGAGGGTTATAAGCCCAAATTGCGCGATCTTGCCCTATCCAAGCTAGACGCGGCTAATTGGCAACATAATACGATTGGCAAGGGTGGAATTCTGGACCGAACGATTGCTGCGATAGAGATTCAGGATAACCGTCCCGGCGGGCTCACGAACAATTTCGTGTTCTGGCAGAACCGATACGGCCATTTGAGTCGCGAGCATCGCGCTCTTTTGGATGCCCAACAGGATCAAGGTTCGCGGCGCGCGATCGAAAATGCTTTGTTCGAGTTGTATCGGACCGACACCGACGAAGGGGCACTGTTCGATAGACTAAGCGAACTCACGGGGCGCAAATATACGCTATCCGCGTACCTATATTTTCTCAAAGATATGAGCCGGTTCATGCCGATCCAACCGACCGGCTTCGACAGGGTCTTCCCCGAACTTGGTGTTCGGTTCACCTCTCTGAAAAATTGCAACTGGGACAACTACAAACGCTTCAATGCAATCCTCGGTGAAGTGCGTCTAGCCCTCGAAGAAGTCGCTGACCTTAAGAATGTCCGCCTTGTGGACGCGCATTCATTCTGTTGGATATTCGCGACGCTTCTCAAGCGCGTGCCGGAGGGAGCGGAAACGGTTACCCAAAAGGGGCGGGACGACGGACGGGTGCTAGGAGCGCGCGAACGCTCGATAACGAACATGCGGTTGAGTATACTGAATACCGTGTCTCAGTCGCGTGGTCAGATCGTGACCCGAAATATGCAGATGAAGGTGAAGGATCTCGGCTTTGACTCAGATCAGGAGCTTGAGGCTTACCTGCGTGAGCGAATGAAAATTCAGGGAGACCGTTGTGCACTCACGGGGATAGCATTTCATTTTCATGGCGACTTTGATTCAGACAAGAACCTTCTGCCGTCACCAGATCGCATTGACAGCGATGGTCACTACGCGCCCGGCAACATTCAGGTTGTGTGTCAGTTTGTGAATATGTGGAAGAGCAATACGAAGAACGAAGAATTTCTTCGGCTGCTGACTCTCATTAGAAATCAGGAGAATGGTGAATTCGTTTCGCCTCAAAGCGGTGGCGGAGCGGAACCCGGAAATTCACTGCCATAGAGCGAAGGTAACCGTCAGCTTATTCGCGGCTGCTTTCCACGACTCTTTCGGGAAGAACCGGGAAACGGCCTTTTCGGTGCCGGATCATTCGCTTGAAGGTCATGTTTTGTCTTCCTGCGCAAGATCGGTTCCGGGCGGCGCTGCGCAGGCCCTCGGCTTGCTTCTTGAGTTCTGCAACTAATCGCGCTTCCGACTCGGCAGTGAGCCCTGACAGTTGCCCTGTCGCCATCTGTGCGAAAGCGGACATCGCATGTCTAATGTCGGGAAGGAAGAACCCCGATTCTTGGTCAACAGACCGACCATGTCCATGGAAACCGCTCGGTAGCCGCTGGGGCGCTCTAGCTGCGTCCCTTGCGCCACTTGTCGGCGTCTTCATCCGTCCAATCCGCGGGGAATTGGACGCTGGTGCCGTCCTCCAAGATCACTGGCTCCTTGTTCGTGTTGTTGTCACTGAAGAAATCGATGTAGCCCTGACGGTCCGAAGGAAGATAGGGAAAGTACAGCTTGTGATGTTGCTGGCCCATGACGCTACCTCTTTTTCTTGATCGGGCTCACGGTCGCGGGAGATTTCGGCTTGGCTCTCGGCGAGCCCTCGCCTTTTAGGCTCTTGCGCAGGGCCTCCATGAGATCGACGACATTACCCACATCCTCCGGCTCGGCCACTTTAGTAATCTTGTGCCCACGCTTCTTCTCTTGAGTTCGCGCAACGCGTCCTCATACCTATCTGTGAATTGCGACGGATCGAACGGGCCTTCCTTTTGGGCGATGATTTGCTCCGCAATGGCGATCATCTGGTTGTCGGGCTTTCCATGAGGGACCCTCGTGAGTGCCTCGGAAGTGTTCCGGACCTCGTCCCTCATCCTGAGAGAGGTAGCCAGTAGCCCCGCGTCGCGCGCTTCAATCGCCATGAGGCGCTCTCGACCGTGCATCACAACCCGGCCAAGGCCGATCCGATTGGTGCGGCGCATCGCTTCCTGGATGACGGCATACGCTTGAGCAGAGCCATCATCGAGCGGGCTCAGAACGTAGGGGCTATCCCAGTAAAGACGGTCAATCGTGTCCGCATCAACGAAACGCTCGATCTCAAGCGTATTGGTTGTTTCGAGCCGGACGGACCGAATTTCTTCCTCGGTGAAGAGAACGTAATTGTTTTTCTCTATTTCATAACCCTTGACCAGGCTCGATCTTGGCACCGGACCCGTATCGGGGTCGGTCGTTATCATCTTGATGCGATTCCCAGTGGCGGGGTTGATCAGATTGAAGGAAATGTCGCCCGTGGTTGTAGTCGCGGTATAAAGCCCGACCGCGCAACTGACGAGCGATAGCCGGAGGTGTCCCTGCCATGCTGGTCTGGTCGCTAGGCCGGGAATATTGAGGGCGCGCGCTTTTGGCGGCGCTTCTTTGCGTCGTGCGGATGCCATGCCATTACCCAGTGAGTTGTTGTTTTCCGACTCAACAGGTGACGCTTCGCGGCGTTCCGAGCCTAGGGTTGCTGGCGCCTCCATGCGCTAGGGATTGATGACTCGCGGCTGGGACGATGTGCGCAACCGCACCGGACCCCATAAGGGCAAGCCATGGCATGGTCGGGTACTGGCTGGACCCGGGTCCTATGCGCGCGATTGTTCTAGGACTTCGTCTCTGGCACTCAGTTCAGTGGTTCGTCCGGATTTCTTGTTGTGCGGAGCAGGTCGCCCACCGCTTGGGTGATGCGGGGTCCAGAGGTCGAAGTTGAACATGTCCCCCAACTCGTAAGCGGCATCCGCAGGTTGAGCGGCTTCCATCACCGGATCATCGGGGAACTGGTCGATGATCTGCTTCGCAGCTCGAATGATGTCGATGTCCCGGATCATGAGGGCCTTGGCTTTGCTCGCTCGTGGAGAGGAATGTTCCGGCTCAAACAATTCTCCCTGTGGGAGCGGCATCCGCCAGCGTCCTTTCGTTGCCATACGATGCTGTGGGTTGCCGACGCCTTATCGCGCTGGCCGTCGGGTCATTGTGATGGCCCCCCACCTCAGCTAGTCTCGATGAAGGCTGACTGCTCTTCGGGGCCGGCATCGCTTCGGTGAAATGATGTTCAAGAAGCTCTTCTTTTCCAACTACGTAGCGAATGAGCTTCATCGCCGGGGAGTTGCGCCCAACAAGATCCAAAGTGTCTTTAGTAATCAGGGCTTCAGCCTTCTGTGCCGAGGGTTGTACGCCAACGGGTATGATGAAAGCCGGGCCGCTGATCTCTTTCAACGGTTCTTGGGCGGCGGCAAGCCCGCGTTCGACGAGATGTATAACAATTCGGGCGCGTACGGGATCGCGTTCTTGCAGCCACTCAAGGACCAGTATGACAGGCTTGAGGGTCCGTATGAGCGAGGCCCCGGCGGATGGTCCCGCCCTTCGCCTCGCAAGGGCTAGCGGACCGCGCAAATACGCTGGAAAGGAGATGTAACGATGACCACTTACGCCTACAGGTTGACCTTGCATGACGGTGAATGTATCGCCCTTCAGAAGGCGATCGAACTCTATATGGAAAAATGCCGTTCGGAATTGAGCCAGGGGGCCGGGGCGCCCTACTGGGCGCATCTGCGAGACCTAGAGAGCATCGAGGCGCGGCTAAATAGCGATGCCGTCATGACTAGCACCAACGATTTTTGAGGAGCCGGAGCTAGCTTGCGTCTTGCGGGCTAGGAGGGTTTCGGCTTTGCCTGCTCGCGGGCTGTGATCGTGAAGGGCACTCGTCGCCAGTAGCCGTAATCGACCATGTTTTCGCGCCCCTGGTCCAGATCAAGGTCTCAAGGTCCAGTTCGCGCCATAGCCACATGGCTCGATCTTGACCGGCCCACTCGGTCGCTGCGCAGGCAGCGGACATGGGGCGAGAGCCCGGTCAGGAACGCCTCGCCCAACGATAGTTCTGGCCTAACTACGTCCACCTCTCGGTGGAGTACTGCGAACGTCGATCGCCAGGGGAGGTGCGATCAGAACTCGCCCTCTCGCCTTGTGGAGATATAGACCGTCACGTTCCGCTCGCAGCCCTGACAGTGAAATCCGCCCGTTGGCTCGCGCAACCGTACAGATCTCGCCTGAGGCGCTCTCATGCAGAACAGGTACGCCCATTCCGAGTGACACCGACCGCACCGTTGACATCGGATGTCCAATATCAGCCCAACCAGGAAGGCGTGTTCCACCGTGGTCACCGGGCCTCGGTAGCGTGGCAGCGAGGACATCAGCTGCCGTCCATTGGCGGCGAATGACGGGGTATACGGGCTCTTCTTGGATAAGGAGAATTCGCTTTCTAATGCGGCTTCTCCATTGGGAGCGCCACGCAGAGGCCCGCCCAAAGGCCAAGGGCATCTGCAGGGACGGGCCGAAATCAATTAATCCCAGTGAAGTCGCGCGACGGGGAGGTAGCGCCATCGCGAAGAATCTCGGCGTCGGTCGGCCAAGCGTTTACCGGGTGCTGGCCGTCAGCACGCCTCGCCCATAGCTTTCAGCGACGGACAAAAGCGATAGCGTGGGCTACTCGTAGTTGCGCTTGCGCTGCTCCTTCTGCATGTCAGCATCACGCGTCTCCGTGGCAATACGGTTGTCCAGATGGCGAATTGCGCGCTCGGCAAATGTTTTGACCTTGCCGTTGTCGTCCCCAAGCCATTTCGTCATCAGCGTCTTGCGTTCGTGCATGGCCTGGGCCATGCCATATTCGCCCATCACGACGCCGGTGTTTTCCAGAAGGATGGCGACACGGCTTAGGCGCCGATCATCTTCCGGCAGAGCCATGACCAGCGCCTTTGCGACATCATGCAGCGGCTCCTCACCGCGATAGTTACCGAACACGTCGAGGCAAAATTCGATGTCATCGTCACTCCATGCCTTGCAAACCTGCATCGCAGCGGCGGCCAGTTCCGGGGTGCAGACTTGAAAGGTCGCGTGCAGTAGCCGCCCCCCGGTAAACTGGAAGCGGTTGTCGCCGGGTCTGAACCATTTCCGCAGTTCTTCCAGGGCGGCCACGGGGTCGGCGCCAAGGACTTTCTGCAACTCGTGAAATTGGAAAGGGATGGGGCTGTAGCCATCCTCGTCATGGTCTTTGTCGTACAGCAGACGGTCGCGGAAGAACGCCCACACAAGGCGGGGGTAGATTGTCCCGATGCAGGTAAGGACCCGCTCGTACTGGTGATCGATCCGCTTTGCATAAAGCAGGCTGCCGAGCACAACCTCGGCCTGAGCCTCGTCGAAGGCTTTAAAGAACACCGACAGATGCCGCATGAACCAGACGCCGCGCGGCCAGCGCGTGTCCTTTTTCACGGTCAGCCACTCAACCGCAGGAAGGAAGATTTGCGTTCGCACGTCGTCGGCCAGGGTCGGCCACGTCGCTATGGCTAAGGCCAAACATTCGATAACGGCGACACTGTCGTCCATCTTGATGGCGGCTTGGAGTAGAGAACCAATTTCTCTGACGGTTACACTTGGCTTGTGGTGGAAGTACCTGGCAATCGCAGCCAGATGCTCACCCTTCTCAATAAAGCGGGCCGCGATCTTGTCGCTCTCCCCTGCCGCCCGCCCTCTAGATAAGCCGGCCAGAATCGTGGGCAGAAAATTCAATACATCAGACTCGCCTGTCTCAATCGCCTTGATGGCGAGGGCGGGCTTCTGCTCCCCGATCATGTCCAGAAATTCCGCGAAGATCGGGAACGTCGCCATGTCGTCGGACTTGGTGGCGGCGCACATGCGGATGAAGCTCAGCCAACGGTCGGCGTTGCTCTCGTTGACCTGATTCACGAAGCGCGCGGCGCGACCCGTCTCCGGATCGTCCAGAGTGCAATAGCGGGGTCCAGGAAGGCCATATTCGCCCCACCAGACATAACCGAGACCCTCAAATTTTGACCGGCAAGTATCGAGGGCAGCAAGGCTGATGGTCACCGGCATGAGATCGAGGATGGGCTTTGCCTTGATGCCGGGAATAGCGGTCGAGCCGATATGGTGGACGCCTTCGATGGCTCCCCCGAGTACTGCCATGAGGCGACTAGCTTCCAGACGAGCATCCTCTAGCCAGGAGGGATCGTGGTCATGTAACTCAACATTGATTGGGGCGGGCATCTACCGAGTGTGGCTGACCAGAGGTGGGGATGTCATCCCTTTGCATGGCTATTCGGCTCCGCTGCGCTCCGCCGGGGCGGCCAGCCCTACGCTCGCTGCGCTCGACTTCGGTCTGGCGCGCCCTTTAGTTCATTTGCTTCGCTGTTGACTTAAAGGCCCTGAACGTCTCCTCGCTTTGCTCGTGGCCTTCACCCCATCACCCGCTCCAATTTGACGTTGAGTTCCCCAGCGTTAAATCCGCCTTAGTCCTATTTTGCGCTTCCGGTTCAGCCGGCGCGGCCAGGGTGCTAGGCATGGGCGATGGGTCAGACCATTACCTCTGTCACCGACATGATTTCCTATGCCGGTGAGCTGCGCCGGGCGGCAAAGCGGGCCCCCGCGCCGGAGCAGGCACAGAAGATCCAGCAGTCGGCAAATCAGCTGGAAAAGACCGCGATTAACCAGGTGGCGAAAGCGGCGGCGCCGCGCATTGGCGCGCTTCTGGACAAGCTGGTCTGATCCAGTTCTTGGATCGTTACCAGCAGCATCTCGCATGGTTCTCTATAACCCGCTGAAAATATTAGTGAATCTTAGCAGTGCGGGAACTCTCTGGAGCCTTCTGCCGCAGGCTTGCATGGAGTAGTTTGCCGCAGGGCGGATCGCCATCCGTGCTATTTTAATAAGGAAGCCGCTGATCCGCGGTTCAAGGGAGGACCTGCTCCGCGCAAGACGGAGCCGGCTCAGGGAGAGAACAGACTTGTCCGCACGCGTTTTGGCTTTCGCCTTTTTGGCAACCGTCACCACTTCAGCTTTCGGTGCCGGCGCCGACACCCCCAATCTTCAGGCCCAGTTCGACGGAACGGTAAAGCCCTTTGTCGGCAAATACTGCGTGGCCTGCCATTCGGGGGCCCAGCCCACGGCGCAGTTCGACCTCAAGTCCTACACCACGCTCGATCAGGTGAAGGAAGACTTCCCGCGCTGGAATCTGCTTGCCGATCGTCTCACCAATCATGAGATGCCGCCCAAGCAAATGAAGCAGCCTTCGGATGCCGAGCGGCAGGCGATCATTGATTTCGTGCATGGCGTGCGCGCCCAGGAGATCCGCCGGCTGGGCGGCGATCCCGGCATCGTGCTGGCGCGGCGCCTCAGCAACGCCGAATATGACAACACCATCCGCGATCTCACTGGCCAGGACATGCAGGTGGCGCGCCAGTTCCCGGTAGATCCGGCCAATACCGCGGGCTTCGACAATTCCGGCGAAACCCTGACCATGTCGCCGGCGCTGCTGAACAAATACCTGCAGGGCGCGCGCCAGATCGCCGACCATGTGGTGCTGACGCCCGATGGCATCGATTTCGCGCCTTATTTCATGCGCGTGGAAAGCGATCGCGACAAATACTCGATCCAGCGCATCATCGCCTTCTACAAGGCCCAGCCCACCAGCTTTGCCGAATATTTCGAGGCGGCCTGGCGCTATCGCTATCGCGCCCAGCTTGGCAAGCCGAAAGCCAGCCTGGCTTCCACCGCCGCCGAGATGAAGGTCAGCGCCAAGTATCTACCCATGGTCTGGGGCATCCTGCATGACAAGGACGCCGTCGGTCCGGTGGCCAAGCTGCAGGCCATGTGGAACGCGTTGCCGGCGCCGAAAACCACCGATGACAGCCAGCTGGCAGTCGAGACGCAGGCGATGGAGAATTTCGTCACCCGCATCCGCGCTCATACCGCGATGCAGTTTGCCTCGCCCATCGTGAAGGGCCTGCCGGGCCAGTCCGAGCCGCTGCACAATTGGCGCCTTCAAGAATATGCGGACAATCACCGAAAGAGCGATCCGGGCGACCTGCGTCCCGACAATGCGCAAGAGCCGGCACTGGCGGCGATTCCGAAATATCCGCCACTGCATGAAGACGCTTCGCCACGCTGGGCCATCCTGTCGGCGCATGCGCGCTATGGCGATGCCGACCTGGTCTATCCCGCTGGCCAGAAGGCGAAGTACCAGAAGGCGTTCGATCGTTTCGCATCCGTCTTTCCCGACACTTTCTATGTCAGCGAGCGCGGCCGCTATTGGCCGGACCAGGCGACCGACAATGGCCGCCTGCTCAGCGCCGGCTACCACAATACCGGCGGCTATTATCGCGACGACACCGCCCTGATGCAGCTGATCCTGGACAAGAAGGGTCAGGACAGACTGAACCGGCTGTGGAACGAGTTCGATTTTGTCGCCCACCAGACCGAGCGCACCTGGGTCCAATATTACTTCAACCAGTCGGGCGAAGTGGACGGCAACATCAACGGGCCGCTTTCGACCGAATCCGGTTCCAAACGCCCTGTCGGCCACGAGGTGACCGATCAGTTCGTGGTCTACCAGATGCGCGACAAGTATCTGGCGCGCTGGGCGATGGACAAGGAGCATAACGATCCCGTCGCGCCCAAGGCCTTCAAATGGCATTTCGGCCTGGTCAACACCACCTTGCGCAATCTGGAAAAGCAGCATGTCGCAGCGGAGCCGAAGCATCTGGCGGCGCTGGTCAGCTTTGCCCAGCGCGCCTATCGCCGGCCGCTGACGGCCAGTGAACGCAACGATGTGCTGGCTTATTACAAGAAGCTGCGCAGCGAGGCGAAGCTTAGCCATGAGGATGCGGTGCGCGACACCATCGTCAGCATCCTGATGTCGCCGGACTTTCTCTATCGCTTCGACATGGCGACGGCGGGGAATGGCAAGAGCGCGCTGGCCAAGACGGTCAGTCTGAAGCCGGGCCAGGCTTTCGCCAGTCAGCCGCTATCGGACTACAGCCTTGCCAGTCGGCTCAGCTATTTCCTCTGGGCCAGCATGCCGGACGCCGAATTGTTGCGCCATGCTGCGGCGGGCGATCTGCACAAGCCGGCCGTGCTGCTCGCTCAAACCCATCGCATGCTCAAGGACCCGAAGGTCAAGGGACTTGCCACCGAATTCACCGGCAACTGGCTGGTCTTCCGTCAGTTCGAGACCAACAATTCGGTGGACCGGATGCGGTTTCCCACTTTCGATGACGCCCTGCGCGAGGCGATGTTCCAGGAGCCGATCCATTTCGTGCAGGACAACATCCAGAACGAGCACTCGGTTCTGGATCTGCTCTACGGCAACTACACGTTCGTCAATCCGCCGCTGGCCAGGCATTACGGCATGCCCGTGGTCGATGGGGACGACGACACCTGGGTCAAGGTCGACAATGCCGAGAAATATGGCCGCGGAGGCATCCTGCCCATGGCCGTGTTCATGACCGAATATTCGCCGGGCCTTCGGACCAGTCCGGTCAAACGCGGCAACTGGGTGGTGCAGAAGGTGCTGGGCATCCGCGTGCCGCCGCCGCCGCCGGTGGTGCCGGAATTGCCGGCCGACGAGTCCAAGACCGACAAGCCGATCCGCGAAATGCTGGCCGAGCATCACAAGAATCCGTTCTGCGCCGGCTGCCATTTGCGCTTCGACTCCTTCGGTCTGGCCTTTGAGGGTTATGGCCCGGTGGGCAGTGCCCGCACCAAGGACCTGGCCGGCCGGCCGATCGATGCGTCCACCACCTATCCCGGTGGCGTGAATGGCGATGGCGTGGCGGGGTTGAAGTCCTTCATCCGCGACCACCGGCAGGACAATTTCATCAGCAATCTTGCCCGCAAGCTGATGGCCTATGCGCTGAACCGCTCGCCACAGCTTTCCGACGAGGCCCTGGTGGACAAGATGAAGACCAACCTGACGGCGGACGGCTACAAGTTCCGCGCCCTGGTGGACACCATCGTTCTTAGCCCGCAATTCCTGAACCGGCGTATCGCCGAGGCGCCCAGGGCCGTATCGACCCCGGCCCCGCAACCGGAAAAGCCGGGCCAGCCCAAATTGATCAAGACCGATTTCCGGAAGGAGCATTGAAAATGCCAAACGATAAATCGCCACATTCTTCTTTCCGTTCCCGCGCCTTCTCCCGGCGCGTGGTGTTGCGTGGCGCGGGCTGCACCATGGCGCTGCCCTGGCTGGACTCGGTGAATGCCCTGGCCGATCCCACCTCGGCGGATTTCCCCAAGCGTTTCGGTGTGGTGTTCCTGGGTTGCGGCGTAAACGAGAATCACTGGAGCGCCGAAGGCGATGGCGCGGCCATGAAGCTCTCCAAGACGCTGGAACCGCTGGAGCCGCTGAAGCAGAAGATCAATGTGGTAGACGGCCTGTTCGTGAAGGCGCTGACCAATCAGGGCATCCATCCGGCCCAGACCGGCAGCCTGCTTTCCGGCGAGCACATCACCAAGGGCGCCATCATCCATTCCGGCGTCAGCGTCGATCAGGTGATCGCCGCCCATGTCGGCCAGGACACGCCGCAATCCTCCATCGTGCTGGCCTGCGAGCAGCCGATGACAGGCTTCCACGAGACCAATTTCTCGCTGGCCTACAGCTCGCATCTGTCCTGGCAGACGCCCGACTCGCCGGTGCCTGTCGAAGTCTATCCGGCGCTCGCCTGGGACAATCTGTTCGACAATCGCGGCAGCCTG
>CAYQZM010000206.1:0-6206 GCA_964421935.1 uncultured Rhizobium sp. | reverse complement strand
TGATGCCGGCGATATGCGGCGTCACCGTCACTTTGGGATGGCGCCACAGTATATTGTCTTCGGGCAAGGGCTCGGTCTGGAACACATCCAGCACCGCCCCGCCCAGATGTCCGCTGTCCAAAGCCGCGATCAGATCTTCTTCCCGGCATTGACCGCCGCGGCCCACATTCATCACCCAGGCGCCTTCGGGAAGCCCCGCGAACAGTTTCGCGTCCATGATGTTCTCGGTCTCTGGTGTCAGCGGCAGCATGCAGACCAGGATATCGCAACCGGCCAGGAAGGAGGTCAATTCCTGCGGACCGGCGAAAGAGGTGACGCCCGGCACCTGCTTGCGGCTGCGGCTCCAGCCGGAGACCTGGAAATCGAACATCAACAGGCGCTCGGCGGTGACCGCGCCGATATCGCCCAGGCCCAGAATGCCAATACGCAATTCGCGGCTGGGTTTTTCCAGCATGCGCTGCTTCCAGAGACGCTCCTTCTGGGCCTGATCGAAAGCGCGCTGCTGGCGATGGATGATCAGGCAATGCATCAGGACATACTGCGCCATCTCCCGCTGCAGGGTCTCGTCGACAAAACGCACCACGGGCAGGTGACGGGGAAATTCCGGATCACGCAGGAAGCCGTCCACGCCCGCGCCCAGCGAGAAAATCGCTTTCAGGCGCGGCAGGGTTTTCAGAAAGCCGTGCGGCGGCCGGAAGCCGACAAAATAGTCGATCTGCTGCGGCGCATAGTGATCGGTGCCGTGCAGGAAGCTGTTGAAGGCCTCATGCCCGAACAGCGTTTTGCTCAGCGCATCCCAGCCCGGCGGCAGCAGGAACAGGACGTTCGGCTTGCCTGCCGGCTGCATCCGGCAACTTATTTTTTGTTGCCGACCTGGGCCGGAGTCGCGGTCTTGGCGGTATCGGACGTGGTCGGCACCGGCACCGACGAGCCCGCAGGTGTGCTCGGGGTTGCGGGCGTCGCGCCGGCCTTGGGCGCGGCTTCAGCCGGGGTGGGCGCCGCGGGCGCGGCCGGCTTGGGCGCCGGGATCGGCGCCGGGGCATCGGCATTGGTGCGCAGGAAGGCGATCAGGTTGATGCGGTCGCTCTCCTTGGAATCACCGGCGAAGCTCATCTTGGTGCCGGGGATATAGGCGCCCGGCGACTTCAGGAACTTGAACAGCTCGTCATAGGTCCAGGTGCCGCCCTTGGCCTTCATGGCAGCCGAATAGGAAAAGCCGGCGATGGAGGCGCGCGGACGATCCACCACGCCGAACAGCGGCGGGCCGATCTTGGTGGTCTTGGCGCTGCTCAGATCGTGGCAGGCCTCGCACTTGGCAGAGACGGTCTTGCCCGCCGCCACATCGGCCTTGGCTAGCACCGTGCCCCAGTCGGGCATGGCTTCCTCGACGGGCGCGGCCGCGCCGCCGCCGGTATTCTCCACCACGCCCTCGACGATGTAGCCGGGCTTGGCAGGCTTTTCGGGTTCATAGATGCCTTCGGCCACCACGCGGACCAGGAAGATGAAGATCGCCGTGCCCAGGACCGCGCCGATGATCTTGTTCCACTCAAAGGAATCCATTGCGGGCAAGCTCCCCAAAGGCGCCGGACCGGCGCACGAGACGAACGAAAAGACCGGGGTGCCCCCGGCGAAATACGGGGGGACATTACCCGCCGCCGCCTTGGCGTCATTGCGGCGAAGCGTCGCATAAAAGTCAGGTAGTAACTGGCCTTAGCGCAAAACCCGGCCTAAAGAGGCGTGGCAATAAGGAACCGGCTTGGCGCAGCATTTGGCCGCGCGGCGGATAAGACCATGAAGCCCATTCTGTTGATCCCCGCCCGGATGGCCTCCACCCGGCTGCCGAACAAGCCGCTGGCCGATATCGGCGGCGTGCCCATGATCGTGCGGGTCTGGGCCCGGGCCATGGCGGCCGAACTGGGGCCGGTGGTGGTGGCGGCCGGCGAGCCGGAGATCGTGGCGGCGGTCGAAAAGGCCGGCGGCAAGGCAGTGCTGACCGATCCCGGATTGCCCTCGGGTTCGGACCGCATCTGGGCGGCGCTGACGGCGGTGGATGCGGCGGGAAGCCATGACGTAGTGGTCAATCTTCAGGGCGATCTGCCGGCGCTGGACCCCGACCAGTTGAAGCGCGTGGTGATGGCCCTGGGCAAATCGGGCGCCGACATCGCCACCCTGGCCGCGCCGATCGACAATGAGGTCGATGCCGTCAATCCGGCAGTGGTCAAGGCGGTGGTGGCCTGGGATGCCGATGAAAGGCTGGGCCGGGCGCTCTATTTCACGCGCGCGCCTGCGCCAGCCGGTGACGGCACGCTCTATCACCATGTCGGGCTTTATGCCTATCGCCGCGAAGCGCTGGAAAGCTTTGTCGCGCTGCCGCCATCGCCGTTGGAGGAACGTGAAAAGCTGGAACAGTTGCGCGCGCTGGAAGCGGGGATGAGCATTGCAGTGGCGCGTGTGGACGAGGCGCCGCTGTCTGTTGATACTCCGGCCGACCTCGAAAAAGCTCGCAGGATTGTATCGTGATCAAGGCCATTGAAACTGCCAAGCGCATCGCCTTCCAGGGCGAGCCGGGCGCCTATGCCAATCTGGCGGCGCGCGAAGCGGTGCCCCATGCCCAGGCGGTGCCCAAGCCCACCTTCGAAGACGCCATCGAGGCGGTGCGCGCGCGCGAAACCGACCTGGTCATCATTCCCGTGGAAAATTCGCTGATCGGCCGCATCGCCGACATCCATCACCTGTTGCCGGAATCGGGCCTGCATATCGTTGGCGAGCATTTCCTGCCGATCCGCCATCAGTTGCTGGGCCTGAAAGACGCGAGCCTGGACGATATCAAAAGCGTCTACAGCCAGGCGCCGGCGCTGGCGCAGTGCCGCGCCTTGCTGCGCGAGCACAAGCTGGTGGCGCATCACTGGTATGACACGGCGGGCTCGGCCAAGCATGTGGCGGAGCTGGGCGACAAGAGCGCCGCGGCGATCGCGTCCAGCCTGGCGGCGGAATTCTATGGCTTGAAGATCGTGAAGGCCGATGTGGAAGACGAACACCACAACGCCACGCGCTTCCTGGTCATGTCGCGCCAGAATGAGCGCGCCCCCAACACGGGCAGGGTGGTTACCACGCTGGTCTTCCAGGTGAAGAACGTCCCCGCGGCGCTCTACAAGGCGCTGGGCGCTTTTGCCACCAATGGCGTCAACATGACCAAGCTGGAGAGCTATCAGCTCGGCGGCTCTTTCAACGCCACACAATTTTATGCCGACATCCAGGGCCATCCGGATGAGCCCGGTGTGGGCCGCGCGCTCGATGAACTGGCGTTTCATACCTCGCGCCACACCGTGATGGGCGTCTATCCCGCTCATCCATATCGTGAAGATATGCCGTAGCGGCTTAGGAAAGAGCTAGCTTTACGCCAGAAACCAACAGGATCGTGGCCAGCATATAGCGCAGCATCTTGGCCGGCAGATAACGGCTGCCCAGCCATACGCCAACCAAACCGCCCAGGCCCGCCGCCACCGCCCATTGGGGCAGGTCCGGCGGCAGCGCGGGGTGCGTGAACCACATGGCGCCAAAGGCCGCCGCCGCCGTATAGAGATTGCTGGTTTGAGCCGTCGCCGCCACGCGTTTGGTCGGTGCCCATCGGAGCAGCAGCATGCTGACGGCGACGAACAGCCCGCCGCCGATGCCGGTGATGCCTGCCAGAAGCCCGCTGGCGCCACCGCAGAGGATCGCAGGGCCCAGCGGCGGCTTGTCCATCGCGCCCTTGTCCAGGGTCTCGGTCATGCGCGCCGCCCAGGCCATCTGCGCGCCTGCCGCCAGAAGGATGACGGTCATGGCGACGCGAAAGATCCCCGCCGGCAGGTTGATCAATCCGCCGATCACCGCGCCGGGCACGCCCAGAAGCGCAAAAGGCGCCCAGTCGCGTGTCTTGAGGATTCCCGCACGATGAAATCCTGCGACACCGATGATGGCGACCAGGGTGGTCAGCGCCAGGGCCGTGGCTTTGATCGCGGCCGGTTCGTGGCCGAAAAAGCTCATGACCGCGACATAGCCGGGCGCGCCGGCCTGGCCGACGCTGGCAAACAGCGCAGCCACCAGCGCCAGGCATGCCGTCAACGCAAGACTCATGTAAGCGCCCAGTCCCGGATCAGGTGATGGGCAATGGCGATGGCGACGGGCAGTTTCATCGCATCTTCGATTTCATTCGCCAGCCGCGCCCGCACTTCATCGCGGGTGAGCCAGCGCGCATCCTCGATCTCATGGCCGTCGATGCGGAAGTCGGCCGCTTGCGCCTCGGCGTAGCAGCCCAGCATCAAGGATGACGGAAAGGGCCAGGGCTGGGTGGCGTGATAGCGCACCCCCGCCACCTTCAGATTCACTTCTTCAGCCAATTCGCGCCGTACGGCCTCTTCCATGCTTTCGCCCGGTTCGACAAAGCCGGCGAAGGCGGAATAAAGCCCGGGTGGAAAGCGCTTGTTGCGGCCGATCAGACAGCGATCGCCCAAGAGCGGCAGCATGATCACCACCGGATCGGTGCGCGGAAAATGTTCGGCGCCACAAGACGGGCACAGCCGCCGATAGCCGCCATCCATCACTTCTGTCGCATGACCGCAATTGGGACAAAAGCCGTGCCGCTTGTGCCAATCGAGCAATGCCTTGGCCTGGCCGGCGATGGCAATCTCGCGCGCCGGCAACACGAAGGCGGCGGCGCGCATTTCGGTGAATACCCCTGTGCCAAGTTGGGGTTCGCTTTCACCGGCAAGATCGACGGCGAACAGCGGCTGGGTTCCGTCCAGGCCCAGAAAGACACAGGGCCGGTCTTCCCAATCCGCGCGCCAGGCGAGAAATGCTGCCCGCTCTTCCTGCACCAATGGCCGGCTCTGCCAGAAAGGCAGGAACAGGCCGGCCGGCTTCTGCGCCGCCAGCCAGGCCGGATTGGCGCGTTCCAGGCTGGCGCGGTCCAGCGGATTGCCCGAAAAAGCGATGGTACCCATACCCCTCCAGTAACGACTCGTAATTTCCGGGTCAAAAGCCTATATCCCGGCCCGGAAGTCGGCGGGCGTAGCTCTCGCTAACCTGGTCAGGACCGGAAGGTAGCAGCCATACCGAATCTGCTGCGGGTCGTCGGCTTCCACCTTTCCACAAATACCGCGCAAAACGGCGTAGGCCCTGCGGTCCGCCTTGCTATAGTCCATCCATGGCCGAAACGTCCGCCCAGCCCTACCGCGTTCTGGCGCGCAAATACCGTCCCACCGACTTCACCGGCCTGATCGGCCAGGAGGCGCTGGTGCGCACCCTGTCCAATGCCTTCGCCACCGGCCGCATCGCTCATGCCTTCATGCTCACCGGGGTGCGCGGGGTGGGCAAGACCACCACCGCGCGCATCATCGCCCGGGCGCTGAACTGCATCGGCCCGGACGGCAAGCGGACCGAGCCCACCATTCATCCCTGCGGGGTTTGCGAGCCCTGCGTCTCCATTTCGGAATCGCGCAATGTGGACGTGCAGGAGATGGACGCGGCCAGCCGCACCGGCATCGATGACGTGCGCGAGATCATCGAGGGCGTGCGCTATGCCCCGGTCGCGGCGCGCTACAAGGTCTATATCATCGACGAAGTGCACATGCTGTCCAAGCAGGCCTTCAACGGCCTGCTCAAGACCCTGGAAGAGCCGCCGCCGCATGTGAAGTTCGTTTTTGCTACCACGGAAATCCGAAAGGTGCCGGTGACGGTGCTGTCGCGCTGCCAGCGTTTCGACCTGCGCCGCATCGATAGCGCCGAACTTGCTGCCTATCTGGCGACCCTGGCCGAAAAAGAGCAGGTGAAGATCGAGGAAGGCGCGCTGGCGTTGATCGCGCGCGCCGCGGAAGGCTCGGCGCGCGATTCACTGTCGCTGCTCGACCAGGCCATCGCGCATGGCGAGGGCGAGATGATCACCGCGGAAACGGTGCGTCAGATGCTGGGTTTGGCCGATCGCGGGCGGGTGCTGGATATTTTCGAAAAACTGATGGCCGGCAAGGTGGCCGAAGCTCTGGCCGATGTGCAGGCGCTTTACGACGCCGGCGCCGATCCGCTGGCGGTGATGCAGGACCTGCTGGAGACCGCGCATTTCCTGACAAGGGTGAAGGTCGCGCCGGCGGCGCAGGGATTCTTCGACGGCGGCTCGGGCGAGGCCAAACGTGCCGCCGCGCTGGCCGCGAAACTTCCCGTCGCCGCGCTCA
>CAYQZM010000205.1:0-5968 GCA_964421935.1 uncultured Rhizobium sp. | reverse complement strand
CAATCGGTGGCCGATCCGGGCTGGGGCTGGGCGCCCGCACCGACCGCAAGCAAGCTCACCAGCGCCGCGCCCATGAACAATTTCTGGGCGCAGGCATTCCAATATCGCTTCGACATCACGCTCCCCGGATAATTATGCCGTTCTTTTTACCGGTTTTTCGGGGGAGGGAAAGCCCAGCCGGATGCTCAATCCGGCGCCCGCAGCCGGTAACCCACACCTTGCTCGGTCAGGATCAGGTGCGGCTGTTCGGGATCGGCCTCCAGCTTCTGGCGCAGGGTGCGGACGTAGATGCGCAGATATTGGACATCCGTTTCCCCGCCCCAGACCTCGCGCAGGACGAACTTATGGGTCAGGACCTTGCCGGCATGGGCCACCAGGAGGCGCAGCAAGTCATATTCCCGGGGCGTCAGCTTCACGTCCTGGCCCCTGACCGACACGACCCGCCGCACCAGATCCACGCTCAAGTCGGCAGTGCGGAACAGCGGCTTCTCGCCGTCCTGCTGCAAGCGGTGGCGCAAGGCAGTGCGGACGCGAGCCGATAATTCCTCAATGCCGAAGCGCTTTGAAACATAGTCGTCAGCGCCCATGTCCAGGGCCTCGACCTTGCCGGCTTCATCGTCGCGGCTTGAAAGGACGATGATGGGCGTGGCATCGCCCTCCCCGCGGCGCCGCCGGATCACCTCCAGGCCGTCTAGGCCCGGAAGCCCCAAGTCCAGCACGACCAGGTCCACCGGATTGCGCTTGAGAAAATCCAGCGCACTTTCGCCATCGGGCGCGTCTTCCACCCGATAGCCCTGTGCCGTCAGGGCCGTCCGCAGGAAACGCCGGATGGGTGGTTCGTCATCCACGATCAGAATGCGCAACGGGTTCATGCGACAGGTGCCATCAAGGTGAAAAGAGCGCCACGCCCATCCCTCCGATTGGCCGCGGTGATGGTGCCGCCCATGGCTTCCATGAAGCCGCGCGCGATGGCAAGGCCCAGGCCCGTGCCGGCGCGTTTCTTGTCGCTGGCCCGCACCCGGTAGAATTTGTCGAACACCCGTTCGCGATCCCCTTCCGGCAGGCCGGGGCCTTCGTCCTCAACCGCGATCCGCGCCAACGGCCCTTCGCGGCGGGCACCGATCGTTACGACCGTCCCGGCCGGCACATATTTGGCGGCATTGTCCAAGAGGTTGAACAGCACCTGTTCGAACAGCACCGGGTCCAGCCGCAGCAGCGGCAGCCCCGGCTCCAGCTCCAGCGATACGCGATGGTCGCCCAACGGCGCACGGCGCAGCACCGAGCCGATCACATCGGACAGATCCACCGCTTCCAGATTGGGCGCCAGCGCCCCGGATTCCAGCCGCGTCATGTCCAGCAGGTTGGCGATGAAATGGTTCAGGCGCTCGGCTTCCTCCCGGATGGTGCCGATCAATTCGTCCTGTTCCTTTTCACCGAGGCTGGCGCGATAGGCTTTGAGCGATGTCGCCGAACCCAGGATGGACGCCAGCGGCGTGCGCAGATCGTGGCTGATGGAGGTAAGAAGCGCGGTGCGCAGCTTTTCGGTTTCCGCCGCCATGCGCGCCTGATCCATTTCCCGAGCCAGATTGAGCCGCTCGATGGCAAGCGCCGTCTGGTCGGAAAGCGAATCCAGCAGCCGCCTTTGATCAGGCGTCAGCAGGGTGCCTTCCTGTTCGCTGTCCAGACCGATAATGGCCACCACGCCGGCCGCCGTGCGCATGGGCAGGAAGAGACGGCGCGCACCCGGCAAGGTGTCGGCGCCGCGGCCCGCCTCCTGGCCGTGCTGGAACGCCCATTTGGCGGCCGCCAGATCGCCCTCGTCCAGCGTATCTTCTGGCGGATAGCCGGCGCGCACTTCCAGCTCTTCGTCGCGCGGCAACAGCAGCACCACATGCAACCGCAGCATATGTGCCACCTGATAGGCGGTGGCCCAGAGCAGATCGTCCAGCGAACCAATGCCCGCCAGCTTGCGGCTGAAACGGTAGAGGTCCTCGGTGGTGGCGGCGCGCTGGCGCGCCACGATGGCCTGGCTGCGCACCCGCGCCGTCAAATTGGAGGCGATGCTGGCCACCAGCAGGAAGACCAGCAGTGTTACGATATTTTCCGGATCGGAGATGGTGAAAGAATAGAGCGGCGGGAGGAAGAAGAAGTTGTAAGCCAGGGCGCAGATCAGACCGGCAACCAGCGACGGCAGCAGGCCATAGACCACCGCGCTGGCCAGAACCGCCACCAGCAGCACCAACGCCACATTGGAGACAGCCAGGGTCTGTCGCAACGCCAGGCTGACCGCGAGACCGATGGCGCTGAACAGGATGCTGCCCAGCAACGTCTGCCATTCCAGCGATGGCGGCGCCGGCAGGCTGATCTTGCCGATCTCGTCCTTCACCGGGCGGCGCGGTACCACATGGATGCTGATATCGCCGGCGCGGCGGATCAGGTCTTCCGTCAGCGGCGGTGCGAACAGGGAGCGCCAGCGCAAGGTGCGCGCCGCGATGACGACGACATGGGTGACATTGTTGGCGCGGGCAAATTGCAGCACGCCATCGGCCTCGCTGGCGGCGGGAATGGTCGCGGCCATGCCACCCATACGCTCGGCCAGGCGCAAGGCCTGGGCAACGCGGTCACGCTCGCCTTCGCTCTCGGCCACACCGGTCTCGACATGCAGCGCCGTCCAGGGCGCGCGCAGCCGGTCGGCCAGCCGCCGCGCATAACGGACGGCCGCCGCTGCGCCGGCTTTCGCGTTGACCGCCACCAGCAATCGCTCGCCCGCCTCCCAGGGGCCGGCGATGGCATGGGCGCGCATATAGTCCACCATCTGCGCATCCACCCGCTGGGCGGTGCGGCGCAATGCCAGTTCGCGCAGCGCCGCCAGATTGCCGGGCGCGAAATAGTTCTGCCGCGCCCGCTCGGCCACATCGGGCAGATAGATCTTGCCGTCCTTGAGCCTCTGGATCAGGTCTTCGGGTGTCAGGTCTACCAACTCAATATCGTCGGCGCGATCGAGAATGGAATCCGGTACCGTCTCGCGCACCCGGACATGGGTGATGCCGGCCACCACATCGTTGAGGCTTTCGATGTGCTGCACATTGAGGGTGGTATAGACATCGATCCCCGCCGCCAGCAGTTCTTCGACATCCAGATAACGTTTGGGATGGCGGATGCCCGGCGCATTGTCATGCGCCAGCTCGTCCACCAGCACCAGCCGTGGCCGCCGCTGCAGGATGGCGTCCAGGTCCATCTCGGCCAGCACCCGGCCCTTGTAGGGCATGCGGCGCTTGGGGACGGTCTCGATACCCTTGGTCAGAAGATCGGTTTCGACGCGGGCGTGGGTCTCCACCACGCCGATCACGGCATCCACGCCTTCCAGCTTGCGGCGGCGGGCCTGCACCAGCATTTCATAGGTCTTGCCCACCCCCGGCGCTGCGCCCAGGAAGATTTTCAGGCGGCCACGCCCGGCCTGGCCCGCTTCCTTCAGCAGGGCGTCTGGTGACGGTCGGGCTGCAGAGTCAGTCATCCGGGCGGGAGTTTATGCCCATCGCCCGCGCTTTTCCTGCTTGGCGTCATTGCGTCCAGTGCAAGGTTAAGCTTCAGGACATTGACGTGCGGCTCGCCCATCAGGCCGAAAAGCCGGCCCTCGGTATGGGCTTGGACCAGGGTCGCGACATCGGCGTCTTTCAACCCGCGCGATTTGGCCACCCGCAGCACCTGGAACAAGGCGCCCGCCGGCGAGATGTCGGGATCGAGCCCACTGGCAGAAGCCGTGACCAGATCGTCCGGTACCGGCCGGCCTGGATTTTCCTTCTGCAGCTTGGCGGTGTCGGCGGCGATGCGGCCCTTCAGCTTCTTGGCGGTGGGGGAATAGTTGGAGCCGGAGCTGTTGGCGGCGTCATAGCCATTGCCCGCGGCCGACGGGCGGTCATGGAAATATCTGGCGGAGGTGAATTGCTGGCCGATCAGCTCCGAACCGACCACCTTGCCGTTCCGCTCGATCAAGCTGCCGGCTGCCTGGTGCGGAAAGAGTGCTGTCGCCAACGCAGTGAATCCAAGAGGGTAAAGCAGACCCGTGATCAGGGTCATCACCAGGATCATCAGGATGGCGGGACGGATATGTTGCATGATCTGCCTCTTATTTTATGGTCGCTCTGGCTTTCGCCAACGCTCCTAAGCCAGACCGAACGCGGTGATCAGAAGATCGATGGCCTTGATGCCGATGAAGGGCACCACCAGACCGCCCAGGCCATAGACCAGAAGATTGCGGCGCAGGACCGTGGCCGCACCCTGCGGCCGGTATCTCACGCCCTTCAGCGCCAGCGGGATCAGCGCCACGATGATCAGGGCATTGAAGATGATGGCCGACAGGATGGCGCTTTGCGGCGAGTGCAACGCCATGAGGTTCAGCGCCTGAAGCTGGGGATAGAAGGCCAGGAACATGGCCGGGATGATGGCGAAATATTTGGCCATGTCATTGGCGATGGAGAAAGTGGTCAACGCCCCGCGCGTCATCAGGAGCTGCTTTCCGATCTCCACGATCTCGATCAGCTTGGTAGGATCGGAATCCAGGTCCACCATGTTGCCGGCCTCCCGCGCGGCCATGGTGCCGGTATTCATGGCGACCCCGACATCGGCCTGCGCCAGGGCCGGCGCGTCATTGGTGCCGTCGCCGCACATGGCGACCAGCTTGCCCTTACCCTGCTCCTCGCGGATCAGGGCGAGCTTGTTCTCCGGCGTGGCCTGAGCCAGGAAATCATCCACGCCCGCTTCGGCGGCGATGGCGGCCGCTGTCAGCGGATTGTCACCGGTGATCATGACGGTGCGGATGCCCATCTGGCGCAAGGCTGTAAAGCGCTCGCGGATGCCGCCTTTGACGATGTCCTTGAGCTGGATCACGCCCAGAAGCCGGCGTTGTCCGTTGGCGGCCTTCACCACCGCCAGCGGCGTGCCGCCAGTCTTGGCGATCCGGTCGGCAATGGTGGTGAGCGCTGCACCTGACAATGAAAGACCCGACCAAGCCAGCACCGCATCCACCGCGCCCTTGCGGACGGAACCATTGGGGGAGTCGATGCCGGAAAGACGGGTCTGTGCCGTGAAGGATACGAAAGTGCCTTGCACCGGACCATCGGTGATGCCGTATTTGCTCTGGGCCAACGCAACAATAGAGCGGCCTTCCGGCGTCTCGTCGGCTTTGGAAGCCAGATAGGCGGCCTCTGCCAACTCCCGTTCGCTGACGCCGTCCAGCGGCAGGAAGGCCGTTGCCTGACGGTTGCCCAGGGTGATGGTGCCGGTCTTGTCCAGCAGCAGAGTATCCACGTCGCCGGCCGCTTCGACGGCGCGGCCGGACACGGCCAGCACATTGAAGCGCACCAGCCGGTCCATGCCGGCAATGCCGATGGCCGACAACAGCGCACCGATGGTGGTGGGGATCAAGGTGACGAACAGCGCCACCAGCACCAGCACGGTGATGGTGCCCTTGGCATAGGCCGCATAGGCCGGAATGGTCGCCACCGCAAAGACGAAGATGATGGTAAGGCCAGCCAGCAGGATATTGAGAGCGATCTCGTTCGGCGTCTTTTGCCGTTCGGCCCCTTCCACCAGCGCGATCATGCGGTCCAGGAATGTCGAACCGCGAGTCGCGGTGATCTTGACCACGATATAGTCGGACAGCACCCGCGTACCGCCAGTGACGGCTGAACGATCGCCTCCGCTCTCGCGGATCACCGGCGCGCTTTCACCGGTGATGGCGCTTTCATCCACGCTGGCCACGCCTTCGACCACGTCACCGTCGGATGGAATGATGTCGCCCGGCTCGACCAGCACCAGGTCGCCGCGCTCCAGCAGTTGGGCCGGCTTCTTGGAATAGATTTTGGCTTCCTGGCTGGCCAGCACCTTGGCGACCGTGTCGGAGCGGGTCCGCCGCAGGGCCTCGGCCTGGGCCTTGCCGCGCCCCTCGGCGACCGCTTCGGCGAAATTG
>CAYQZM010000204.1:0-13810 GCA_964421935.1 uncultured Rhizobium sp. | reverse complement strand
GCGATTTCACCGAGACCACCTATCGTCGCGGACAAAGCTTCACCCGCACCGGCTCGGCCTGCCGCGACATCGGCACGGGCCATTGGCGGTTTGACTGACGAACGGGCGGCTCCCGCGCTTCTGGCGCCGGAGCCGCCCTCTTGTTCCCGCCGGACGCACCGCTAAAGTACCGCAGGAACCATCCGTATCCCTCGCGTGTTCCGCTTTTCGTACCGATCCGGACTGGAAATGGAGACTTGCATGAAGCCGATCCTAATTGCCGCCACCACCTGTGCTGTGCTGGCACTTGGTTCAGGCAGTGCGCTCGCGGATGCCTGCAGCGGCCGCGATCATACCGGCGGCACGATTCTCGGCGCCATTGCCGGCGGCGTGCTGGGCGGAGCGGTCAGCCATGGCAATGGCGGCGCGGTCATCGGTGGCGCCCTTCTGGGCGGCTTGGCCGGGAACGCCATTTCGCGCGATATGGACTGCGAAGACCGCCCCTATGCGGTGCGTTCCTACGAAGACAGTTTCCACGGTCCGGTTGGCCGCCGCTATGAATGGCACCGCGGTCCCAATCACGGCTACATCGTCACCAATCGTGAATATTATCGCGGCCGACGCCTCTGCCGCGATTTCACGCAGGTGGTTTACCGCCGTGGCCGGGAATTCGATCGCGATGGGACGGCCTGCCGCCGCAGAAACGGCGAATGGGAGTTCATGTAAGGCGGTAATCTTCGGCGTCGCACCGGCGATAGTTAGACACAAACCGTACGGATTGCAGGCTTTTCAGTCCTCCGTGCCTCTTGCGGCAAGCTTTGAGTAACCATTGCGGCCTAGACTTGGGGCGAGAAGTTACCAGCCGAAGCGCCATGGCCGAGACTTGGACTATCAGCGTGGGCGGCCGCGTTTACGGTCCCTATACGCTCGAACAGATGCAGGCCTTCCAGGCCGAAAACCGGCTTGCGGACCACTCCCTGGTCGCGCGCGCCGGCGATGAGCAATTCCATCCCGCCAGCGCAGATCCGGTGCTGGCCGCGCTCTTTGGCGCGAAACAGCCGGACGAGGCAGAAACCGCTCCCGGCAGCGCGCCGACACAGCCGCACCGTTTTGGCGCGCGCCCCGAGGCCGAAGCGGACCATGGCGGGCCAGGCCATTTTGTGATCGTGGCCGACATGAAGTCGGGCTCCATCGCCGGCCTTGATGACGAAATCTCCAAGCTGGGCCAAGCCCAGCGCTGCAGTCCTCAGGCCTGGGTCCTGGCCAGCGAAGCCTCGATCAATATCGTGCGCAATGCGCTGGTGCGGAAACTGGGCAAGCTCGACACGCTGTTCATCGTTGATGCCGGTCGCGACAAGGCCGCCTGGTTCAACTTCGGGCCCGAAGCCGATACCAGAATCCGCAAGATATGGAGCAAGGCGGCGGAGTTCAGCGGCACCGAGAGGCCCGGCGTCAGGCGAGCTTGAGACCGCCGGCGTACCGGCGCGCATTGGCGACATAGATTGCCGCCGATCGCGCAAGTCCCGCGATCTCTTCGGGGGCAAGATCGCGCATGATGCGCGCCGGCGAGCCCAGGACCATCTTTCCCTCTTCGAAACTCTTGCCTTCGGTGACGAGCGCGCCGGCGCCCACCAGCGAGCGCGCCCCGATGCTGGCCCGGTTGAGCAGGACCGCGCCCATGCCGATCAGCGCGCCATCACCGACAACCGCCGAATGCACGATGACGCGATGACCGATGGTCACGCCCTTGCCGATCGTCACCGGCTGGCCGGGGTCGGCATGGATCACGCTGTGATCCTGGACATTGGAATCCTCGCCAACCGTGATCCATTCATTGTCGCCGCGCAGTACCGCGCCGAACCAGACACTCGCGCCCGCCAAGAGACGCACCTTTCCGATCAGCACCGCGTCCGGTGCGATCCAGCAACCTTCCGCTATTTGCGGCGTGACTCCCTCGAGTGCGTAAATCGGCACGCGTCACCTCTTAACTTTTCACGTCGCGAGAATTTCACACACCCCTTCGCAAAAAAAGATACCCTGAAGACAGGCGAAGTGATTCGTCTGAAATTGGGGGTAAGGGCACTGGTGCATCTGGCACTGCGTTCGCCACGAAATACAGGGCCGGTCCGCCGGACACCCCTCCCCTCGCACTCACCCATCAGCACCTATCGGGAGTCTTCATGGCCAAACGCTCCATGCGTTCGAAGTCACGTGACCTTGCCTATGCCGAAGAGAATGTGCATCCGCTTTTCCCCGGCCGTCCAAACCATCAAAACAAGAGCTGGACGCCGCACGATCCTGATGGCCAATTCCGGGATCGCAAATATGTAAAAAACGTCCGGGCCATGAGCCCGGCCCAGCAGCGCTTCATGGACGCGATCGATAGCCAGAGTGTCGTACTGGCCTTGGGCCCGGCGGGAACCGGCAAGACCTATCTGGCCATCGCCAAGGCCGTAGAAGCGCTGGAGGCCGGCAAGGTGCAGCGCATCGTGCTGTCGCGTCCCGCCGTGGAAGCGGGCGAAAGCCTGGGTTTCCTGCCGGGCGATCTCACCGAGAAGCTGGCGCCCTATCTGCGCCCGCTCTACGACGCGCTGACCGAGAGGCTGGGCACCAAGCGCCTCAAGCAGATGCTGGCCGACGGCATCATCGAGATCGCGCCGGTCGCCTATATGCGCGGCCGCACCCTGAGCGAATGTTTTGTGGTGATCGATGAGGCGCAGAACTGCACCTACATCCAGATCAAGATGCTGCTGACGCGGCTGGGCTGGCGCTCGACCATGGTGCTGACCGGCGATCCGGACCAGACCGATCTGCTGCCCGGCATCTCGGGCCTGGCCGACATCGCCGAACGCCTGGAGAAACTGCCGGACATTCCGGTGGTGCGCCTGGCGGAAGCCGACATTGTCCGCCATCCGCTGGTGGCGTCCATGCTGACGGTGCTCTGACAAAAGCTCCGGCAACGCGCAGACGCCTTTGCGAACAGCAAAGGCGTCAAGCAAAGTTGCGAAGTCCGGAGGGGCTAAAGCGCCATGTGAATGACGATGGCGCCCAGCATGAAAGCCCAGTAAAGGGCCAAGCCAAGCGCAAAACCATAGGCGGCGTGGCTGCATTCCTTTTTGCGGAAGGAGCGCGTGGCGTTCTCGAACAGGATGCTAGGTCCGGCCAGTATCATCACGGCGTAATGGGTATAGGTGGCGATGGCGCCTGACGGTTTTTTCGCCACCATGCGATAGATATTGGCCGCGATGCCCGACAGGGTCAGTCCGGCCGCCACCGCGAACATCAGCAGGACGATATTGCGCATGGCGGCGTCAGCCTTTCCCACCGGTGTGCCAATGGGAACCAGACGGCAGGAGGCCGTTGGAGAGGGCGAGAGCCGCCCGGGCATTGACCATATGTGACATGTGCCGAAATGGCGCGGATTGATGTTTCCCCGTCACGCCTCGCAAGAATTGGGCTAATTCTCCGCTCATCCGGCCCGCAGGGCCCCCGCGCCGGTGTAAAAGGCCGCGGGGGGACCGAAATGACGCCGCGCGAGCAAAAGGAGAGGATTTACCAGCGTTCAGGCTGGCTGCTTCCGGCGGGCTTTGTCTTCGCCATCATGCTGCTGTCCGGGCTTCTGCTGGGCTGGTATCTGCGCCCCGGCGTCAAGCTGCCCGCTGCCTTGACCGGCCAGTCCGAACTGGTGCCAGTCACCCTGGGCGATCTCCGATTGCTGGTGCCGGCCAACTTTATGCAGAACCCCGCCGAACGCGCCGGCGGCTCGCAGGCCACGCTTTCGCTGACAGCCCTGTTTCCATCCTGGCAGGGCTATTCGGCGGACCTGGCGCGCCGTTTCCAGGGCAATGCGCCCGATTCCGCCGTGGTGCGCGTGCTGATCCATCGCGATGCCAATGCCATGGATACCGCCACACGACTGGCGCGCATCTATGGGCCCAATCTGGCGGCGCCGGACGGTATCGCCGGTCCATTCGGGCTGCATCAGTACAGGTTTGCGGACAATTCCGGTTACGAGCAGAACGATCTGTTCGTGGGGGGAAGCGGCAAGGGTCTGGTGCTTTTTCTCTGCGAGCAGCCGGCCCCGGACCTGCCCAGTCCCAACTGCCAGGCCACGGAGCGGCCGCTGGCCGATGGCGACAGCTATTCCTTCCGCTTCAAACGGGCCTGGCTGGCGCGCTGGCGCGAAGTATCGGGCGGCGTCGACGCGCTGATCGCGCGGTTCAGGAAGACCGGCTAGGCGCGGCTGGCGGGCGCTTCCGGCAGATCCATTTCAAGGATCGCCATGTTGAAGGCGTAGGAGATCTCGCCGTCTTCCTCGTCCTTGAACAGCACGCCGACGAACTCGCCATTGACCTGCACTTCCACCGAGTCCGGCTGCTTGGGGCGCTCGACAATGGTGATGGTATCGAGGCGGAACAGGTTCCGCAGATATTTTTCCAGGCGCCAGATTTCGCTGCGGGTCAAGGCCGGGTCCTCGTGGTTTGGGGCGGTTGAACTCGCATGCCGGGCTTAACCCGTCAAGCGTCAGCAGCAGGCTGTCAGCCCGTGTTGTCGGGCAATTCCTCGATGTAATGATTCATCTGCTGCGACGGATTTTCGCCGCAATCGCAATTGACCAGCTTGGCCGGCACGCCCACCGCCGTGCAGTGCGGCGGCACCGGCTTGAGCACCACCGAGCCGGCGCCGATGCGGCTATATTCGCCCACCTCGATATTGCCCAGAACCTTGGCGCCCAGCGACAGAAGCACGCCGCGGCGGATCTTGGGATGGCGGTCGCCGCTTTCCTTGCCGGTGCCGCCCAGGGTCACGTCCTGCATGATGGAAACATCGTCTTCCACCACCGCCGTCTCGCCGATCACGATACCGGTGGCATGGTCGAACATGATGCCGCGGCCGACCTGCGCCGCCGGATGCACATCCACCGCGAAAAGCTGGGAGATGCGGCTCTGCAGGAACAGCGCCATGGCCTTGCGGCCCTGATGCCAGAGCCAGTGGGAGACGCGCCAGCTTTCCAGGGCATGGAAGCCTTTGTAGAAGAGAAAAGCGTCGAGATAGGAATGGCAGGCCGGATCGCGCTCGAACACGGCCGACAGGTCGGCGCGCACCGCCTGGCCGAAGCCGTCCTCGGCGGCGACCAGATCGTCGAACATCTCGCGGATGGCCAATGGGCTCAGATCGTCGCCGCCCAGCTTGTGCGCCAAATGATAGGATAGCGCCTGCTCCAGCTGGTCGTGTTGCAGAATGGTGGCGTGAACGAAACCTGCGAGGCTGGGTTCACGTCCTGCCATGGCTTCAGCCTGTTGGCGGAGCGCCGTCCAGATCGGATCGACGGATGAGACTTTTTCGCGGGGGGCGGCCATGACGTTCCTTATAGCGGTGCTTGTACCATGAAAGTTTGTAGAATTTCAAAACGCGCCGAGCCTGGCTTTTTTCCTTAAATTCCCAGAGACCCAGCCCTTAAGATGGGCGCTTCCTCCTCCTCTCCCAAGGCCCCTATGTCCACTGATAAAAATGCTGGCAAGAAGCATGGCGATTTCAATCATCCCGCCCCGAGGGCGCTGGACCTCTTGCTCAGCCGCCGCTCCGGCTCCGCCAAGGCGATGAAGGAACCCGGCCCCTCCAAAAAGCAGCTCGCCGACATCCTGAAAGCGGCCGCACGGGCCCCCGACCACGGCAAGTTGTTTCCCTGGCGCTTCCTCATCATCGAAGGCAAGGGGCGCCAGCGCGCCGGCGATATCCTGGCCGACGTGGTGGAAGCCGAAGGTGAACGCGCCAAGCAGGTGGAGGAAGAGCGCGACCGCTTTGCGCGCGCGCCGGTGGTCGTGGCGGTCATCTCGGCCGCGCGCGAACAACACAAGATTCCGGTGTGGGAGCAGGAACTGTCGGCGGGCGCGGTATGCCAGAACATGCTGATCGCCGCCACAGCCTCAGGCTTCGTCGCCCAATGGGTTACCGAATGGTATGCTTATCATCCGGTGGTCAAGGAGCGGCTGGGCCTGAAGGCCGGCGAGCGCATCGCCGGCTTCGTCTATATCGGCACCGCCAAGGAAGAATTGGAAGAACGGCCCCGCCCCGACATGGAGAAGATCGTCACGGTTTTCTAAACCGCGATCAAAAAACCGTAGGCAAAAAGCGCCGCGGCAACCGCCGCACTGGACAAAGCAATAGGCCAGGAATCCATGGAACCCTCCGAACAGCGCCTGAAATGGCGCTTCCGGCAGGTTCTTCAATCTGCGCGAAACGCAACCCTGCTCCGCTTTGGTTCTATTCTACAAATGCCAAGTGGCCAAAGCGGTCGGGATAGTGCGGATCCGGCTTCACCAACCCTGAATCCGACCATTGCGAAAGCCGGCGGTTGGGCTCTGTCCCGTCCCAGCGGTTCATGTTCGCGATCCAGCGGTCGCCAACCTTGGGGACAGGGTTGTCCGTCAGATCGGCAAACGAGCTCCAGGGGATCGCCACTTCAAGGCTCCAGCCCTGGTCCTGATCCTTGGAATTGTTGAGCGTGCCCCTGATCGAGGTCGCCAGCCGCACGCCCGGCAGGTTGTAGTTCTTTATGATGCGCTGAGGAAACGGATAGAGATAATCATACAGGACGCCGCGGGCATTCATTTCCATGCCCAGATACAGATTCTTGACGCCAGGCGGCGCAATGAAGATTTCGACGGCATCGTCCTTGTAGGTGGGATCGTCGTGCTTGGTATAGACCGCGGTGACATCGCTATCCTCACAGTCGTAAGCGACATAGAGGTTGTCTTTGTCCCAGGCCAGCCGCACCACAGTCTTCTGCTTCTTGCCGGTCTGGTCGGGCCAGGGGAAGACGAACGTCACGGGTTTGGCCGCTTGCCAGACGGCATCGTCGAGCTTGCCGTCGATGCGCGGCGCGATTTGGGCGCGATGCACCTCGTAGGTGGGGATGGGCGCAAGATTGGAGCGCTGGGCCTCAGCCCGCGCCGGCGCACCGAAGGTAAGCGCGAGGGCCGCGGACGAGAAAAGAACAATGGCTTTTTTCACGGGCCTCGATCCTTGTTTTTGAAGGCGGCGCGATGAACGGAAATCAGTGAATGCCGATCAGCTTATGCGTTTGCAGCGACAGCCGCCACTGGGGATGCTCAAGACAATAGCGGGTCGCGCCTTCCGTGTTGGCGGTGCGGTTTTCATTGTCCATGGGCTGCAGGAAGAAGTTCTGGAAATCCTGGCCGGCATAGCGCTCGGGCGGCGCGCCGTCCTGCGGATAGATCAGCTTGAGTTCGTCGCCGCGCGTCAACTTTTGCTCTGCCTCGGCCTTAGGGCTGACACAGATCCAGTCGATACCCGCCGGCGGCAACAAGGTGCCGTTGGTCTCGATGCCGATCTCGAAACCTATGGCATGCAGCGCCCCGATCAGGGGGGCGTCCAGCTGCAACAAAGGCTCGCCACCCGTACAGACCACATAGGGCTTTCCGGCTGCACCTGCGGGCCATTGGGCGGCGACCGCCTTCGCCACCGCCTGCGCATCGGCGAATTTGCCGCCGCCAGGGCCGTCGGTCCCCACAAAATCGGTGTCACAGAAGCGACAGGTCGCCTCGGTGCGATCGCGCTCTAGCCCGCTCCACAGATTGCAGCCGGCAAAGCGCAGAAAGACCGCGGCGCGGCCGGCCTGGGCGCCCTCCCCTTGCAAGGTGTAATAAATCTCCTTGATCGAATAGGTCATGCGGCTTTGTACCTGCCATAACCGCCCGCCCGCAGTTCGCAGGCCGGGCACTGGCCGCAGCCATAGCCCCAGTCGTAACGATGCACCCGATCGCCTTCATAACAGGTGACCGTCTCTTCCACGATGATCCGCAGCAGCTTGTCGCCGCCAAGCTCTTCGGCCATGCGCCAGGTGGCGGCCTTGTCGATCCACATCAGCGGCGTATGCACCGTTATTGTCCGGTCCAGCCCCAATGACAGAGCCCGCGCCGTCGTCTGGATGGTCTCGTTGCGGCAATCCGGATAGCCGGAAAAATCGGTCTCGCACATGCCGCCGACCAGATCGGCAATGCCGCGGCGATAGCCCAGCGCGGCCGCAGCCGTCAGGAACAGGATATTGCGGCCCGGCACGAAGCTGGTGGGCAGGCCCTCCGCCCCCATCTCGATCTTCATGTCATCGGTCAGGGCGCTCCCGCCGATCGCTTTCAGCAAATCCAATGGCAGGAGATGATCCTCGCCCAGCCTGCCGGCCCAATCCGGAAAGTCCGCTTTCAACTGCGCCAGGATGCCCGGCCGCGCCGCCAATTCGGCGGCATGACGCTGGCCATAGTCGAAGCCCACCGTCTCCACGCGCGAAAAACGGGCCAGCGCCCAGGCCAGGCAGGTGGTGGAATCCTGGCCGCCGGAAAATAACACCAGGGCGGAGTTTGTCATGGCGGCTGTGTAGCGCGGAGCGGCAGCCGCGAAAACAGAAAATCAAGCGACCTTGGCGGAACCGGCCATGCGCACCACGCAGGCGGACGGCAGCGCAATCGTGACAGTCGTGCCCGCACCGATCGCGCTTTTCAGACTCAAGGCGCCCCCATGCAGATCCACCAGCGCCTTCGCGATCGAGAGCCCCAGCCCCGCCCCCTCGAAGCGCCGGGCAAGGCTGCCGTCAAGCTGGCGGAACGGCTCCAGCGCCGCCGCGATGGTTTCCTGGGCCATGCCGATGCCGGTATCCTCAACAATCAGATGCACGCCGCCATCGGGCATGGGGCGGGCGGCAAAACGCACCTTGCCGCCTTCGGGTGTGAATTTCAGGGCATTGGCCAGAAGGTTGCCCAGCGCCTGCGCAAGGCGGCGCGGATCGACGTGGAGCGACGGCATGCCAAGGGGCACATCGATCTCCACGGCGCGCTTCTCGCTGTTGGCGCCGCGCGCCAGCTTGATGGCGACCTCCGCCACATCCAGCACATTCTCCGGCCGCATCTCGATGGTCAGCAGCCCACCTTCGAGGCGCGATGCATCCAGCACATCATTGATGACGGTCAAAAGACGCGTGCCGCTCTTGTGGATGTCGCCCGCATAGTCGCGATAGGCCGGCACACCAGCCGGTCCCAGCACTTCGTCGCGGATGATCTCGGAGAAGCCGAGCACAGCGTTCAACGGCGTCTTCAGCTCGTGACTCATGGCAGCCAGGAAGCTCGCCTTCATGCGGTTGGCGATCTCGGCCTGGCGCAAGGCGGCACGCAAGGCGCGCTCCTGCTCGAATTTCTCGGTCACGTCCTCTACCGTGCCTTCGTAGCAGATCAATTCTCCTGCCCAGTCGCGTATCGCGCGGGCGTTTTCCGAGATCCAGAGGCGGCGACCGGAACGATGGCGGATTTCGGAAACGAAATGGGACACCACGTCATTGGCCTGCATCAGGGCGCGGAATTCATCGCGCCGGCCGGGATGAAGATAGAGCTGGCCCCCGATGTCGGTCAGACCCGAGATCAGCTCTTCGGGATCACGGTAGCCATAGATGTCGCACAGCGCCTGATTGACGGCGAGATAGCGGCCATCCGGTGTGGTGCGAAAGATGCCATCCACCGCATGATCGAAAAAGGCGCGGTAACTGGCTTCGCCCGCGGTCAGGCGCCGGCGGCTATTGGCGGCCACACGTTGCAGAAGGGCGAGGATGGCGCACAACACGCCCAGGATGACCAGACCGGCCATGAACTCACGGCCCAGATTGGCCGAAAGCCCCAATCCCACCACCAGGCCGGCGACGAACAAGGCCATGGCGGCGGCGAGACCTGGTCCTCTTCCGCGGCCCGCGAGGAGAGGATCAATCAAGGGAGGCATGAAAAGGCCGGCAATGCTGCTGTTCCACCGGCATTGTTAGCGGAAAAACCTAAATGTGCCGTTGAACTTACCGCTGCGGATCGCGCGCAAAATGGGCGGTCTTGTTCATTCCTTGTCAATCTTGCTGGAAATGCTGTTAACGCGGAATGGAAAACCCGACTGACATCCGGGAAATACCGCCATTTTGCCGTCCGGGCACGGAGCAAAAGCTGCGCATTGTCCCAAAGCGGGCTTTGTGTTTGATTGCGGGCCCAGCCAAAATTTTGTGCAACCAAGAATGGCCCTGTTCGAGACCATACAGCCCCTTTTCGTGCTCTCCGGCTTTGCCGTGGGCTTCCTGGTGGGAATGACCGGGGTCGGCGGCGGCTCGCTGATGACGCCGCTGCTGATTCTGCTGTTTCACATCCATCCGGTGACCGCGGTGGGCACCGACCTGATCTATGCCAGCGTCACCAAGACCGGCGGCAGCCTGGTTCATGGCCTCAACCGCACCATAGACTGGCGCGTGGTAAGGCGGCTGGCTTCGGGCAGCATTCCCGCCTCGCTTCTCACCATGCTGGTGCTGTCGCTGCTGAAGGTGGACCCGGCGTCCTACAGCACCCTGGTCACCAAGGTGTTGGGCGTGTCCCTGATCCTGACCTCGATGGCGCTGATTTTCCGCCGCCGGCTGCTGGCCACCTATTCCAGACGCGTCGGTGTTCTTACCGAGTCACAGACTCGCCTTTACACCATCATCGTCGGTCTGGTGCTTGGCGTCCTGGTGACCATTTCCTCGGTGGGCGCCGGCGCGCTTGGCGTCACGGCGCTGTTGCTGCTTTACCCGGAGCTTCCCATCGTGAAGATCGCCGGCTCGGACATCGCCCACGCCGTGCCGCTGACTCTGGTGGCGGGACTGGGCCATCTGATGAGCGGCAGCATGAATCTCACCGTGCTGGTGTCGCTGTTGTGCGGGTCGCTGCCCGGTATCGTGCTTTCCAGCCAGTTCGCGCCGCGCATGCCCGACGCGGTGCTGCGTTACGTCCTGGCCCTGACCCTGATTCTTGTTTCGCTCAGGCTGCTGAGTGCCTGACATCGCCCGCAAGAAAGTCCCCGCCCGCGCCTGGCAGCGTATGCTCAGCGGCCGGCGGCTGGACCTGCTCGAGCCCAGTCCGCTGGATATCGAGATCGAGGACATCGCCCATGGCCTGGCCCGTGTCGCGCGCTGGAACGGCCAGACCAAGGGGGCGCACGCCTTCTCCGTCGCCCAGCATTGTGTGGTGGTGGAGCGGCTGGTGGCCGAGCTGGAGCCACGCCTGTCCCGGCCGGCCCGGCTGATGGCGCTGCTGCATGATGCGCCGGAATATGTGGTGGGTGACCTGATCAGCCCCTTCAAGGCAGCAGTTGGTATTAATTACAAGGCCTTGGAAGAAAGACTTCAGATGGCAATTCATCTGCGGTTCGGCCTGCCCGCCGACGTCCCGGCCGATCTCAAGATCCTGTTCAAGCGGGCGGACCACCTCTCGGCCTACCATGAAGCCACCCAGCTAGCCGGTTTTGAGGAAAAGGAGGCGCGCCGGCTGTTCGGCGCCCCGCTCAAGGCTGGCAAGGCGCCCCGCCTCATTCCGCTCAGCACGGCGGAGGCGCAGAACCAGTTCCTCGGCCGTTTCCGGCGCCTTTACGACAGCGGCCATTAATCCCTGCTAAAAGCCGTGTATGTCGCCGCTTCTGGTCACCCCGCTTTCCGCCCTGCCCGGCGCCCTGGCTGAGCATGCGCCCTCGCACCTGGTCAGCCTTTTGTCGCCCGAGCATATGATCGAAACTCCCGCGGGCTTTCCCGTGGGCGCGCATCTGAAGCTGGGCATCAATGACATCGCCGATCCCGCCGCCGGACCCGCGGCGCCGGCCCGGCGCCATGTGGATGTGCTGCTGGAATTTTCGCGGGATTGGGATGGCGAACGACCTTTCCTGATTCATTGCTGGGCGGGCATCTCGCGCTCCATGGCCTCGGCTTTCACCATCCTGTGCGACCGGCTGGGACCGGGACGGGAGATCGAGATCGCCCAGGCCATGCGGCGGCGCGCCCCCCACGCCCAACCCAATCGCCTTCTGGTGCGCCATGCCGATGAAGCGTTGGGGCGCGGCGGCGCAATGCTGAGCGCCGTCGAAGCCATGGGACCGCCGCTGGTGCTGGAAGAAGGCGTCACCACGCTTTTTCCGCTGGTGGATCTGTGAGCGCGCAGAAAGAGAATGTCTCCATCGGCCTCTCCGCCGCCATCCTGGCGGTGGGAGGCGAGCGCCCATCGGTGCTGGCGGTCGTCCATGACGGCGTGGCCGATGCCCTGCCCTTCGGTCCTTTCGATCCGGTGCAGCATCGCACTTTGGAGTCCGGATTGCGCCAATGGGTGGGCGAGCAGACCGGCTTCGAACTCGGCTATACCGAGCAACTCTACACATTCGGCGATAAGGGCCGACATCTTTCATCCGGCGCCGGCGGGCGCGTGGTTTCCGTCGGCTATCTGGCGCTGACCCGTCAGGACAGCAGCGAGGCGCCGCAGGAAACCGCCGATACCCAATGGCGCGGCTGGTACCAGTATTTTCCCTGGGAGGATTGGCGCGACCAGAAGCCGGCCATGATCGACAGTGTGATCCTGCCGGCGCTGAAAAAATTTGTGAAGGAGGCGCCGGCCGGACTTGGCGAACTGCGCCGCGAACGGGTCAATCTCTGTTTCGGCGAAGGCTGGGACGAGGAACGCGTGCTGGAGCGCTACGAGCTGCTTTATGAAGCGGGCCTGGTCGAGGAATTCTATCGCGACAGCGGCAAGCCACCGAAAACGCCCAGTCTGGGCACGCCAATGCTGTTCGATCATCGCCGTATTCTCGCCACCGCCATCGCGCGATTGCGCGGCAAGCTGAAATACCGGCCGGTGGTGTTCGAGCTGATGGCGCCGGCGTTCACTCTGCTGGAGCTGCAGCGCGCCGTGGAAGCGCTGGCCGGTCTTCGCCTGCACAAGCAGAATTTCCGCCGCCTGGTGGCTGAACAGGGACTCGTCGAAGGCACCGGCCGGTTCTCCGCTCCTGCCCGGGGACGGCCAGCCGAATTGTTCCGCTTTCGCCGGGAAGTGCTGCGCGAGCGCCCCGCGCCCGGGGTCCGGCTGGGCGCGCGGCGGGCCCGCCCGTCATAAATCCGACTCGGCTAATGTCTTGGTATCGCGCGGCAAACTGTCATACGCGCGCAACGCAAAGCTGGTTCGCGCGCTTCCGACTCTTGACCCTTTAATGCTCGGGTGTAGCATAAACCTCGAACCGGCTCCTTGAAGGCCGGGTTTTTTGCCCCAGATATATACTCTAAGTGAGTATTAAACGGGCAGGAGGACGAGATGGGTGTCGAGCTGGCCTATACCGATGCGGTCGCACGCGCGACTGATCCGCTTTACGCCAAGGTTTCGGGTTTCATCCCCCGCGCCGAATGGCTGGCCTATGCCCCGGTCATTGCCGAGATCAACCGCCTCAAGCGTGAGAAGGATGCGGTCATCCTGGCGCACAACTACATGACCCCGGAAATCTTCCATTGTGTCGGCGATTTCAGGGGCGACTCGCTTGCCCTCGCCCGCGAGGCGGCGCGGACGGACGCGCAAGTGATCGTGCAGGCGGGCGTGCATTTCATGGCCGAGACCTCCAAGATCCTGTCGCCGGACAAGACCGTGCTGATTCCTTCCACCGAGGCAGGCTGTTCGCTCGCCTCCTCCATCACCGGCGCCGATGTGCGCCTGCTCAAGCAGAAATATCCGGGCCTGCCGGTGGTGACCTATGTGAACACCTCCGCCGAGGTGAAGGCGGAAAGCGACATCTGCTGCACCAGCGGCAATGCGGTGAAGGTGGTCGAGACCATCGCCCGCGATTTCGGCACCGACACGGTGATCATGATCCCGGACAAATATCTGGCCCGCAACGTTGCGGCCAAGACCGGCGTCAAAGTCATCACCTGGGAAGGCGCCTGCGAGGTCCATGAGCGCTTCACCGCCGAACAAATCCGCGATTATCGCGCCAGCCATCCCGGTATCGTCGTGCTGGC
>CAYQZM010000203.1:0-2786 GCA_964421935.1 uncultured Rhizobium sp. | reverse complement strand
CACTTCCTTGAAATTGGCGTCGATCCACACACTGGACAGCGGCACCACCGCCATCAGCGGCGTACCGGGCGCGACCTGCTGGCCGGCCTGCACCGTGCGCTGGGCGATCACGCCGTCCAGCGGCGCGATGATGCGCATATGGCCATAGACGATCGCCGCGGCGCGCAACTGGGCTTCCGCCGCCAGCACGTCAGGATTATGGGCGACATCGGCGCCTTCGATGGTGGCGCGCGACTGATGCAGGCTGCCTTCGGCGGTACGCACCGCGGCCTGGGCGGCGGCGACGGCATCGCGGGCATGGGCCAGTTCCTCAGCCGAGACGGACTCCGTGGAAAACGCCTTCTGCCGGCGTTCATAGTCGCCTTGTGCCTGGGCCAAGTTCACCCGCGCCTGGTTGAGCTGGGCATCGCTGGCGTCGGTGCGGGAGAACTGCGCCCGCACACTGCGCACCACCCGCGCCAGATTGGCTTCCGCCGCCTGCAGGTTCACGGTGGCGACGGCCGGATCCATTTCCACCAGCAATTGGCCCTGTTTCACCGTCTGGGTGTTGTCGGCATGCAGCGCCAGCACCGTGGCATTCTCCTTGGAGGTGATGGTCACCACATTGCCGGCGACATAGGCATCGTCGGTGCTTTCGAAATAGCGGGAATAAAGCAGCCAATAGACGCCATAGGCGACGGCGCCGATCAGCACCACGGCGCCCAGAATGGCGAACCAGAAGCGGCGCTGACGGCCGGGACGTTCGGTTGTATCAGTCATGGGAATAGTCCTTGGCAAGGCGGGAATAGCTGTTGTTCGGCTCATAGGTGCCGCCAACCGTCAAAAGCAACGTGATGCGCTGCTGCGCGGCAGTGGCGGTGACGCCGGCCAGCGACTGGCGTGCCTGCAGCAGGGTCGCTTCCGCCGTCAGCATGGGAAGCTGGGTGGCAAGGCCGCTGCGATAGCGGTCTTCCGCGATCTTGAAGGCGCGCTCGGCCTGATCCACTGCCGCGGCCTGCTGAACACGCTGCGAAGCGAGACTCTTCACCTGGGTCATGGCATCCGCCGTCTGCTTGATGGCGTTCAGCACCGCGCCGTTATAGTCGGCGACCGAGGCATCCAGGTCGGCTGTGGCGTTGGCATACTGGGCCTTCAGCTTGCCGGCATCGAAGATGGGCAGATGAAGGGCCGGCCCGATGCCGGCGGTGAAAGCATCGCCCGTCAGCAGATTGGAAAGACCGATGGCCTGGAAACCCACCAATGCCGCCAGATTGATGTCGGGATAGAAGTCGGCATGGGCCGCCTTGCGCCCTTCCATCGCCGCATCCACCCGTGCCCGCGCCGCCAGAATGTCCGGGCGCCGCGCCAGGAGGTCGGCGGGGAGCTTGTCCGGCAAAGGCAGCGCCACATCCAGATTGGGCGTGGGCCGCTTGATATCGGCATAAGCCTCGGCGCCCTGCCCCGCCAGCGCCGCGATGGCATGCACATCCATCTCGCGCGCCGCGGCGAAGCGGAGTTGATCGGCCTTGGCGATGGAAAGCAGCGCGCGGGCCTGGGCCAGGTCACTGCCATTCTCCAGTCCCGCGTCGAAGCGGCCCTGCGTGATCTTCAATATCTCTTCGCGCTCGCGCACCGTGGCGTCGGCGATGTCGCCATACTGATAGTTGAGCAAAAGATTGATATAGGCCTGGGCGAAGGCGCCCGACAGCGCCAGCCGCGCGGCATCGGCATCCAATGCCGCGGCTTCGGTCTTGTCGCGCGCCTGGGCGATCAGCGCTTCCTGCTTGCCCCAGAAATCCAGATTCCAGGAGAAGTTCGCGGCCAGCGAGCCGAACCAGCGCCAGGTCCCGCCATAAGGCGGCGGAATGATGTAGTCCTTGCTGAACAGCGTGCGTTGCTCGCTGCCGTCGAGGGTGACCTGCGGCAGGTCTTCGGCCTGGTTGACGGCAAGCTGGGCCTGGGCCGCGCGCATGCGCGCCAGTGCCCCGGCCAGGGTCGGATTGTTGGCGACGACGGACGCCGCCAGCCGGTCGACCTGCGGATCGGCAAACGCCTTCCACCAGTCGGCGCCGACCTGGGGCGCGGGGGCGCCTTCAAGACCGAGCTTGTCCTGTTTGACTTGCGCGACCTGGGGCGTGGTGGGCGGGGTGGCGACGCAGGCGGTCAGCAACAGCGCCGAAAGCAGCGAGAGCGTTTTTCTCATGATGCGGACTTCGTCTTCTTGGACTTGAGGATCGGAACATCGGAGATCAGCAGGGTCGCCTTGCCCTTCTTGCCGCCGCGGGCTTCGGCGGCCATCACCAGGCGGGTCAAAAGACCGATCAGGGTGTCGATCTCGACATGGGTGAAACCGGCCAACAACCCGTTCCACATGTTCATCACCCGGGGGCCGAGCGATTCCACCAGCGAACGGCCGCGCGGGGTCAGCGACAATGTCACCACCCGCCGGTCGGTTTCGCTGCGATTGCGGTTCACCAGGCCTCGCTTGACCATCTCGTCTACAAGACGAGTCAAGGACCCCGCATCGTGACAGATATTATGTGCCAGATCGCCGGCGGTGCGGATGCGGCCGTCATGCAGGGCCACCAGAGTGGTCCATTGTGAAAATGTCAGCTCCGCATCCTCGAACAGCGCTTCCATCTGCGGCAGCACCCGGTTGGTGCACATCCGCATCAGATACCCGACGGAATTGCGCATGCTGTAATTGGCCGGCGCGTAATACGGTTTCATCGGCAAGACCCCATTGTCCGCAGGGATAATATTTGCACGAACAATATTTGCTTGGGCAAGCATATAGGCCTGTGCCA
>CAYQZM010000202.1:0-9965 GCA_964421935.1 uncultured Rhizobium sp. | reverse complement strand
CGTAAAGCACATACTGATAGCTGGCGGCCGGGAATACTTCCTCCAGCCGGTCGAATTCATCCAGGAACCAGGGCGGCTGGTGTTTCCAGAGCTTCAGCAGGTCCTGGAGGCGATCCGGCACTGTGGCGGGATCGGTGTTGTCGCGCCAGAATTTTTCCGGGCGCTTGCTCAATACATAATGCAGTTTCAGAAAATCGATGATGCGGCCCCAGCGATACAGGCTCACCTCATTGAAGCGGCGCGCGACGATGTCCATCACTTCGCGGTTGGCGGGCATCTGTTCGGCAATCAGCTTGGCCGAGAGTTCCACCAATACGATGGCGGAGGATTCCAGTGGCTCCAGGAACCCCGCGGCAAGCCCCACCGCGACGCAATTATTCTTCCAGCTGATCTCGCGATACCCGCCACGGATCGGAATCTTGCGCGGTGTCAGGCCCTTGGCTTGCGGCCCGATATAGCGGAGCAACTCCTCGGCCGCTTCCTCCTCGGAGATGTGGCGGCTGGAATAGCAATAGCCCACGCCGCGGCGAGCCGGCAGGCCGATGTCCCAGGTCCAACCCGCGGAATGGGCCGTGGAGATGGTATGAGATGCCATAGCATCATCGGGTGTGGCGTAAGGCACCTGAACCGCTAGCGCGGTATCGCAGAACAGCACATCGCTGCAGTCCTTGAACGCAACGCCCAGGGTCTTTCCCAGAAGCAGGCAGGAAAAACCGGTGCAATCAACGAACAGATCGCCCTTCAACTCCCCACCCTGCTTGAGGGCGAGACTGGTAATGTCGCCGTTTTCGCCCCTGTTGACCTTGGCCACGTCGGCCAGCACGTGGCGCACGCCCAGCTTCTCGGTGCAATGCTTCTGCAGGAAGGGCGCGAACTTACCCGCATCCAGATGATAGGCATAGTTGGCGACGGCCTGGTATTCCGGCGTGGTGATGGTCTTGGGGGCGAGGCCGTCATCGCACAGCGCGCCTTGAGGACTGACAAAATCGCAGAAGCTGCGTCCACCGTCCTGCGCCAGCCAATGCGGCACCATGTTCACCTGATGAAATCCTTGGGGCAGCATCAGGGGGTGATAATAGCCATCGTCTTGCGCACCGGTGGTCCAACGGGCAAAGCGCGCGCCTTGCTTGAAAGCGGCGTCGCAATGGCGGAAGAGATCGGTTTCCGACACGCCCATCTTTTCCAGCGTCGTGCGCAAGGTGGGCCAGGTGCCCTCACCCACGCCGATGATCTTGATGTCGGGCGACTCGATCAAGGTGACGCTGAAGCCGGACTTCATCCGGCCCTGATGGCGCGCAGCGATCGTACCGGCGGTCAGCCATCCGGCCGTGCCACCACCCACCACCACGATATTGCGCACCATGTCAGGCATAAGGAGATATTAGCAAAAAGGATGGGGCCGCCAAGCAGGCGGCCCCATTTCAAGGTTGCCTCCGATCAATATTTGAAGCGGAAGCCCAGGGTAAAGCGTCTGCCATAATCGACGATATCCAGCGGCTGGTCGGCGAAGCGGCCACGGGTGCTATAGGTTGCATCGGTGAGGTTCAGCGCCGCGAAATTGACCGTCAGCTGTGGCGTGACGTCGTAGCTGGTGCTGAAGTCGATCGTGGTGCTGCCATCGATGAAGGTCGGTTCCGATCCAAACATCGAATTATTCTGGCCCTGGCCGAACTGGTACAGGGATACATCCTGCCAGGTAGCAGCGACACGGGCCTGGAATCCATCCTTGTCGTAGAAGGCCACCACGTTCGCGGAGTCCGCCAGACCTGTCACGGCAAAGCCGCTGATCGCCAGGTTGAGCGGATCGTAAGGCTTGTTGGTGCCAACCACGGTGGCGTTGGCCTGGACGCCGAAGCCGCTGTCGTCGAAGACATGCTGGATGGCGAATTCGGCGCCATAGACATTGGCGCTGGGGCCATTGACATTGGTAGAAACCGTGAAGACGCCAGGCGTGCCAGTGGTGGGATCGATCACGCCATTGATCGTCTGCTGGGTCGAACCGGCAACGATGAAGTTCGTGACGCTTTTGTTGTAGGCATCCAGCGAAATGTAGGAGTTCTGCTGGTAATACCAGTTTACGCTGAGATCCACATTGTCCGAGACAAAGGGCATCAGATTGGGATTGCCGCCGGTCGCCACCAGCGAACCCACGCGCTGACCTGTTCCGACATTGAGGACTGGCGAGATCTGATTCAACGGCGGCCGCGTCAGGGTGCGGGACGCGTCGAAGCGGATTTCCAGCTCGTCGGTAACGTCCAACGCCAGGTCCAGATTAGGCAGAAGATACTGATAATTGTTGTGACCCGTGACCACCGAAGTCGGCCCGAAACCCACCAGGAACGCGGTGTGATCCGAAGGCTGCACCGTCAGCGAGGTCGGCTGCTGGCCGAGACCGATGGTGGTGACGTCGGTATAATCGTCGCGCACACCGACATTGAACTTGAACGGCATACCCCCGAGACTGAGTTCGCCACGGATATTGACATAGCCCGAGTTGGTATTCTCGATCACCTGGGAATAGGAGCCGACGACATTGGCGAGCTGATACATGACGGTATAGGCCGGGTTGCAGCAGCCGACATTGAACCCCGGAACCGTCTGGGTGGCTGGATTGCCCAGCCCCTGCAGATAATTCAGCACCGAATAGGGATCGAACACCAGCACCCTGGGCGGCAGGTTGTTCGAACCTGAGAAGCCGTTGATGAAGTCCGAAGTGCTGAAGGAGCCGGTGAACAGGTTCTGCGGCAGGGCGGCGCCATGTACGCCAATATTGCCCGAAGCCGGGCCGTAACCGGCAAAGGCCTGCCACTGGTTATTGGCGAAGTCGTCATGGCTTTGGGCATTGTCATGATCGCCGACATATTGATAGCCGGCGGTGACCTTGAGCTTGTCGCTCTCGACCCATTGTGCCTCGGCCTTGAACTGCCTTATCTGGTCGAAGCGCTGGTTGCTGCTCATGGGGAAGACATGGCTGCCGATCAGACCGTTGTTGATGAAGGCCGCGGCATTGCCGTTGGGGCCAAGGCCGGTCGGATAAGGCAGAGCGTGACTGCCGGGCACGACGATGCCCACATTGGTGGCGTTGGTAGTGTTGCCGGGGACCGAGGGGCCATAACCGACGTCCGAGTCGATGCTCGACAGCTTGCGATCCGGATTCAACCAGGCCTGGGAATTGTCATAGTCGAAATTGAAGGACAGCTTGTCGGTGGCGTCCCACTTCACGTTCAGGCCGGTATCGTTGTTCTGCACCACCGAACCGTTGATCTGGGACTGAAAGTCGGTCGGCGTCGCAGGCTGGACGAAGCTGGTAATGGTGCCGTGCGAACTCTGCGTCACATTGGTGAGGCTGCCGGCATTGAACCAGACGCTGTAGCCATACTGACGGGCGTGCAGCGAGTCGCGGGAATAATTGTCGTCCAGCGTGATCAGAAGATTTTCCGCCGGGCGCCACTGGAGCGAGGCCCGCCCGTTCATGCGGGTGTCCTGCGTCGTTTCCTGGTAAAGGCCATAGTCCTGGATGAACCAGGCATTGACGCTGTTGGTAGTCGAAGCGCCGGGCGCAGCACCCGCCAGTTGCGACGGCGCGATCTGGGTGCCTTCCCAGCCCTGGATGTTGACGTGATTGCCCCGAGTGCGCTGTTGAGAATAAGAGGCATCGAGCAGAATGCCGAAGGTGTCGTTGGCGAAGGTGTCGCTGAACAGGGCGCCGACATTGGGCGTCATGTTGCCTTCTTCCGGCGAAATGCTGCCGCCGCCGGTGGCCACGAATTCCAGGCCCGGATGGTCGAAAGGATTGGGGAATTTGAGGTTGATGGTGGCGCCGATCGCGCCGGATGATAGGGTCGCGTCCGGGGACTTCAGGATGTCGACCTGATTGATGTAATCCGCGGGGATTGTGCTGAAGTCGAAGGACGAAGCGCCACCCCGACCCGTGGTGATGGCGCTGGCGATCTTGCGCCCGTTGAACAGGGTCTCGTTGAAGGAAGGCCCGAGACCGCGCACCGTGATCTGGGTGGCGTTACCGGTCGAAGTCGCGGTGCCGCCGAGCATGGACGCGCCGCGGGTGACGGTGACACCCGGAATGCGCTGCATCGCGGCAGCGATATCCACGTCGGGGAATTTGCCGATGTCTTCTGCGGAAATGGCATCCACCAGACCGCCAGCATCCCGCTTGATGTCCAGGTTCCGCTGCAACGAACCGATCAGGCCGGTGACGGTGACGCTCTCGACCTCATTATTGGATGGTGCTGGCTGCGAAACGGCCGGGACCGTGGCCAAAACCACCAGGCCCGCGCTGCACAGAAGCGCTGCCCGGAGCCGCGCCGCGCCAACTTTAAGATTCGACATTACTATCCCCCTGCTAGGGCGCCGGCCCTGGCCGACGCAAAATACGTTTCACGTTTGTGAGCGCATGAGCCCCACTGCTTTCGGTCCTGACGTCAGGCCAAAAGCCCCCGCTTCCGAAAAGCTGTATTCAGCTTTTGCAGACCGATTCCGACTATTCTGGATTGCTAATCCTGGTGCCTCGGGACTTGCGGTCCTCCCTATCTCCCTGACCTGGCGCGCTCTGGCGCCTTTCAAAGGGTGAAGACGACGCCGATCGAAAAACCCTCCAAACTTTCTTAACCGGGCTGGCCATCCGCCGGCGGCGCGGCTTTGAGGTCACAGTTGGTTGGCACCGCCCTTTGGCGGCGAACAGGAAAAATTTCAGACTCTTGGTCTTGGAACTGTCGTAGTGTCGCGAAGGGGGCTTTCGTGCAACTCAGCGGTTCAGCTTCAAGTCGTGGTGCAATAAAGGAGGAACTGGATGCGCGTTTTCGCGCTTCGCTCCTGGCTTATTTCATGCGCCGCACCGGCAGCGCGCAGGAAGCCGAAGACCTGACCCAGGAGACCTTCGTCCGGCTGATCGGCTCGCACAGTTTCGAGATGGCGGACGAGGCTCAGGCTTTCGTCTTCCGGGTGGCCAGCAACCTGTTGCGTGACCGCGGCCGCTCCCAGAACCGGATGCGGCGCTTCGCCACCGTGCCGCTGGATGCCCCTGCCGGGGAAAAGTTTGAACCCCGGCTGGTGGAGGATATAAACCCCGAGCGCGTCTTAATAGCCAAGGAGAACCTGGTCGAGGTTCTGGCTTGTCTGGACGAACTGGGCGAGCGGACCAAGAATATCTTCATTCTTTTCCGGCTTGAGGGCATGAAGCAGAAAGAGATCGCTGCCTGTTACGGCATCGGACTTTCCACCGTGGAAAAGCATGTCATGGCGGCAGCTCTGCGCCTGGCCAAACGATTTGGATATAAGTGATGCGTCCAGGCGAAGATTTTGAGGACCGGGCCGAACAGCCTCTCGAGGAGGCGATCCGCTGGCGCCTGCGCCTGGCCGAATCATCATCAAGCACATCGCCGGAGTTCGAACTATGGTGCGCCGACCCGGTCAACCAGGCAGCCTGGGACCAACTGGCCGGCCCCTGGGATGATCTGGACGCGGTCGCACAAGCCCCCGAGATGCTGGCGGCGCGACAGGCGGCCCTCGACGATGCAAAGGCAGTGTGCGCCCGCCGCCGGCGCGGCCAGCTTCTGGCCATCGCCGCCTGCCTGCTGCTCAGCTTCATCGCCGGGGGCGGCTACTGGTGGCTGGTCAAGCCGGATGACTATCGCACGGCAATGGGCGAGCGGCGGGTCATCACTCTTTCCGACGGCTCCAAACTGTCGCTGGATGCGGACAGCGAAGTCACCGTGCGCTACCGCGCGCATGAGCGCGCTCTGCATCTTCTGAAGGGCCAAGCACGCTTCGATGTCGCCCATGACAAGAGCCGGCCCTTTTCGGTTATCGCCGGCAACCAGAAAGTGATCGCGACCGGCACGGCCTTCAACATCGACATGGCCGGCGCGAAAGTGCTGGTGACCCTGATCGAAGGCCATGTCGTGGTGCTGGACGAGAATGATGGCGCCAAGCCCGCCCCAGCCGTCTGGACCCGTCCGGTAGAGCTGAAGGCCGGCCAGCAGCTTGCCGCCGGCCCCGCCGCGCCGCCGCAGATCATTCCCGCCAATATCCAGCGGGTCACGGCCTGGACCATCGGCCAGATCATTTTCGACGACGAACCGCTGTCTTCCGTGGTCGATCGCGTCAACCGCTATGGCGGGCCCCAGGTGGTCATTACCAGCCCGGACGTTGGGGCCATGAAGATCAGCGGGGTGTTCAATGCCGGCGACACGCTTGGTTTTGTGGAAATCGTCACGCACTATCTGCCGGTGAAGGCGGTGTCCGAAGGCCAGCACGTCATCGCCCTGGAGAGCACAGCCAAGAAGAACGGTATATGAGGGATTTGGAGGTATTCCTGCCGACCCTATTCCCCAAGGACAGGACACGGGACAAGTGTCCGGATAATAAGAAAGGATGGCATGCCCAGGGGGCGGAGACGCTATTGGTTGCTGCGCACAGTATCGGCGGCAGGCCTTTGGCTGGCTTTTTGCGCCGGCCCCGCCTCGGCCCAGCAGAAATTCACATTTGATCTGCCGGAACAGCCGCTCTCGGTCTCGCTGAAGGAATATGCGCGGGTCTCGGGCCAGCAGATCATTTTCACCGAGGATCTGGTCTGGGGTTATGTTAACCGGCCCCTGCATGGCAGTTTCAGCGCCGCCGATGCCCTCAGCGCGCTTCTGGCCGGCACCGACCTGTTCGTGGAGCATACCAGAGGCGCGGTGATGATCCGCCGCCGCCTGCCCGGCGAGGAACAGCCCGCTGAAAACACGCTGTCGCCGCCGCAGGACGACGACCAGACCGAACATGTGACGGTGACCGGACTGATCCATTCCCTGCGGACCAATCTGGACATCAAACGCAACGCCGCCGGCCTGGTGGACGCGATCTCATCGGAGGATATCGGCAAGTTTCCCGACGCCGACATTGCCGCTGCCATGCAGCGCATCCCCGGCGTCACCGTCAGCCGCGGGCTTTCCAGTCTGGGTGGGGTGCCCACGTCCACCGGTGTTGCCGCCCAGATCACAGTGCGCGGCTTCGGCCCCCAGTTCAACCAGACCCTGTTCAACAGCCGCAAGATCTCCAGCGGTGTCGTCACAGGCCCCGGTGGCGCCTCATCCTTCGACTTCAGCTCGATCGGCGCGGATTTCGTCAGCGAGGTGGATGTCCTGAAGTCGCCGGATGCAAGTCTGTCGTCAGGCGCGATCGGTGCCACCGTGAATATTAAATTCCCGAGGCCTTTCGACCATCCGGGACCGCAATTGGTGGCATCGGCGTCCGGCACCTTCTCGCCGGAAGAAGGCAATATCACGCCCAATGTGGCGGCCCTGTTCAGCCAGACCTTTGCCCATGACACATTCGGCATTCTGGTGGACGGCTCCTATGCGGTCAGCCGCACGCGCGCCAATCACGTGAATATCCAGGGGTGGGAGGGCACAAAGATAAATCCGGCACAGTTGGCCGGTGCGGCGCCGAGCGCTTCGACCGTCAACAGCATCAACGCCTGGTTCATCCAGGACTATGGCCTTTATCAGGAAACCACCCAGGACAGCCGCATCAATGGCCGGCTGGCACTGCAGTGGCGGCCGGCCGACAATCTGCTGATCACCCTGGACGACAATTACGCACGCGATGCACTGCACGCCCTGCAATATGGCTATAGCGTCTGGTTCAATGCCGGAAGCCTGACCAATGTCAGCCAGAATTCGAACGGCACCATCACCAGCTTCGTGCAGCCGGGCACCCACACCGACTTCCAGTCCCAGGTGAACGGTTCGGTGCTGCAGAACAACGACACCGGCCTGAACCTGAAATGGGACATTTCAGGCAAGCTGTCCCTGGATCTCGACTATGACCATTCCCAGGCATGGCTGAATCCGGGCGGCAAGCTTTCCAGCCTGGACATGGATGTAGGCTATGGCCCCTCCGCCCCCGGCAACACCACCAATGGCACCAATCTCGGGATCACTGTTCCCGGTGGCCATCAGCTGCCCTACCCCACGGGCTTCGGTCCCAATGGCAATGCCGCGGCCTTCATCAATAACGGCCTGATCGGCAGCCATGTCCTGCCCCTGACCAGCCCGCAACGCTTCGATCGCATCAGCCAGTTCAAGGCCGAGGCGAGTTGGACCGAAAACGATCAGCTTAAAATCACGGCCGGCTATCAATATGTGGGCGACCACGACAATGCCAGCATGCGCGACGATTTCAGCAACAATCAGTGGCAGGCTTTTGCCGGTTATGGACCGGCCTCAAACAATTTCGACATTCATGGAGCGGCGCTGCCACAGAACCTGTTTACCCAGTCTTTCCGCACGAGCGACTTCATCAATGGCTTTTCCGGCTCGAGTCTGTTGCCGCCGAATGTGCTCGTGTTCAATGCCCATTCCGTGGTGAATTATCTCCAGAGCCTGGGCAATCCCGCGGTCCAGAATGTCCCCGGCTTCAATATCGGCTGCTGCAGCCCGGCCTATACCGGCACCTATACCCTGACCCAGGTCCCCGGCGGCTATTCGCAGGTGATCCAGAATACCCATTCCGGCTTCGTGAATGTCTTTGCCACCCTGCCGCTGGCAGACATGGCGCTGCGGATCAATGCCGGTCTGCGCGGCGAATATACCGATGTCACCACGATCGGACTTGGGCAGGAGCCGACCTCGTTGACGGTGCAGCCATCCGATCACACCGCCTTTCTTGTCGGCTTCAGCCCGACTGCCATGGTGAGCGGCCATAACGACTACCAATCCCTGCTGCCCAACCTGGATCTGAACCTGGCGGTCACCGATGAACTGCAGGTTCGTTTCGATGCCTCGCGCACCCTGACGCGTCCCGCCCTGACCCTGATCTCACCGGTGCTCAACATCAATACCGGCCAGCGCGTGGGCTCGCTGGTGGCGACCGGCGGTAATCCCAACCTGATGCCCTACACCGCGGACAATGTCGACCTCAGCGCAGAGTGGTATTACCAGCCCAACTCGTATCTGTCGGTGGATGCCTTCAACAAGACCGTCACCGATTTCGTCGTGGCCGGCTCGACCCAACAATCCATCAATAATGTGATCGACCCGACGACCGGCGCGCCTGCCATCTTCACCGTTTCCACCAACGTCAACGGCCCCACCGCCAACGTCTATGGCGTGGAATTCGCCATCCAGCATGTCTTTGGCGAAAGCGGCTTCGGCTTCCAGGCCAATGCCACTCTGGTCGGCACCAACAAGCCCTACGATCCCAACAACCTTTCCATCAGCGGCTTTGCCGTGACAGGCCTGGCGGATTCCGCCAATTTGGTTTTATTCTATGAAAAAGGCGGCTTTCAGGCCCGCATCGCCGGCAACTGGCGCGATGTCTATCTGGATCATTTCAGCCAGCAGCAGAACAATTCCATGTTCGGCTCCGAGCCAACTTTCGTGAACGGCAACACCCAGATCGACTTCACCACCAGCTATGACATCACGCCGCAGATGAATGTCTATTTTGCTGGCATAAACCTCACGGACTCCACCTATGGCACGCGCGGCCGGTTCAGCGAACAGCTTCTGGACGTGGTGGATTACGGCCGGCGCTTCACCTTCGGTTTCCGCTTCCGTTATTAGCGGTCAATAGTCGAACTGGTAGCTCAGTCCCACGCTGTTGCCATTGTCCTGCAGCGCATTGCCCTGTGCCGGCGTCGTGGTGGCCCCGGTATTGATCGTGGCCTGTGCTTTCAGGCGCCGCGTGATGTCGAACTGCACCTGGGTCTGCGTCCCCCCGGACAGGTTCTGCTTGACCCCGACATAGACATTGCGCGCGACATAGCGGCCCGCCTCTACCGTCGTCTGGCTTTCGGTGCCGCTGGCGCCGCCCTGGGTGCTGCCGACCGATAGCCGGTCCAGGCCCAGCGTATTGCGCACCGAGCCCAGCGGATTGAAACCGCCACCCACCCCGCCCATGGATGCCAGGCCTTGCGCCAGTGAAGCGAGCTGCAACGGTGTCAACTGCTTGGTGCTCTGCTG
>CAYQZM010000201.1:0-8586 GCA_964421935.1 uncultured Rhizobium sp. | reverse complement strand
TACCCAGTCCAAGACGAAAGCAGCCTAAGCCATGGCCGAAGAGAACAAGTTCACCGAACTCAAATCCACCCTCATCAAGGCCAGGACGGCTGAATCCGCCGACGCCTCCAAGGCCGACAACAAGCGCGACGCTAAGGGCCGCGCCTATGCCACCGGCCGGCGCAAGGAATCGGTCGCCCGCGTCTGGATCAAGCCGGGCACCGGCAAGATCACCGTCAATGGCCGCGACGAGACCGTCTATTTCGCCCGTCCCGTGCTGCGCATGATCCTGCGTCAGCCGCTGGTCGCCGCCAACCGCGACGGCCAGTTCGATGTGATCGTCTCCGTCAATGGCGGGGGCCTGTCGGGCCAGGCCGGCGCCGTGCGTCACGGCATTTCCCGCGCCCTGGTGAATTATGAGCCGGCGCTGCGCACGGCGCTGAAGCCCGGCGGCTTCCTCACCCGCGACCCGCGCGCGGTGGAGCGCAAGAAGTACGGCCGTCCCAAGGCGCGCCGTTCGTTCCAGTTCAGCAAACGCTAAAAGCGTTCGCAGCGAATACGAAAACGGCGGCCCAAAAGGCCGCCGTTTTTGTTTGCCGCTCCGGTCAGACCGCGGGCCTGACGGCCGGATCGAACACCGGCGGCGGCGGGCCGTACGCGTTGTCCCCCGGATTGCCGGGCTGCACCCAGTAATAGATCGCCACCACGGTGGCGATCAGGGCGACCAGATTCAGCAGCCAGCCGATGGTGAAATAGAAGGCCAGGAAACCCAGCACGCCGAAAGGTCCCCAGACCAACAGGCCGAACAGCTGGATGATGAAAGCCGGAATCAGAAGAAGCCAGATGAGCTGGCCGTTCTGACCGACATCCTGCAGCCGGCGCGCGCCCATGCCCGCCATGGGCAGCAGAAGCGCAAGGCCCAGAATGGCATTGAAGGGAATGAAGGTGACCGCGCGCAGGATCGCGGCCGCGATTCCCAACACCACGCAACACAGCACGAAATACCAGAACTCCGAGCGGCTCACCCGGCCATGCATGTCGAAATAATGCTCTGTCACGGTGCGGCGGAAGAGGCCGACCAGTGCTTGCGGATCCATCAGCTACCCCTGTTCCCGGCCGGGCCTTTGGCGTATGGGACCTGCGGCCGATATGTTGAGACATTGGCCCTGCGCCCGGCGCAGAACCGGGGCGCGCCCCTTTCGGGGCGAAATCAGCTAAGAACCACCTTACCTGCATGTCAATCTTTGGCCGGAACACCATGAATAGCCTGGCAAAAATCTTCATCGACGGCGCCGCCGGCACCACCGGGCTCGAAATTCGCGAGCGCCTGGCACCTCGCGCCGAGCTGTCGCTGACCGCCCTGGCGGACGCCGAACGCAAGGACCCGGCTGCCCGTAAGCGCGCTCTGAACGCGGCCGATGTGGTGATCCTGTGCCTGCCGGACGAGGCGGCGCGGGAAGCGGTGACCCTGATCGACAACCCCGCGACCCGGGTCATCGATGCCTCCAGCGCCCATCGCGTGGCGGACGGCTGGACCTATGGCTTTGCCGAGATCGAGCCGGATGGTTATGCGCAGATCGCCGCCGCCAAACGGGTGAGCAATCCGGGCTGCTGGCCGACCGGCTTTCTGGCCATCATGCGCCCCCTGGTGCGGGCCGGTGTCGTGCCGGCCGATTATCCCGCCAGCGCCGGCGGCGTCTCCGGCTATTCCGGCGGCGGCAAATCCATGATCGCGGAGTTCGAGGACAAGAACGGCGCCGGCTATACCGAGACGGTGTCACGCATCTATGGCCTGAACCTGGCCCACAAGCACCTGCCGGAGATGCAGGCACACTCCGGCCTGGCGCATCCGCCGCTGTTCCAGCCCAGTGTCGGGCGCTTCTATCGCGGCATGCTGGTGGATGTGCCGTTGCAGCTTTGGGCGCTGCCCGGCAAGCCGAGCGCGCGCGATGTCCATGCCGCGCTGGTCAAGGCTTATCCCGACAGGCCGCTGGTCAAAGTCGCCTCGCTGGAGGATGCAGCCGCGGTGAAGACTCTGGATGCGGAAATCCTGGCGGACAGCAACGGGCTGACCATCTATGTTTTCGGCAACGACAAGAGCGGGCAGGCGCGTGTGGTCGCTGCCTTCGACAACCTGGGCAAGGGCGCCAGCGGAGCCGCGGTCCAGAATCTGAACATCATGCTGGGTTTGCCCGAGACCACGGGCCTGTGATCCCTCATGCTTCGACAGTCGCTAGCGGCAGTGTAGCGCGGCCAGCATGAGGATTGAGAGAAAAGTCCTCACCCTGAGCTTGTCGAAGGGTGAGGAACATCAGCTCTGATCTATGTTACAAACAGCCATGTTCCGTGGCTGGAAAGGCATTGCGCTGGCGGGCGTGGCGGGAGCGGCGCTGTTTGCGGGCGCGGTGTTCCACGCCGTGCATCGGCTGCCCAGGCCGGAAGGCTATTCGGGCCTGACATTCGCGCCCCTGACGCCGGCCGCCGCCCATCGCACACCGATGCTGGGCCGCGGCGCGGCGCAGGTCTTTGCCGTGAGCAACAACAGTCCTGCCGACAAGGCCGGCATCAAGCCTGATGAGGTGGTCGCCGCGATCGATGGCACCAAAATCACCTCCGCCCGCCAGGCCGCCCGTCTCATTCGCGCCGGCAAGGTGGGCGATCGCGTCACCCTGACGGTCTATGACATCACCCAGGGCGAGATAAAGCCGCGTGCCATCTCCCTGACCTTCGAGGACGAGCCGGTGCCGAAGAAGAAATTCTCGGTGCATCCCTTGCGCGCCCTGGCCAAGGAATATTTCTATCCCTCTTTTCCAGCCGCCAACGCGTCCTGGTCCAAGCGACTTCTCCGGGGAGCAACCATACGTCCGCAGCCGCTGACAGGGCTGGGGGCAGGACAATGCAACGGCTTTGCGCCCGAGGAATGGCGGGTGGCGGCGCATGCGCCGGACAATTCGCTGTTCCATGTGATGGCAGAGAAGCGCTTTGCGCATGCCATCTACAAGACCGGGCCGCTGAAGGGCGAGGCCCCGGAAATTTTCATCAAGGCATTTCTGGAAAACAGCTTTGGTGCTGAGACCATGCTGACGCCGCCGCAGCAACGGCCGTTCGGCTTTGAAGTGCGCGACTTCGGCAATCGCAAGGGCGGTGCCGGCTTTGTGCTGTATCGCGTGACCGGGGGTCGCATCGCGCTGTGGGCCGCAGCGGTGCCGGGCGGCGATGCCTCCTGGGCCAAGCCCCTGGTCGGGGCGGTGGCGCTCTCCATCCGCTGCGCCTCGCCCGGCGCGCCCAGGGATGTGCCGCGCGATCCCGCGCTGCTGGCGACGCGCATCTCCACCCGCTGCATCCAGGGCCAGTGCGCAGAGACCGACTTGGCCGCCACCTATCTGACGGTGCTGCGGCTGGGGTTCGTGCACAATCTCAAGGGCGAGATGTTCCTGGTGCGGCCGCAGCGCGACTATTGGCAGAACGGCGCCGAAGGGCCGGGCTTTTATCACCAGATCGGTGGAGAAAATGAAAAACTGGAACCTGGCAGGATTAACTAGCGGCGCGCTGATCGCCTGTGCCGTGGCCACGGCGGCTGTTGCCGCCTCCTATCCTGGCCATCCTGCCACGACACCGGAAATCACCGCTGCCGATCTTTCCGCCCGCGACAAGGCGATCGCCGATGACGCCTTTGAAGGCCGCTGGCCCGGCTCGGTGACCGGCGAGGCGTCGGCGCAATGGATCGCCGACGAAATGAAGCGCATCGGCCTTCAGCCCGGAAATCACGGGAGCTATTTCCAGACCGTTCCGGCGGTCAACATTGAACTGGATCCGGGCAAATCGAAGCTGGTGATCGACACCAAAAGCGGCGCGGTGACGCCGAAATATCTCGACGACACCGTCTATCTCACACCGCACTATGCGAGCGACACGGTGGAAATCGCCAAGGCGCCGCTGGTCTTTGTCGGTTACGGCGTGGTCGCACCGGAATATCACTGGGACGACTATGCCGGCCTGGATGTGAAGGGCAAGACGGTGGTCATCCTGGTCAACGACCCGGGCAACGAGGATGCCAGACCCGATTCCAAATTCTTCAAGGGCAAGGCGATGACCTATTACGGCCGCTGGACCTACAAGTATGAAGAAGCCGCGCGCCATGGCGCCGCCGCCGCCCTGATCGTGCATGAGACCGTACCCGCCGCCTATGGCTGGGACGTGGTGCGCAGTTCCTGGTCCGGCGCGCAGCTGCTTCTGGAGGCCAAGGACAAGAACAACTCGATGCTGCCGCTGCAGGGCTGGATCACCCATGAGGTAGCCCAGGATCTGTTCCGCCGCGCCGGCCTGGATTACGCAAAAGAGAAACAGGCCGCCAACCGGCCAGGCTTCCACGCCATCGCCTTGCCGGGCGAAAGCTTGAGCGCCCATCTGTCCTCCCGCATCGACCATCGCAGCAGCCGCAATGTGGTGGGCGTGCTCAAAGGCACCGCACGGCCCGACGATTATTTCCTCTACACCGCCCATTGGGACCATCTCGGCGTCAAACCAGGCGCGCCCGGCACCGACAGGATCCACAATGGCGCCGTCGACAACGCCATGGGCGTGGCCGGCATCCTGGAAATCGCGGAGGCCATGGTCCATGCCCGGCCGCAACGTTCGGTGGCGTTCCTGTCCTGGACCCTGGAAGAGCAGGGCCTGCTGGGCTCGGAATATTTCGCCGCCCATCCGCTCTGGCCGCTCAACCATATCGTGGGCGGCACCAATCTGGATGGCGGGCTGCCGCAAGGGCGCGCCCGCGACCTGGTCCTGATCGGCAATGGCGCCTCGGAGCTGGAGATTCCGCTGGCCGCGGCGCTGAAAGCGCAAGGGCGCGCGATCTCGCCCGATCCCGAACCGGAAAAAGGCTACTTCTATCGCTCCGACCATATCAGCCTGGCCAAGGTGGGCGTGCCGGTGCTGGATCCCGACGGCGGCTATGACCTCATCAAGGGCGGCAAAAAGGCCGGGCAGGCGATCCGCGACGATTATCGCGAGCATCGCTACCACCAGCCGTCAGACGAATGGCGCGCCGACTGGGACCTGAGCGGGCCGGTGGAGGACCTGAAGGCGCTCTATCAGGTTGGCGAAGGTCTGGCGAATTCTACCGCCTGGCCCAACTGGTATCCGGGCAATGAATTCCGCGCCATCCGCGATAAAGAAATGAAGACGCAATAGCGAAGTGGCTCAGCGATCAGGTCTATCCACGGCGGCCTCGGCAAATCAATAATCATCGGGACTGGGCTGAAGCGACGTCATGATGGCGCGGCAGCTTACTTGCTTTGGATGGTCGGTTATCAGCATTGCCAGGTCACCCTTTTTCGAGAGCGCGTAGACCACCAGTTTCGCATACCGGCCAAAGCCGCCTTGCTCTTCGACGAGCACCCATCGCCGGCCCAGGTTGAAAGCGCGAAATAACCGCTCGGTCGGTGGGCTGTAGTGCTGCTGCACGTCTGTTGCGAGTGGCCCGTCGCGGCGTCCGAGCCCATAAGAAAGTCGTTGCAACAATGGCGGCAAGCCGGCGAGAGCAGTCGTGGACTTGCCGTTTTTCGGCAAAGGACACCGATCGATGTCGTCGGAGTAGGCGGGCAAGGCGCCGAATACGAATAATGCGGTCAACAAAGCGAGCCGCATTTGCGCGATCACTACTGAGCCTTCACTTTCACATAGGTCCCCGGCGCATCGCCCATCGTCTTGAGTTCGCCATCGCCCGGTTGACGCGCGGGCACCTTGGGGCCGGACAGTTTCGACAGCCACCGGTTCCAATCCGGCCACCAGGAGCCGGGATGCTCGGTCGAGCCCTTGCGCCAGCTCTCGATGTCGCCGGCGCCTTCATCGTTGGTCCAGTATTGATACTTCTTCGCGCCCGGCGGATTGATCACGCCCGCGATATGGCCCGAACCGGCGATGATGAAACGCACCGGCCCGCCGAACAGGTTCACCGACTTGAAGACGGAATTGGCGGGAGCGATATGGTCCTCGCGCGCCGACTGCAGATAGACCGGCACCTTGACCTTGTGCAGGTCCAGCTTCACGCCGCCCATCTCCATCTTGCCCTTGGCCAGCGCGTTTTCCTTGTAGCATTGGCGCAGATAGGACAGATGCAGCTTCTCCGGCATCCGTGTGGTGTCGGAATTCCAATAGAGCAGGTCGAACGGCATGGGCTGCTTGCCCAACAGGTAATTGTTGATCACAAAGGACCAGATCAGGTCGTTGGCGCGCAGCAAGTTGAAAGCCCCGGCCATCTTGGAGCCGGGCAGCACGCCGCCTTCGCTGTCCATTTTCTGCTTCAGGGCGTCGAGCTGGGCTTCATCCACGAACACTGACAGTTCGCCCGCCTCGCTGAAATCGGTCTGCGCCGCCCAGAAGGTCGCGGAATGGATCCGGTCATCACCCTTGGCGGCCATGTAGGCGAGGGTAGCCGCCAGCAAGGTGCCGCCGATGCAATAGCCGACGCAGTTGGGGTCGCGCATGCCGGTGGCCTTCTCCACCGCATCCAGCGCGGCGAAAACACCGTCGCGCATATAGTCCTCGAAGCCCTTCTGGGCGAGGCGCGCATCCGGATTGACCCACGACACCAGGAACACGGTGTAACCCTGGCCGACCAGCCAGCGGACCATGCTGTTCTCGGGCCTCAGGTCGATGATGTAGAACTTGTTGATCCAGGGCGGGAAGATCAGAAGCGGGCGCTCATGAACTTCATCCGTGGTCGGAGAATATTGCAACAACTCCATGATCTGGTTGCGAAACACCACCTTGCCGGGGGCGGTGGCAATGTTCTCGCCCACGGTGAAGCCGTCGGCCGACTGGCGGATGGAAAGCTCGCCCTGGCCACGCTCGATATCGGCCAGAAGATTGTCCAGGCCCTTCACCAGATTCTCGCCGTTGGAGGAAATGGTGGCCTTCAGCACATCCGGATTGGTCAGCGGGAAATTGGTCGGCGCCATCGCATCGGCGAACTGGCGCGTATAGAAGGCGACGCGCGCGCGCTCCTTCTCATCCAGCCCGTTCAGCTTGCCCACCATCTCCTGCATGGCGTTGGCGGTGAGCAGATAGCTCTGCTTGATGAAGTCGAAGACTTCGTTCTCTTTCCACGCCGCGGCCTTGAAGCGGCGATCGCCGGGCGCGGGCTCGACCACGGCGGGCGCTTCGCCGCCCAGCATGCGGCGGGCGGTGGATTCCCACAGCGTCATGAAGCCGTTCCACCATTCGGTCTGGGCCTTCAGCACCGCCTCGCGGTCCTCGCTCATGGCTTTGGCCAGCGCCATCATGGCGCCGGAGATGTTGAGCGGATCGATCGGACCGGGATCCTCGCGTTTGGCCATGCGGGCCATGAAGTCCACCAGCAGTTGCTGGCTCTTCATGCCCACGGTGAGCATGTTGCGGGCGAAGAGCTGAGGTTCGAGACCCTCAGGGCTCGTGGCGGCCGCTGCGGGCGGCGATTCGGGTTTGGCCGGGGCGGGATCTGCGGACATCTGGGGAAGGGTGCCTTTCCTGGAGTCAGATAGCCATCCCCCGGCACATTTGCCAGCGGGCGAAAAGCCGCCGGAAGGCGTGAAATACCGAATTGATGACAGGATTTAGAGGGTTAGCGCGACAGGCCATGCTGGCGCTGCGGCACGGGCCAAGGTATAGGGTAAGGGCTGGGTTGGCGCCCTCGCGCGGGCGCGCGCGGGAAGGCCGGTCGTGGGTTGGGCCAAGGTGGTCGAATAAGGACATTTCGAGAGATGAGCAAAACTTACGCGCGTCCTTTGGCGGTGGCGGCGTTGGCCATGACGCTTGCGGTCGGAGCTGCCGGTTGCCAGACCATGGCCGATCTCGATCCTACCGGCCTTATTGGCGGCGACGACAACAGCGTTCCTGAAACCCAGTTCCCGCCGGACAGCCAGCAGCAGGCCGCTGCCGACGCCAGCACCACCACGCCCGATCTGGCCGCCATTCCAGCCCGGCCTGCCACGCCCGACACGACCGCCCAGGCCGATACGACCCAGCAGGTCACGGCCGCGGGCGCCCAGGCCCAGTACAGTGCTGACGCTTTGCGCGCCGGCACCGATGCCGCCGCGCCCCCGCCAGCCGCCACCGACGCGGCCGCCGCCCGCCAGGCCATGGCCAGCACCGATGCCCCGCCGACGGCTGCTGCGCCGACCGCTCAGGCCAACAGCGCCCAGCCCCCTTCGGCGGATGCCCCGCCCACGGCCGATGCCCCGCCGACCGCGGAAGCACCGCCGAGCGCCGGTTCGGATCTGCCGCCGACGGCTGGTGCGCCGGTCGCTGCCGCGCCCGCGCCGTCGGCTGTGCCCAACCCCAATGCCGCCGTGCCGCCCCGCCGGGTTGCATCGGCTGCGCCGCCGCCGCCGGCCCGTCCGCCGGCCGAGGCGCCCGCACCCAGCGCAGCGCCAGAGGCGGCTCCGCCAGAGGCGCCCCCCGTGGCCAGCGCCGCTCCTGTGGCCAGTGCCCCCTCTGCCAGCGCACCCGTTGCCAGCGCGCCGATCGCGCCTCCGCCAGGGGCTGAACCCGCGGTTCCCGCTGTTCCCATGACGGCCGGCGCGCGGATGGCCATGACCAATCCGACCGACGCCCAGCTCGGGTTCA
>CAYQZM010000200.1:0-13885 GCA_964421935.1 uncultured Rhizobium sp. | reverse complement strand
TGGTCACGCAGCCTTATTCCTCGGTGGCCGCCCTGGGTGGCCTCATCACCAGCGGCCCGCTTACCGGGACGGCGTTCGACCAGAACGGGCAGGCCATTCCCTTCAACTATGGAACGCTGCGCAGTTCCGCCCAGATGTCCGGCGGCGACGGCTACAATCCCAATCTGCTTCTGACCTTGCAGCCGTCGCAGCACCGTTCTCAGTTCTTCACCCACGCCACCTACGATCTGACCGAGAATCTTTCTGCCTATATCCAGGTCATGGGTGCGCAGAACCATATCCAGTTCAACAGCCTGCCGACCTTCGAACTGAGCTCGACCAACTTCACCATCCTGCGTGACAACGCCTATCTGCCGCAGACCATCAAGAACTTCCTTGCTTCGCCGGCCGGGCTGGGAGTCGCCAGCTTCACGGTCGGGCGTATCAGCCCAGATTTCGCCATACCGCACATGGATGCCATTACCAACAATGGGGCGGTCACGATCGGCTTTGACGGCAAGCTGCCCACCAGCAGCTGGGCCTATCATGGCTATGGTCAGATGGGGCGCGCCTATAGCTCCTATAAGACCCAGGACGACCCGATTTCCGACAATCTCTATCGCGCGTCCGATGCTGTGGTGAACCCGGCGAATGGTCAGATCGTCTGCCGGCAATCCCTGTCCAATCCCGCGCCCACCGCCATCAGCAATCCGGTGGGCTGCCAGCCGCTCAACATCTTCGGCGTTGGTAATGCCTCGGCAGCAGCGCTCAAATACGTCAAGGGGACCGCGATCCAGATCGTGCGCGTGGCGGAAGATGTCGCCGAACTCAGCGCCGATGGCGGCCTGTTCGATATCCAAGGCGGCACCGTCAAGTTGGCGCTGGGCGGCAGCTATCGCCGCGAAGCCTTCAACCAGGTGACCGACGCGCAGTCCCAGGAAATTCGCTCCGGTGCCGGCATCGGCGCGGCTTTTCCGGCGGGCCTGGTCAATACCCTGGGCGGCTTTGAGCGCACCAATCCCCAGCCGACGCGCGGTACCTACAACGTCAAGGAAGCTTTCGTGGAAACCGAGGTCCCGCTGCTCAAGGACCTGCCGATGGCCCGCTCTCTCACCTTCAATGCGGCGGGCCGTTATGTGGATTACAGCACGTCCGGCGGGGTCGAGCCCTGGAAGCTCGGCCTGGTCTATGAACCGATCGACGGCCTCAGGGTCCGCGCCTCGCGCTCGACCGACATCCGGGCCGCCAATCTCGGTGAGCTGTTCCAGGGATCGAGCCAGGGCACTTCGACGGTCCAGGATCCCGCGAACAACAATGTGACGACCAACGTCATCACCGGCGCGATCGGCAATCCCAATCTGGTGCCGGAATCGGCGAATACGTCCACGCTTGGCGTGGTAGTCACTCCCGACTCATTGTTCGATGGACTGTTGTCCGGTCTCGAATTCTCGGTGGACTATTACCAGATCAATATCAGCAAGGCGATCTCGACCTTGACCGCCCAGCAGGAGCTCAACTTCTGCGCCAACGGGTCACAGCAGCAATGTGCCTTCATCACCCGCAATCCCAATGGCACCCTCTCGCGTGTAGCGTTGCCCTTCTTCAACGCGGCGGCGCGCCAGACAAAGGGCGTGGACTTCGAGGGCTCCTACACGACGCCGCTGAGCGATGTGGCGTTCGGTTATGACGGCTCGCTGAGCCTGCGCGCATTGGCGAATTATACCGGGCAATTCACGACCCAGGTTCAGGGTGCCGCGCCCGTGCAGCTGGCCGGCGACATCGGCAACGCGACTCCGAAATGGACCGGTACCTTCTCATCCACCCTGAATGTGGACCGCTTTACCTGGTTCTTGCAGGAGCGCTGGATCAGTGGCGGCAAGTTCGACAATACCAACAATAACGGCCAGGGCCTCTATCCGAACCAGGTCGGGAGCGTGTTCTACACCGACACGACCATTTCTTACGATTTGCTGCCTGACCGCGGGCTCTCGGCCTTCCTCTCGATCACCAATCTGTTCGATCGCGATCCGCCGCCGACGCCCAGCTTCCTGATTGCCGGCACCAGCTACAGCAATCGTACCGTCTATGATCTGATTGGCCGGCAGTACACGCTGGGCCTGCGCTACAGGATGGATTGAATCACCAACGGCACGGGCCGCTGATTGCGGTCCGAAAGCGCAGCGACAAGCGCCAGCGGATGTGCCCGCAATCGCTGTGCCGTCCAGGTACAGATCTGCTTCTGAGGTGAGTAACGTCAGGCGAACCTTTGGCAGCGCTTGCCTACGGTAAATGCTGGCTCGCACATTGTGAGAGAATTACCTCAGACATTTTGAAGCGAGTGTTGCTTTATCCAGCACAGACCCATGAGATGCGGTGCGTCGCTGCGGGGCTCATGGAATGGCGGAACATGGAGTTTCAGCTCCCGAGGGAAAGGGAGCCGGCTGGACTTCCGCCCAGCCTTTGGAGCCAGCCGAAAAATCGGAATGCGGGAAGTTTGGCAGTCAAACGCTTATTCGCGGCCTCGATGTTTTGGAGGCGGTTTCTTCCGGCATCAGCAACCCCGCCGATCTGGTCAATGTCCTGGGTCTAAATCGCAGTACGGTCTATCGGCTCGCCTCCGCCCTGGTCCAAAGGCGGTATCTCTCCTTTGTGCCCCGCTATGGTTACGGCCTGGGACCCAAGGCGCTGGAAATCGGCTATCAGGCGCGTGCCCAACTCAACATTCCGCGCGTGGCCAGGGAGTATCTGGAGCAGCTGGCGGCCCAAACCGGCGATACGGTACATCTCGGTATTCTTGATGGAACCAGAGCGCTGTATCTGGACAAGATCCCCGGCCGGCGCCGGATCGAGATCAGCTCCCGGGTGGGCGAACTGCAACCTTTGCGGTCTACCGGGCTTGGCAAGGCGCTGCTTCTTGACGAGAACGAGGCGCGTTTGCGGGGTTTCTATCAGTCCGAGAGCGGAAACAGCGACTATGCACTGTCAGAAACTGTCTGGGTCCAGCGGATGCGGGGTTATGCCCGCGAAGGCGTGGCCTTCGATCTTGAGGAAAGCGAAGATCGCATTCGATGTGTCGCCGCGCCAATCCGCGACGCGACCGGAAGCATAAAAGCGGCGATCAGCGTTTCCAGCGCGGCCCACTACATGGACGACGAGCGCATGCGCAGCCTGGCCGCGCAGGTGTTGTGCGCCGCAAGGTCCATCAGCCGCGAACTGGGATGGGAAGAGATCCCCAATCCCTGACGACAGCGCCCCTTACTGGCGGCGCCCGCCGAAAGGCCGCTCTGCGATTTTCAAACCGTGCAGGAAGGTGACATTCTCGCGGCCGGGGAAGGGGATCACCCGCATCGCCTCCACATCGATCGCAAGCAGCTTCTCGTCGGCGGGATTGTAGCGCGGCACAACCACCCCGGGGATGTTGGGACTGCCGGTTCTGGCGAACGCCACCAGCATGTCCGACATCCTGTCGGCCAGCTTATGGTCCGCAGCCGTCCACTGGCGTGTGGGCACGACGGCGTTATAGCCATCGATGGTATTGAGCCAGAAGGCATTGTCCGAGCCATGGAAGGCGGTGCTTTCGTAGCTGCCGGGCGGCGGCGCCTTCTCGGGCGTATAATGATGAGGGATCGCGGTCATATAGACATAAGACGGCTTGCGGCCGGCAGAAGCCTGCCCCATCGCCCAGCGCCGCATCGCCGTACCCAAGGTTATGTCGCGCGCCGCCAGTTGCGCATGGTGCTTGAAGTCCTTGTCGGCGGGATAAAGCGCCAGAAGCTTGCCGGCACTGTCGCCATACATCTGTTTGGCAGCCGCCACATACTCTTCGGGTGACTGCACGGTCATGAAGGCGCCATAGCCTTCATCACGGGTGAATCCGACAAAGCTGGTGACGTCGTTCTGCTCGCCCGCGGCGAAAATCTCCTTGGGGTCTTTGGGCATGTACCAGCCGTCGACACTGGGAGGGCCGCCGCGCTGCGCCAGTATCCGATCAGCAGGCATGGCGCGCATGGCCGCGATATTGGGCGCCTTCAGCGCTTCCTGAACCATCACGCCATCGCGCTCGGCTGCTTCCTTGCTGCGGAACACGCCGGCTTCCCACGTCAATCCGCTGGCGCTGATGCCCATGTCCTTCTGGAAAAGACCCGCCGCCAGGGGGCTAGCCTGCAGCGCAGAAGCCGAGACCGAGCCGGCGGAATGGCCCACGACGGTCACATTTCCGGGATCGCCGCCGAAGCGCGCGATATTGGCATGAACCCATTTCAGAACCGCGAGCTGGTCCAGAAGTCCGTAGTCGCCCGACGCGTTGTGCGGATTCTCCTTGTCGAGATCAGGATGGGCGAGAAAGCCGAAGGGACCGACACGATAATTGCCGGCGACATAGATCACGCCTTTGGCGGCCAGAGGGGCGCCAGAGACCAGCGGCGAAGAGGCCGAACCGCGGCTGAAGCCGCCGCCATAGATGTAGACGATCACCGGCAATTTGGCGCCGGCCTTGGCTTTCGCGGGGGCCCACAGGTTCAGATAAAGGCAGTCTTCGCTGATCGGCTCGGCGATGCCGGTCTGCATGCAGGCCGGCGGCCGCGTGAGGGCTTCACGGACGCCTTGCCAGGCGACCACCGGCTGCGGTTCTTTCCAACGCAATGGTCCAACCGGCGGCGCCGCGAAGGGAATGCCGAGATAGGCCCTCACCCCGTTGGGCAGAAGATTGCCGGCGACGCGTCCGCCGGTCACGGCGACGGGGTCACCGGGAATCACGCGATCGAGAATTTGCGCATCGAGGGGAACGCTGGCGGATCCCAGCATCCATACCACGGCCGCCAGCCCCAAAAACCGATATGTACTCATGTTTTTTCCCCTTTTATTTCGTATTTTTTTGGCCGGTGCCGATGCTCCTGCATCCGGTATGTATCCAGTCTCAAGACCTTAGCCGAGTTCCACAATCAGGCGGGCCGTGCATTTGCTGCACTGCCGAAATGCCCTGGCGAACGATCTGATTGACACCCCAAAAACCGGACCATATCCTGAGATGCACGTACCACATCATGAGATAAAAGCATACTGCTCCCGCAAGAGCCAGGTGTGGAATAAAGGGGATTGGACGCGAATGAGGGCTTACAGCAGAAGCACGCGGTCCCGGCTTTGGGTCGTGGCCGGCGGCGCCGCGATTTCCTGCATTCTGCTGGCTGGTGCAGACGCGCAGGACGCCGCGCCCAAGCCGGCAGCCGCCGCAGCAGCGCCTGCCCCTGCCAGACCGAACCCGGCCAACTTCGCGCCGAGCCCGGAAGTTTACGCGAAGCTGAAGACACCGGCAGGCCGCGCCGAATTCGTTCAGACATTCTGTGTCGCCTGCCACAATGCGCGCATGAAAACCGGCGGGCTGGTGCTGGAAGGCCTGGCCACCGACCCATTGGTCGACCATGACGTCATCTGGGAGAAGGTGATCAAGCGGCTGGGCGCCGGCGAAATGCCGCCCCGCAATGCGCCCCGCCACCCCGACCCCAGCGTCGCCAAGGCGATGGTGGCGGGGCTGATCGAGAATCTCGACGCTGTCGCCGCCAAGCATCCTTATGTCGGCCATACGGTGATCCGCCGCCTCAACCGGTTGGAATATGGCAATGCGGTCCACGACCTGCTGAATGTCGACTTTCCCTATACCGCCGAACTGCCGCAGGACGGCGGCGCGGAAGGCTTCGACAATATTGCCGATGCGCTTTCGATCTCGCCCGTCCTGCTGGACAGTTATCTCAAGGTGGCGCGCAAGATGAGCAACCTGGCGCTGGGCCAAGCCGATCCCAGCCCCATCACCGAGCAGTTCTTTGCCACCAAGTCGCAGGCCACCTGGCAGGAAGGCATGCCGTTCGGCACCCGCGGCGGCGTACTGGTCAGGAAATACTTTCCGCGGGACGGCGAATACGACATGCGCGCCTTCCTGGTGCTGAACAACGGCGCCGGCACCCTGGCGGCCACTGAAGGCGTGCGCTTCTTCCATACGCGCGTGCCGGTGAAGACCGGCCAGCACACGTTCATTGTCACCTTCCCGCAGATGCGCTCGCAGGCCGAAGGCCCGGTGCCCAACCTGCCGGGCCCGGGCGGCGCGGCCTCCGGTGGTCCGCTCGATGCGATGGGCTCGGCGGTGCATCCCAAGATCCTCTTCATGCTGGATGGCAAGGTCTTCAAGCAGTTCGATGTCGGCGCGCCTTCCGCCAGCGAGGCCGCGCTGGGCGCCAGCGCCGGCCCGCCCGTCCTGGGCCGGGCCGAGATCACCGGACCTTATGATGCAGGTCCGCCGGCCGACACGGCCAGTCGCCGCCATGTCCTGATCTGCACGCCCAAGGCGCCGGCGCAGGAAGGCCCCTGCGCCAACAAGATCCTGTCTACCCTGCTGCGCCGGGCCTGGCGTCGCGACGTCACCCCCAACGAGGTGAAGCCATTCCTGGCCACCTTCCGCAAGAGCCGCGCCGGCGGGGACGATTTCCCCTCCGCGATCGCGGTGGCACTGCGCGACATCCTGGTGTCGCCGGCCTTCCTGTTCCGCTTGGAGTTCGATCCTGCCAACGCCAAGGCGGGCCAGGCCTATGCCGCCAATGATTTCGAACTGGCTTCGCGGTTATCCTTCTTTCTGTGGAGTTCATCGCCCGACGACACGCTGCTGAAGCTGGCGTCAAGCAAGCAGTTGCACAACCGCGCCGTGCTCAACGGCCAAGTCAAGCGCATGCTTGCCGACCGCAAGTCGAACGCCCTGATCGACAACTTTGCCGGTGAATGGCTGGGTATCCGCAACAGCGACCATGACCTGGAAGGGTTTACCCCGGACGCGCAGGCCTATGGCGCCTATGACAAGGCGCTTGGCGATGCCTTCGTCACCGAGGCGCGGCTCTTCCTGCAGTCGATCATGCGGGAAAACCGCAGCGTCATGGACGTGATCACGGCCAACTACTCGTTCCTGAACGAACGGCTGGCGGACAATTATGGCATCCCTGGCGTCAAGGGCCCGGGTTTCCGCCGCGTCACCTTCCCGACGGATTCTCCCCGCGGTGGCGTCCTGGGCATGGGCGCCTTCCTTATGCCCAACTCCCATCCCGCCACCACCTCGCCGGTCTATCGCGGCAAGTGGATCCTCACCTATCTGATGAACTCCCCGCCCAATCCGCCGCCGCCGGGCGTGCCGCCGCTGAACGCCGCGCCGCAGAACGGCAAGGTACTGACCATTCGCGAACAGATGGAGCGTCACCGTGCCAATCCGATCTGCGCCACCTGCCATTCCCGCATGGACCCTTATGGCTTCAGCCTGGAGAATTTCGACGTGATGGGCCGCTGGCGCGATGCCGATGCCGGCGGGCCGATCAATGCGCGGGCCGACCTCGTCAGTGGGCTGAACTTCACCGGCCCTGCCGGACTGAAGGCGAACCTGGCCGCCAGTCCGGACGTCTTTGTCGGCGCCACGGTCTCGCGCATGCTGACCTATGCGCTGGGCCGGCCGCTGGGGCCCAAGGACCAGCCGACGGTGCGCCAGATCGTCAGCCAGACCAGGGCGGGCAACTATCGCTTCGATGATATCATCCTGGCGATCGTCCATTCCGCGCCGTTCCAGAAGAAACAGGTCGAAAAGGAGCAGTCATGACACGCATGCGCACGACGCTTTTGACAGCGACCTTCTTTAGTCTCGTGGCTGCGGGCGCCGCACAGGCACAGAAGCCGTCGGGCGAGGCGCTGCTGACGGCGGCACAGAGCGATCTCAGCGCCAATGCGATGGCGTTGCTCAAGCAAGGCGCGCCCGTCACTGCCGTCGACGCCACCGGCGAGACCGCGCTGGCTTGGGCGGTGATGCATGGCGACCTCGGTCTGACGGCGGCGCTGCTGAAAGCACGCGCCAATCCCAACACCGCCGACGCCAGCGGCGTCACGCCCCTGATGGTGGCGATCCAGAACAGCCAGCCGGAGATGGTGAAATTGCTGCTGGACCAGGGTGCCAATGCCAGCGTCGCCCGCATGACGGGCGAAACCGCGCTGATGCTGGCAGTGCGGGGCGGCTCGGCCGACATCGTCTCCGCCCTGCTGGACCATCATGCCGACGTCAATGCGCGCGAGTCGCAATTCGGCCAGACCGCACTGATGTGGGCGGCGGGACAGCCGCAAATTGCTCGTCTGCTGCTGGCCCATGGCGCCGACATCAAGCCGGTGACCAAGGACTGGACGGTGGAGGCGGTGGTCTACACGCCCGTCACGGTGACCGTGGGCGTGACCGGTATCCCATGGAACAATGATGGCACCCGGACCACCCGGGTGGGCGGACTGGATGCCCTGATGTTTGCGGTCCAGCATGACGATCTGGAAACCGCACGCATGCTGATCGCGGCTGGCGCCGACGTGAACCGGGCGGCCGCCGACGGCACCACGCCCTTGCTGGCGGCGCTGTATCATTGGCGGTTGGGCGACGAGCCGACGGCCACCAAGGACAGGCGGGGGCGCACGCCGGGCCTGCACTTTGACGCCAACTACAAACTGGCCAATCTGTTGATGGATCACGGCGCCAGAGCGGATGCGGTGGACGGCGCTGGCTATACGCCGCTGCACGGCGCGATCATCGGCCTGGCACCGACGGCCGGCCACGCCCCCCGTGCCCATCAGGACCGGGGCATCCAGCGGGCTCCCAATCCCGAAGGCGTCGCCGTCGTCAAGCGGCTGCTGGATATCGGCGCCGATCCCAACAAAGGCACTCTCTTTCCGACACCGGGTCCGGTCACCCAGGTGCGGGTCAATCCGGCGCCGCCCGGTTCGACCGCGATGCATATCGCGGCTCGCATAACCGATACCGCCGCGCTGGAGCTCCTGATCGCCAAGGGCGGTGACGTCAATCGCCTGCGCAAGGACGGCCATTCGGCCTTCTCGGTCGCCGCCCAGAACAACAACTTGCCGGCGCTGAAGGTGATGGTTGCCCACGGCGCCAATGTGAAGATGATCTACAATGTCGGCGACAGGCTGCCGGATACGGTCGAATCCAAGGCCGAGGCGCGCAAGAACCAGACGGTTCTGCACATTGCCGCCGCGGCCGATGCCGCCGGCGTGATCGAATATCTCGTCGCCCAGGGTGTACCCACCGATGTGGTGAATGATCACGGCGAGACGGCGCTGCAGACAGCCCTGAACCAGGAAATCGTGCGCTGGAAGATCGCCAAGGAAGGCGCAGTCGGCAAGGACGGCGATCTCAATGCCGTCCTGGCGCATGAAACCAGCGACGCCGTCAAGAAGGCGATGGGCATCAAGTCAAAGGTTGCCAGCAACTAGCCGGCGCAATCACGGAGCGTTTGCCATGCACTATGTTTCGCAGAAGTTTCTCTCCCGCCGCGCCTTGCTCGGAGGTGCAGGCGCGGTCGCGATCGCGCTGCCCTTCCTGGACGCCATGCATCCGGCCTTGTCGGCGGAGCGGCTGACGGCGGCGGCGCCGGTGCGTCGGCTGGGCGTCTGCTATTTCCCGCACGGCGCCACCGACCGCTGGCTGCCGACCGGCGAGGGCGCCAGCTTCACCCTGGCCGAAGGCATGGCGCCCCTGGAACGCCACAAGCAGAAGATGCTGGTGGTGGGCGGCCTGTGCTCCTCGGTCGATCACAGCAAGCCGGATTTCCATGACCGCGCCGTTGCCGGCTGGCTGACCGGCTGCGAGCTGACCCAGGGCAGGGTCGAGGTCGGTATCTCGATGGACCAGATCGCGGCGGCGCATTTCGGCAAGGAGACCCAGTTCGCCTCGCTGGAAATGTCCACCGAACAGCCCAACAACGCCAATGGCACCATGTTCTATCGTGACGCCCACACCGTGCTGCCGGTAGAGAACAATCCCCGCATCGTTTTCGAGCGCTTGTTCGGCGATGGCGGCAAGATCGACGCCACCGCCGCCGCCAAGCGCGACGCGCAGGACCGCAGCACCCTGGACGGCGTGATGCAGCAGATCGCCGCCCTCAAGGGCCGGCTGGGCCCGTCGGACCGCCAGAAGCTGGACCAGTATCTGACGTCCCTGCGCGATGTCGAGCGCCGCATCCAGATCGCGTCCACCAAGAAAATGCCCGAACTGCCGGCGGTGAACCGCCCGGCCGGCATCCCCGACAAGTGGAGCGACCACGTCAAGCTGATGTTCGACCTGCAGGCGCTGGCGTTCCAGGCCGACCTCACCCGGGTGAACAATTTCATGTACAACGGCGAGTCCTCGCTGCTGACCTTCCCGGAAATCGGTGTCGGCTTGCAGCATCACGAAGCCTCGCACCACAATTACGAGAAGGAAAAGCTGGACGCGCTGCACAAGATCAACATGCTGCAGTCGGAGCTGCTGGCCTACTACCTAGACAAGCTGGAAGCCATCAAGGAGCCGGGGGGCTCGATGCTGGACAATTCCATCATCCTGTTCGGCAGCACACTCTCCAATCCCACGGTCCACAGCCAGCGCAACCTGCCGATTGTGCTGTGCGGTGGCTCCGGCGGCCGTTTGGCCACAGGCCGGATGATCACGGCGTCGGGCGTCGATACCCCGATCGCCAATATGCACCTGACCATCCTGGACAAGCTGGGCGTGCCGACCGACAAGCTCGGCAACAGCACTGTGCCGCTAAAGCTGGACCGGTTCGCCGTCTGAGTTGCCCAACAAATCGTTACCGCTGGAGGTCATGCCGGGCCACGGTCTCTCACTTTGTGAGGCTCGGCTTGTGTCGGCGGGGCCACGCTTGGGCGGTCCTGCAGCTCAGACGACATGATCGTCATTGACTTGGGACCACAGCCGGTCTCAAATCTTTGGAAACATATTACACATATTGAGATTCGGCATGCGGACTGTCCGGGATAAGGACGCCGCAAATAGAGGGGAACAATCCAATGTTTTTCAGCATCAAGCCGTCCACGCGCGCGGCTACCAGATTCATGCTCGGTGCCTCGCTTGGTGCCTTGGCCATGGCGCCCGTCGCTTATGCCCAAGCCCCGGCCACGGCTCCCAATGTCGAGGCCGTCACGGTCACCGGCACCCTGATCAAGGGCATCAACCCCGTCGGCACGTCCGCGGTCACCGTCGATGCGGGCGACATCGCCGCCACCGGCCAGGTTACGATAGACCGTATCCTGCAAACGGTGCCGCAGGTCTCCAACATCTTCAACTCGGTGCCGACCTCCGGCACCAACGACGTCGGCACCAGCCGCGGCGTCGTTCCCCGCATCCGCAACCTGAATGTCAGCGGCGGCGCCCCCATAACTTTGTTGCTGGTCAACGGCCACAATATGGTCGGTGTCGGTAGCCTGAACACGTCGTCAGACCTGTCTGAAGTCCCATCGATGGTCGTCCAGCGCGTCGATGTCGTGGCCGATGGCGGTTCCTCGCTCTACGGCTCGGACGCGGTGACCGGCACCATCAACGTCATTACCCGCAAGAGCTATGAAGGCTTCGAGACCCAGGGCTCCTTCGGTACCGCCGCTGGCGGCTACACCGCCTACAACGTCGGCGCCATGGCCGGCCACAGTTGGGATTCGGGCAATGCCTATCTGGCTTACCAGTACACCTATAACGGCTACCAGATGTCGACGGGCATTCCTTATCAGGGTCAGGACCTGATCCCGCTGGGCGGCACCATCGACGGCCGTACTTCGCCTTGCGCTCTGGCCAACGTGACCGCTGGTGGCGTCACCTATGCCCTGAACAGCAATACGGTGGCCAACACCCCCGGTGCCCTCAGGGCGGCGGCAACCGTGGGCAAGAATGTCTGCGATACCTGGCGCGCGGGCACCCCCGGCTCGATCGGCAATGCGCAAGGCTTTTCGCAGGTCCCCACCGAGCAGCAGAGCACCTTGTGGTTCAGCATGAACCAGCATATCGCCGAGGGCGTTGACTTTTCGATGACGGCAAACGCGGCCTTCCACACCGCCCGCGCGCTTCGGCCGCCGAACACGACCACCAATGCCGTCATCACCAACAGGAACCCCTTCTTCCAGTCGATCAACGGCGAGACGCAGCAGACCGTTTCCTTCGACTATTCGCCGGTCTTTGGGCCCTACAATCCCGGCCCGCAGTTCGAAAACCAGTGGGAGATCACCCCCCAGCTGGATATCGACCTGGGCACCCACGGTCCCTTCAAGGACTGGAGCGTGAACCTGCTGGCCAATTATGGCCGCAGCGACGTCGACACCATCAACTATACGATCAACAATGCCACCGTGAACGCCGCCCTGGTGAGCCCCGATCCGGCTTTTGCGCTGGATCCCTATAACCTGGCGGCGGGCAGCAAGGAGACCCTGGCGGCCATCCAGTCCTACGGCCAGAACGGCCGCGGCATCCAGAACATCTTCCAGGTGCGCGGCCTGACGCAGGGCGCGCTGTTCTCGGTGCCGGGTGGCGATGTTCACTGGGCGCTCGGCGCCCAGTACGAAAAGTACCAGTCGGCCGGCGACTACTATAACGGCCTGGCCAATGGCGTCATCTTCCCTATCGGCGCGATCCCGGAAGGCGGCTATCGTTCGACCCTGTCGGGTCACCGCATCACGGAGTCGGTGTTCGCTGAAATCGAAGCCCCGCTCATCAGCCCGGAAAACAATATCCCGTTCGTCAATGCCTTCGACGTCGACGTTTCAGGGCGCCACGACTATCTGAATACCTCCAATGGCGGCTTCAAGGGCGGCACGGACAATTACCGCGTCGGCATCACCTATGCGCCGATCGAGGGCCTCAATATCCGCGGCAACACGGGTACCTCATTCATCGCGCCTAGCCTGGACGACACTGTGGCCGCGATCGACACCCGCGTGGCCTTCGGCGGCAGCGCCCCGGCAAATCCTTACGATTCCGCGGCCGATCAGGCGCTGGAGAGGGGGCGTCCGTCCATCGCGATGCCGGGTGGTAACCCCAACCTGGTGCCGCAAACTTCGTCCACCAGCTCTTATGGCTTTGACTATAGCCCCAGCTTCTTTGAAGGGCTGAAGCTCAGCCTGTCGCGTTGGTATGTCATCCTGCAGAACACCATCGCTCTGCCGGGTAACCAGGCGACGAGCATCGTGTTTGCCCCCGGCGGCAACAATGCCAGCACCGGCGGTGTGGGTATCGCGCCGTCCATCCAGCCCTACTATGTACTTAACCCGACGTTGGCCCAGATGGTCGCTTTGACCACGGTTAATGGTGTTCCGGTGCCGACCGCCGGATTTTCGGGCGGCTATGCCCAGTTCTACAACCCGAACGGCGCGGCCTGTCCGACCGTGAACCCAGCCACCGGCTGCTTCATCACCACGCCTTATTCGTTCCGCGACCTGCGCCGCTTCAACTATGGCAAGCTGCGGGCACGTGGCTGGGACTTCGCTGTCAACTACGCCCAGGATACCGACTGGGGTTCGATCGAGCTGGGCGTGAGCGGAACCGATTATACCCAGAACCGCAATATCACCACGGTCATCGCCGATCAGCTGGCGGCGAACTTCTCGCCCTATCAGATCACGGGCTTTGTCGGCGGCACGGTTGGGCCTGTATCGGCGCGCCTCACCGTCCAGGATAGTGCCGGCTATACCGCCACGGGCCTGGGCGCCCAGACCCGTGTCGGCGACTTCATGGTGACCAACCTGAATGTCGGCTACGATCTGGACGGTCTGTTCGCCTGGACCAGCAATGCCAGGGCCAGCATCACCGTCAACAACATCGCCGACACCAATCCGCCTTTCGCCAACACCAGCACCGGCATCCCGCCTGGCAATCCACAGCCGTTCGCCACCCTGGGCCGTATGTTCATCTTCGAGCTGCGCAAGCAGTTCTAAGGCGATATGAAAAAGCCCCGTCCCAAAAGGGCGGGGCTTTTTTCTTTGCCGTCGGCAGGACGCCTAATGTCGTGGGTTGGGATTTGGGCAGACAGAAGATATCATTGTAGGCGCGGCCAAACAAAACACAAAAAACAACTGA
>CAYQZM010000199.1:0-7080 GCA_964421935.1 uncultured Rhizobium sp. | reverse complement strand
CGGGCGCGCTTGTCCATATCCTGTTCGTGTCGCAGACCGACGGCAGCAGGCGCACCCGCCTCAGGGAAGAACGGGTGCTGAAGGACATGGCCGAACTGGGCGAGCGCTATGACGCGGATGTCACGACCCGCATTTCGGCGCGCTCGGCGGCACCCGAAGCCATCCTGAAAGAAGGCCGCCGCAACTTCGCGATGATCGTGATGGGCGTCAGTGCCAGGCCGGGCGAAGAACTTTTCTTCGGTAACACGGCGACACAAGTCTTGAAGGGCTGGAAACGGCCGATCCTGCTCTTGGCTTCATGAGCCGCGAAACCCGCGCCCTGCTTTCGCGTTCAAGCGGCATGAGACTCGCCGTCATCGCCGCTGTCATTTTCATTGCCGGGCTGTGGCCCGGCCTGAGCAAGTCGACGGGGCCGGTGCAGGAGATGCCGCGCATGCAGGCGGCAGCCAAGCCTGTTCATCCCGTCCTGGTGAAAGTGGCAGACCTGTTGAGGCTGCGCCTCTGAAGGCCGCTTCAGCTTTCCAGCCAGTGCAATGAGAAAAGACGCTCGGGGTCGGTCCATACCGCCCGCGGCCGGAAGCCGGCCCGCGCCGCCATCTCGCGGAAGGATTCGATCGTGTATTTGTGGCTGTCTTCCGTATGAATGGCTTCGCCGGCCATGAAGTCGAAACGCCGGCCCATAAGGGACACGCTCTGGCGCTTGAGGCTGACCAGATACATCTCGATCCGGTGGGCCGAGGGGCTGTAGGGCGCGTAATGGGCGAAGGCGTCCAGATCGAAATCGGCACCCAGTTCGCGATTGGCGCGGGCCAGCAGATTCTTGTTGAACAGGGCGGTCACACCGGCCCTGTCATTGTAGGCTGCATGCAAACGCGCCGGATCCTTCACCAGGTCCACGCCGATCAGCAGGCCGCCACCGGCCAGCATACCGCGCATGCGCCGCAGCAATGCCATGGCGCAATCGGGACGAAAATTGCCGATGGTGGATCCCGGAAAGAATCCGGCGCGGCGCTGCGTGCCGGGCAGGGCCGGAATTTCCAGCGGCCGGGTGAAATCACCGATCAGCGGCCGCATGGTCAGGGTGGGATAGTCGGCGGCAAGAGCGATCACCACCTCACGTAGATAGTCACCGGAAATGTCCAGGGGCGAATAGGCTTGCACGTGGCCCGTATCCAGCAGGATGCGCACTTTCTGCGAGGCACCGGCGCCGAACTCCACGATCTCGATATCCCCGCCCATCAGCTGGGCGATTTCCTGAGCATGGCTTGCCAGCAGCAACGTCTCGGTGCGGGTCTGATAGTATTCGGGAAGTGTGCAGATGCGCTCGAAGAGCTGCGAGCCCTCCTGGTCGTAGAAGTATTTGCAGGAAATTTCCTTCGGCGCCTTGCCAAGCCCGGCGAAAAGAGAATCGGCAAAGCTTTCTTCCGGCGGCGCCGTCTGTTGGGCGCGGGCGAGCGACATATCCATCACAAATCCTCTGCCAAACGAATTCCCGAGAACTGCCACCTGGCCTGGGGCGGGAAGAAATTGCGATAGCTGGCGCGGATATGGCCGGGCGGCGTCGCGGACGAGCCGCCGCGCAGCACCATCTGGCCCACCATGAACTTGCCATTATACTCGGCGACGGTGCCTTTCAGCGGCTTGAACCCGGGATAGGGGTCATAGGACGAGCGCGTCCATTCCCAGACCTCACCGTGGCTGAAAAGCGGCGCCGCCACTTCCCATTCAAACTCTGTGGGCAGGCGCGCGCCGGCCCAGGCCGCATAGGCGGCGGCTTCATAGAAACTCACATGCTCGACGGGGGCTTCGGCGTCCAGCGGCCCGACGCCCGACAGCGTGAAGACGGTGTCGCCCGCGCTGCCATCGTCATCCTGCAGCCAGTAAAGCGGGGCGCTCCAGCCTTCCTCTTGAACCTTCGCCCAGCCGTCCGACAACCAGAATTCGGCGCGGCGATAACCGCCATCAGCGATAAAGGCGCGGTACTCGCCATTGGTCACCGGCCGCGAGGCGATGCGGAAGGGCCGCAGCAGGACCTGGTGACGCGGCAACTCGTTGTCGAAGCAGAAGCCCGCACCGTCATGGCCGACGAAAGACAGCCCGCCCGGAATCGATAATCCGTCCAGCGGTTGCTTCTTGTGTGGCACCGGTTTTGCGCCGGTGTAAGCCGGCAGCAGCGGGTTGGAAAAGAAGGCGTGCTTGATGTCGGTGAGGATCAGCTCCTGGTGCTGCTGTTCGTGGTTCAGGCCCAGGACGATCAGACCGGCTTGCGCCGGATCGCCGCACATCTGCGCCATGGCGGCGTCCACATGCGCCCGATAGGCCATCACCTCTTGAAGGCTTGGCCGGGTCAGAAGGCCGCGGCGAGGACGCGGATGACGCGGACCGATCGCCTCGTAATAGGAATTGAACAGATAGGCATAGCTCGGGTCGAAGGGCTTGTAGCCTGGCCGCTGGCCCAAGATCACGGTCTCGAAAAACCAGCTGGTATGCGCCAGATGCCACTTTGCCGGGCTGGCATCGGGCATGGATTGGACCTGGGCATCCTCCCCCGACAGCGGAGCGGCCAGTTTTTCGGTGTGCGCGCGGACTTCGCGGTAGCTTTGCGCTACGTCGGCCAGAGGCTGGACGGCTGCTTGCATGAAAACCCGTTCGACAGGGCTGGTGCCCCGAAATCCCAATTGAAGGGAAACCCCGGTCAATCTTCCGGGTTCCCGAAATGATCCATCTTCCTTCGGAGCGGACCCGTACGGAACCCCCTTTGCCCGCTTTGCGTTGAGCGTTGGACCGGAAGGGGCCGGCGGCGCCAGTAATGAACCTTTATTTCAACAGACACATGACGTTAGAGCCACCCGAATTTCTTGCTGGTGGTGGAGAAATGGGTGCGGCCATCCGGGCTTTCAACTGGGCTGGGACCTCGCTCGGGCCCCCTGAATGCTGGCCTCCGACCCTCAAGACCTGTTTGCGCATCATGCTGGCCTCCCGCCAGCCGATGTGGGTGTGGTGGGGCCCGGAGCTGATCAATTTCTACAATGATGCCTATCTGCCCATCGTTGGCGGCAAGCATCCGGGCGCCTTGGGGCAGCCCGCGCGGGAGGTCTGGCGCGAGATCTGGGAGCAGATCCGCGAGCGTATCGCCGGGGCGATGACGGGCGAGGCGAGTTATTCGGAAGCCGAGATGCTGATCATGCATCGCAACGGCTATCCGGAAGAGACTTATTACACCTTCTCCTTCTCGCCGGTGCCTGAGGAAGACGGCACGATAGGGGGCATCGTCTGCGCCAATACCGACGACACCGACAGGGTGATCGGCGCGCGGCGGCTGGCGCTGCTGCGCGAACTGGCATCGCGCACCTGGGACGCCGATACGGTGGATGAGGTCTATGCCCTGTCGGCCAAGGCGCTGGCGAGCGATCCCCGCGACATGCCTTTCGCCCTGATCTATCGGCTGGAAGCTGATGGTGCCCGCGCGGCACTGCGCGGTGCCACCGGCATCGCGGCCGGCCATGTGGCCGCGCCCGAGCTGATCCATCTCGATGGCTCCTCGCCCTGGCCGATCAGCGACGTGATCCGCAGCGGCACGCGGCGTGTGGTCGGCCGGCTCTCCGAAAAATTCGCGGGCCTTCCCGCTGGGCCCTGGACCGATCCGCCGCAGGATGCCCTGCTATTGCCCCTTTCCACCAGCGCCGAGGCCGCGCCGCGCGGCGTTTTGATCCTGGCTGCCAATCCTTGCCGCGGGCGCAGCGATGAAAGCTTCGAGAATTTTGCCGCTCTGGTGGCGCGGCAGATCGCATCGGCCATCGTCAATATCGAATCCTATGAAGCCGAGCGCGAACGCGCCAAATCGGCCGACAGCCTGTCGCTGGAAATAGAGCATCGCCGCCGCATCGAGCGGCACCAGAACCTGCTGCTGGACGAGTTGAATCACCGGGTCAAGAACACCTTGGCCACCGTGCAGGCCATGGCGATGCAGACCCTGAAAGGGGTGGATCTGGCGGCGCGCGATTCGTTTCTGGCGCGGCTTTTTGCGCTTTCCGGTCAGCACGATCTTCTGACCCTCGACAATTGGGAGGGGGCCTCCTTTGAGGGTGTGGTCCGCCGGGCTTTGCGGCCCTGGCGCGAGGACGAGCGCACCCGCTTTCAGGTGTCGGGCCCAGCCGTGCATCTTGACCCCAAGAAAGCCCTGGCGCTGGGCATGGCTTTTCACGAGCTTGCCAGCAATGCGGCGACCTACGGTGCTTTCTCCAACGCCACCGGCACCGTGCATGTGAGCTGGACCATCTCGCCGGACCAGCGGCTGAAGCTGGTCTGGGAAGAGCGCGGCGGGCCGCAGGTCGCCCAGCCCGAGCGGCGTGGCTTCGGCCTCCGGTTGATCGAATATGGCCTGGCGCGGGAGATTTCCGGCCGGGTCCAGCTCGATTTCCGTCCCGAAGGGCTGATCTGCACCTGGGACATGAAACTGTGACAGGCCCGAGCAAAGGATCTCTCCCATGACCGGCAAGGATCGCGTGTTGATCGTGGAGGACGAGATCGTCGTCGCCCTGTTCATGGAGGATGTTGTCACGGAATTCGGCTACGAGGTCGCCGGGGTGGTCGGGCATCTGGACGAGGCGATGACCCTGGAGCCGGATTACGGCATGGCCGTGCTGGATGTGCACCTGAACGGCCGCAGCGTGTTCGATTTCGCCGATACCCTCGCCGCCCGGGGGATTCCCTTCGCTTTCGCCACAGGCTATGGCGAGCGGGGCATCCCCGAGCGCCACCGCGGCCGGCCGGTGCTGCAGAAGCCCTTCCAGCCCGAGGATCTGCGCCGGATCCTGGAGCTGATCAGGCCCGCCAAGGCCGCCTGAGGCAGTGTAACAAAGTTGCAACCTTGCGGGATTGTAAGCCCCGGCTGTGGCCGGAAAGCCGCACTAAAAGCCTTGTTTTCCTTGGACCGGAACCGCCTGGCCTGATAATTTCTTGCCACTAGCAGAGGGGCCCCCGAATAGGGGTTCGGTCATGGGAAAGCTCGCGCACGCTGCGGTGATTGCCGCGGGGTTCGCTGCCTTGTCGGCAGTGGGCACGCTGGCGCACGCCGCCGATCTTGCCCCCAGCCTTCAGTCCTTCGGCACGTCCAAGGCGATCTCGGCCTACGAACTCTCCGCGCCCGGCGTGGCCGGCGGCGATGTGCAGACCAGTGTCGCCACCACCTTGACTGGCAGTCCGACGGGACTGACGCCGCCATCTTTTGCCTCCAGCGTGCTGCTCGGCCCGAACTTGGCGCTGGACAGCGGGCAGGGCCTGGATCTGGCCGGCCGTTTTACCGGACAGGACCAGCCCTTCCTCTCCGCCGTCACCGCGCCCTATCTGTCGCTGGCCAATGGCGGGCGCTACAGCGGCGTGACCTTCATGCCGTCTGCCGATTTGCGCCTGCGCGCCGGCGTGGCGATTTCCAGCGAGCGTCTGGATCGTTTCAAGTTCGACGCTGGTGCGCCGACCGGCCCGCTTGCACTGACCTATGATGCCAGCCAGAGCAAGTCGCTTCTGGGCGGTATTTCCTTCGATCCGTCGCGGGCGCTGGGCCTGGATATTTCGGGGATCGTCAGCGAGCGTTCTGGTGTGCCGCTGGGTTTCGGCAACGCCGCCGGCATCGCGCCCAGGGCCAGTACCCAGGCGCTGACGGCCTCCGCGCATATGGACCTGGGGCGCGGCTGGGTCACTACCGCCTCGTTCAGTGAGGGCATGACGCAGCTCGATCAGCGTCTGACCCCGGCCGCCAATCTGCACGAACAGTCCTTTGCCTTCGCCATCACCAAGCATGGCCTGTTTGGCGATGATGCCTTGGGACTGTCCTTCTCGCGTCCGGCGCCTTCCCTGGCGGGCAGCCTGGCCGGACTTTCGGCCTCCAACGATCTGCCATTGATCGTGGCGCAGGGTGTGTCGCCGGTGCGCCCTGGCGTGCGCGCCACCGAAAACGATTTCCAGCTGGGTTATGTGACCAACTTCCTGGGCGGCGCGGTAGCGCTGCAGACCAACGCGGCCTACCAGACCAACTTCCAGGGCCAGCCCGGCGCGACGTCGGTCTCGGCGCTCAGCCGCGTCAAGTTCAAGTTTTAGGCGCGTAAGCGCTTAGACGTGAGCCGGAGCGTCGTCAAAGGCCGGTTTTCCCCGCACTTCCAAAAGCAGCCGCTGGTGGGTTAAAACCGCCCGCTTCCACACGATGTCCAAAGGAACCCCAGCATGGCCGGGCCGCAATTTGTTTATGTGATGACGGGTCTCTCCAAGACCTATCCGGGCGGCAAGCAGGTGTTGAAGGACATCTGGCTGAGCTTCTACCCCGGCGCCAAGATCGGCATCGTCGGCATCAACGGCGCCGGCAAGTCCACCCTGATGAAGATCATGGCAGGGATGGACAAGGAGTTCACCGGCGAGGCCTGGGCCGCCAATGGCGTGCGCATGGGCTATCTCTCCCAGGAACCGCATCTCGATGCCGATAAGAATGTTAGGGAAAACGTTATGGAAGGCGTCGCCGCCAAGCAGGCGCTGATCGATCGCTATAACGAGATCGCCAGCAATTATACCGACGAGACCGCCGATGAGATGGCGAAATTGCAGGACGAGATCGAGGCGCAAGGGCTGTGGGAACTGGATTCCAAGGTGGACCAGGCCATGGACGCGCTGCGCTGTCCCGACGGCGATGCAAGGGTCGAGACCCTGTCGGGCGGTGAGCGCCGCCGCGTCGCGCTGTGCCGGCTGCTGCTGGATGCGCCCGATATTCTGCTGCTGGACGAGCCCACCAACCATCTGGACGCGGAGTCGGTGGAATGGCTGGAAGCGACGCTGCGCGAATACAAAGGCTGCGTCATCCTGGTCACCCACGACCGTTACTTCCTGGACAATGTCACCAGCTGGATCCTGGAACTGGACCGCGGCAAGGGCATTCCGCACGAGGGCAATTATTCCTCCTTCCTGGAAATCCCGGAAAAGCGCATGAAGCAGGAACGCAACGAGGAAGCCGCCCAGAAGCGCACCATCTCGCGCGAACGCGAATGGATCAATCAGTCACACAAGGCGCGCCATGCCAAGTCCAAGGCGCGCATC
>CAYQZM010000198.1:0-20957 GCA_964421935.1 uncultured Rhizobium sp. | reverse complement strand
GTGGTTGATGCCATAGACCACGGTGATGTCGGCGCCATCGCAGGGCGCGCTGACCAGCACGCGCTTGGCGCCGGCGGTCAGGTGGGCGCTGGCCTTCTCCTTGGTGGTGAAGATGCCGGTGCATTCCAGGGCGATGTCCACCGCCAGCTCCTTGTGGGGCAGCTCGGCCGGGTTCTTGATGGCCGTCACCTTCATGCGGTGGCCAGCCGCGATCATGGTGTCGCCTTCCACGCTCACCTGGGCGGGAAAGCGGCCATGCACGCTGTCATAGCGCAGCAGATGGGCGTTGGTTTCGACCGGGCCCAGATCGTTGACCGCCACCACCTCGATATCGCGGCGGCCGGACTCCACGATGGCCCGCAGCACCAGCCGCCCAATGCGGCCGAAGCCGTTGATTGCAACCCGAATTGCCATTCTCATCTCCTTGTCATGGCCCGTCAGCACAAAAGGCGCGTGCAGGCCATCTGTTAATGCGTTTTGTTATTTCAGTAACTTCTTGGCTGCAGCCACCGCCGCGTCGGCGGTTATGCCAAACTTGGCGTAAACATCCTTATAAGGACCGCTGGCCCCGAATGTGTGCATGCCGATAAAGGCGCCGGCCTCACCGGAAAGCAGCTCGGAGCCGATGTAACGGTCCCAGCCCTCGCGGGCGGCGGCCTCGATCGCGACCTTGACCGTGCCGGGGCCCAAGACCTTGCGGCGATATTCCACCGGCTGTTGCTCGAACAGCTTCCAGCAGGGCATGGAGACCACACGCGCCGCGATGCCTTCCGTCTTCAATTTATTGGCGGCTTCCACCGCCAGGCTGACTTCGGTGCCGGTGGCCAGGAAGGTGACTTTCGCATTGTCGGCACCGACCAGTTCATAGGCGCCCTTGGCGGAAAGATTCTCGGTGCTGTGGACCTCGCGCACCGTCGGCACGTCCTGGCGCGAGAAGGCGATAAGGCTGGGCTGGCGCGAATCCTGGATGGCCAGCTCCCAGCATTCCGCCGTTTCCACGCCGTCGGCAGGGCGGAACACTTTCAGGTTGGGGATGGCGCGCAACGCCGCCAGATGCTCGACCGGCTGATGCGTCGGGCCATCTTCGCCCACGCCGATGGAGTCATGCGTCATCACGAAGATCACGCGGATGCCCATCAGGGCGGCAAGGCGGATGGCGGGGCGGCAATAGTCGCTGAACACCAGGAAGGTGCCGCCATAGGGGATGATGCCGCCGTGCAGCGCCATGCCGTTCATGGCCGCGGCCATGCCATGCTCGCGGATGCCGTAATGGATGTAGCGGCCGTTGAAATCGTCGGGGCTGATCTCGACCATGCCCTTGCTGCGGGTGTTGTTGGACGGCGTCAGGTCCGCCGAGCCGCCGATGGTGTTCCGCAGCTCGCCATTGATGACGTCCAGCGCCTTTTCCGACATCTTGCGGGTGCCAGCCTTGGGCTTCTCGGCTGAAAGCTGCTCTTTCAGCTTGACCAGCGCCGGGCCCAGCGATGGCGGGATCACATCGTTGATGGTGTCGTCGAATTCCCTGGCCTGTTTGCTGGCAGCTTTGCGCCGGGTCCAGGCGTCATAGGCCTCCACCCCCAGCTTGCCGATGGCGCGCCACTGATTGAGCAGATCGTCGGGCACGACGAAGGGCGGGTAATCCCAGTGCAGCTCTTTGCGCGCGCCCGCCACCACCTCGGCGCCCGGCGCATCGGAATGGGCCTTCTGGGTGCCTTCGCGTCCGGGCATGCCGAAACCGATGATGGTGCGGCAGGCGATCATCACCGGCCGGTCGGCGTTTTGCGCGTTGGTCAGGGCGCGGAAGATATCGGCGGCATCATGGCCGTCGCAGTTGTAGGTGGTCCAGCCTTCCGCCTCGAAACGCCGGATCTGATCGGTGGAGGTGGAGAGTGACGTGGACCCGTCGATGGTGATGTTGTTGTGGTCCCACAGCACGATCAGGCCCGAGAGCTTGAGATGTCCCGCCAGGCTGATGGCTTCGTGCGAGATCCCTTCCATCAGGTCGCCGTCGCTGGCGATGACATAGGTCTTGTGATTGACCAGATCGTCGCCGAAGCGGGTATTGAGGATGCGCTCGGCAATCGCCATACCCACGGCATTGGAAATGCCCTGGCCCAGGGGGCCCGTGGTGGTCTCGATGCCGGGCAGGTCCCCATGCTCGGGATGGCCGGCGGTCGGGCTGCCGACTTTGCGGAAGTGCTTGAGGTCCTCGAGGGTGATCTTGGGATAACCGGTCAGCCAGAGCAGGGAATAGAGCAGCATCGAGCCGTGGCCGGCCGACAGCACAAAGCGGTCGCGGTCGGGCCAGCCGGGTTCTTGGGCGTTAAACTTGAGGAATCGCGAAAAGAGCACGCTGGCCACATCGGCCATGCCCATGGGCAGGCCTGGATGGCCGGATTTGGCCGTCTCCACCGCGTCCATCGACAGGACGCGTATCACATTGGCAAGGCGGCGGATTTCGTGCTGGTCAGGAGGGACCTGATCGGGCTTGGACATGGAGTTTCCCGGCAAAGATGGTGGTGCCCTTAAGCGGGGCTCGGGGGCCCGTCAAGGGCGGGGCCCATGCCGTGAACGCGCATCGGTTGGCCCGATTTCCCACGCCCGTGCCGCGGGTCTGAAATGCGTAATCCGGTGGTATCGGGAATGGGCGAATTCCGCCCCGGAACGGCGCGGGATTGGCTGATTTTGCGTGGCCCCGCGATGCCGCAATCCGCCAATCCTCCGATATCGCGTCCGGGGCGATTGCGGAATCAGGACGCGAGGGCCTAAGGTCTTGGCGAAACTGCGTGATGAGGTGCGCATGAGCCGGCTGGATATGGCGCAAAAGCGCTTCCGCACGGCCCTGGAAGCCCTGGAAAGCGCCGCCGGGAGCGTCGGCGAGAGCCTGGACTCCGCCGCCAAGCTGCCGGAACGCATCGCCGAGCTGGAGGCCGAACGCGAGAAACTCCTGACCCGCATCACCGAACTGGAGGATGAGGTGGCTGCGCTCGCGGGCCTGACCGAGGAAGTGGAAGGGCGCCTGGATGGTGCCATCGGCGAGATTCGCGCCGCCTTGGCGAGGTAACAGATGCCGCTGGTAAATGTGATGATCAATGGCCGGGCCTACACCATCGCATGTGACGATGGCGAGGAAACGCACCTCAAGGAACTGGCGGCCCATGTGGACGACAAGGCGCGCGAAGTGTTGGGGTCGGTGGGTCAGGTTGGCGAAACCCGCATGTTGCTGATGGCGGCGCTGTTGCTCGCCGATGAGCATCACGATCTGGTGGCCAAGGTGACCGCGGGCGGTGCGGCGGCCCAAACCAGTTCCGCGGACACACAAAAATTGCATCTGAAGGCGGAACAGGCGGAAAGCCAGGCTGCGGATGCTTTGGAGAGCGCGGCCAAAAAACTGGAAGACATTGCCGCCCGGCTGGCGCACGCATAGCCAGGAAATCTCTCCGGTCCTGGTGCTTCCATACGGGTCCCTCAAGGCTTACATTCAGTGACGGACGGATACTGTTTCGCGCGTCAGGTTAGCGATGCCCAGGGGCCTTAATGGTACTCACCGGGAGCTGTCCCTGACCGGGGCCGTGGCCTCGGACATATGGCGCCCACCTGCACTGCAGGCCCGTGAGGATCCAAATACCAACGGCGAATACGGTACCGTCCACCCGGCGCGCGAAGCGCGCGAGCAGGTCCAGTGGACCTGCGAGAGGGTGCCGGTGCCGCGAGCTTGGGCGAGCGGCTCGGCAACGGGCACCAGCGGTCTTTGATCAGCGGGCCACTGCATGCTGCTAAAATCCGAACTCCGTACCGCTGCGCGCGAGAAGCGTTTCGGCCTGAAGCATCCTGGTTTCGCCGGCGCGCTGGCGCGTCATGCCGAAAGCGTGGGCGTAGCGAAAGGCACGGTGGTGGGGGGCTATCACGCCCTGCCCGACGAAGCCGATCCGGCGCTGTTGCTGGAGCGGCTGGTGGAATTGGGTTGCCACATCGCCTTTCCGCGGGTCGTCGGCAAAGGTCTGCCGCTGGAATTCCATCGCGTGCCCGACGGCGAAGTGCTGGCGCCGGGGGCATTCGGCATTCATGAGCCGATGGATATCTGGCCGCGCGCTGTTCCCCAGCTTCTGCTGGTGCCGCTGCTGGCTTTCGATGCTCAGGGCCATCGTCTCGGTTATGGCGGCGGCTTCTATGACCGCACCATCGCGCTCCTCAAGGTGCGCGCGATCGGTATCGCCTATGCGGGACAGCAAGTCCCGGCCTTGCCGGCCGACGATCACGACATGGTGCTGGATGCGGTGCTGACCGAGAACGGTTTCACCAGAGTCCGGGAATGAGGCGGTAGCGCACACGCGTGCGATAATCCGCATAGCCCGCCAGCTCACGCACCAGCACGCCTTCTTCCCCAATCGCGCGGCGCGCCATCGCCAGCACGATCACCAGCGCGCCCACCAGCCCCAGCCAGGAACCCAGCAGCAGCGGCATGCCCGCCAGATAGAGCAGCATGGCCGCGTACATCGGATGGCGCACCTGCGCATAAGGACCGGTGTCGATCACCCGCTGTTCCCGTTCGGCCTGCACGCGCACCACCGGCGCGGCGAAGCTGTTCTCGCGGAACACACGCATCACGCCCGCGAAACCCGTCAGCACCAGCAGGCCACCGGCCACGTTCAGCCACACCGGCATGTGGGACAGGCGCCAGACCTGCGCATCCCGCGCCATCAGCCACAGCCAGGCCAGGAAGAAACCGATAAAGACCAGCAGGAACAGCTTGTCCCACACGGGCTGGCCCTTCTGGTTCAGGGCGCCCAGCCGGGCCGCCAGCAGGCCCGGATCCCGTTTCAGCATCAAGGCGCCGAACACCACGCTGCCCAGGGCGAAGATCGCCAGATAGACCAGGCCCTGCGGCCAGGCAGCATTTTCGGCCCCGCCCAGCAGCAATCCCGCCATGATGGCCAGCCACACACCCGTCTGCAGGCAGAGGCGCAGCAGCAGATTTCCTGGTGGGTCCCCTGGCGGCATGCCATGGCCTTTGTGTTAAGAGACGGCATGAACATTCTCTTCCTGGGCGACATTATCGGCAAGCCGGGCCGCGACGCGGTGACCGAGCGGCTGGCCTTCCTGCGCGCCCAGTTGAAACTCGATCTGGTCATCGCCAATGGCGAGAATGCCGCCGGCGGCTTCGGCATCACCCGCGTGATCGCGGAGGAATTGTTCGGCGCAGGCGTGGACGTGATTACCACCGGCAATCACTGGGCCGACCAGAAGGAGATTCTGACCTACATCGAAGCGGAAGACCGCATCCTGCGTCCGGCGAATTATCCCAGGGGCACACCGGGCCGCGGCGCCAATCTCTATCAGACCGCGGCCGGCAGCGTGCTGGTGATCAATGTCATGGGCCGGGTGTTCATGGATGCGCTGGATGATCCTTTCGCCGCCGTGGAGCGGGAGCTTTCCGCTTGTGCGCTGGGCGAGGGCGCCGATGCCATTGTGGTGGACGTTCATGCCGAAGCCACCTCGGAGAAAATGGCGATGGGCCATTTCTGCGACGGCCGCGCCAGCCTGGTGGTCGGCAGCCATCAGCATGTGCCCACGGCCGACGCGCAGATCCTGCCCGGCGGCACGGCCTTTCAGTGTGATGCGGGCGCCTGCGCCGATTATGATTCGGTCATCGGCATGGACAAGGCCGAACCGGTGTCGCGCTTTGTACGCAAGATGTCCAGCCAGCGCTTCACCCCGGCAACCGGTCCCGCCACCGTGTGCGGGATTTTTGCCCAAACAAATGGCAAGGGCCTGGCCTCGCGCATCGAGCCGGTGCGCCAGGGCGGCCGGCTGAAGCAGACGCTTCCGGAACTTTGAATACCCTTGATGCGGGCGCGGTTGAAACAATGGGCCCGGCGCACAATCCTTCCTTTGGCAAGAAGGAAGGTCGTCATGGAATATCGCCTGCTGGGCCGTTCGGGGTTGAAAGTGCCGGTGCTGACCTTCGGGACCGGCACTTTTGGCGGCAAGGGTGATTTCTTCAAGGCCTGGGGCGACACCGATGCCAAGGGTGCCGAGCGGCTGGTGGACATCTGCCTGGATGCCGGGGTCAGCATGTTCGACAGCGCCGATGTCTATTCCTCCGGCGCCGCCGAAGAGGTGCTGGGTGCGGCCATCAAGGGCCGCCGCAACAAGCTGCTGATCTCCACCAAATACACGTTCCGCAATGGCCAAGGTCCCAATGATGTCGGCTCCTCGCGCTTTGCCATCACCCGGGCCACTGAGGCTGCGCTGAAGCGGCTGGGCACGGATCATATCGACCTGGTGCAGCTGCATGCTTTCGATGCCCAGACGCCGCATGAGGAAGTGCTTTCCACCTTCGATGCGCTGATCCGCGCCGGCAAGGTCGGCTATATCGGTGTCTCCAATTTCTCCGGCTGGCACCTGATGAAGGCGCTGGGCGTGTCCGACCGTTACGGCTATCCGCGCTATGTCGCGCACCAGGCCTATTACTCGCTGATCGGGCGCGACTATGAGTGGGAGCTGATGCCATTGGGTCTGGCGGAAGGCGTGGGCTGTGTCGCCTGGTCGCCGCTCGGCTGGGGCCGGCTGACCGGCAAACTTCGTCGTGGTGCGCCGATCCCGAAAGTCAGCCGGCTGCATGACACCGCGGACAAGGGCCCGCAGGTGGAAGACGACTATCTCTACAAGGTGGTGGACGCTCTCGATGCTGTTGCGAAAGAAACAGGTAAGAGTGTGCCGCAGATTGCGCTGAACTGGCTGCTCGGCCGGCCCACTGTCTCGACCGTGATCATCGGCGCGCGCAACGAAGAGCAACTCAGGGCCAATATGGGCGCGGTGGGCTGGTCGCTGACGCCGGAGCAGGTCGCCAGGCTCGATGCCGCCAGCGAAAGGCCCAAGGCCTATCCCTATTGGCACCAGGTACAATTCGCCGAGCGCAATCCCTTTCCGGTGTGATCATGCTGCCTGCGGTGTTTGTTTCTCATGGCGCGCCGACCCTGCCGTTCGATGATGTGCCGGCCCGCGATTTCCTGCGCGGGCTGGGAAAGACGATCGGGCGGCCGAAAGCCATTGTCGCGGTTTCGGCCCATTGGGACACGGACGCGCCCGAAACCAGTGCGCCGCCGATCAATGACACGATCCATGATTTTCGCGGTTTTCCGCGCCCGCTCTATGACCTGAAATATCCCGCGCCCAGCGACAGCCTGCTGGCGCGCGAGATCGGCGGCCTGATGAACGGCCTTGGCGCCCGCATCGATGCCCATCGGGGCCTGGATCATGGCGCCTGGGTGCCGCTGATGCTGATGTATCCCAAGGCCGATATTCCGGTGGTCCAGCTTTCGGTGCAAAGCGGCAGGGGCGCGGGCCATCATATCGCGCTGGGCAAGAAGCTGGCGCCGCTGCGTGGTGATGATGTGCTGGTGCTGGGCTCGGGCGGCTTCGTCCATAATCTTGGGCAGATCGCGCCACCGGGATCGCCGGAGCCGCAGTGGTCGAAGGACTTTGCCGCCTGGATGGACGACAAGCTGATCATGCGCGACGACGAAGCGCTGGCCGACTATCGCGCCCGCGCGCCGCATGCCGCCCAGGCCCATCCCACCGACGAGCATCTGATGCCGCTGTTGGTGGCCTATGGCGCGGGCGAGAAGGCTGAGCGGCTGCACAGCAGCGCCACCTTTGGCGCGCTGCGGATGGACGCCTACAGCTTCGGCTGAAACCTATTTTCCGTCCCGGTGGAATGGCGGCGGCGCGGGCGGCGACTTGGGTTTCAGCGCCGCGGCGCGGTCTTCCGCGATCTTGTCCCAGGCGGCCGCGGCGCGCCGGTTCTCGGCAATAGCCTGGTCCAGCAGGCACAGAACCGCCAGCCTGTCACCGGGAGGGCAGGGTCCCGGCACCCAATGATCTTCGTCCCATTTTTCCTGCCACATGGCTTCGAGCTTGGCGCGGCTGCGCGGCGGTGTGTTGAGGTCGCGATCGTCATTCTTGGCCAGACCCTCGCCGGGCTTGGGACAGTGGGCGCGCTCATCGGGTGTCAGATCGGCATAGCGTTCCGGCGCGCAACCGAACAGCGAGCGGCCGAAACCGGCAAGCCCCGATGGTGGTGCCAGGGACGTTGTGGGGGCGGGTGGCGCGACGATCGGTGGCGGAACGGGAATAAGTGCGGGCGCGGCCGTGCGCCGCCGGCGCGGGCCGCGGGCATCGATGGTGGTGGGCGCCGGAATAGCCAGTGGCGGGATCAGCAGGATGGATTCCGGCGGCAGGCTGGCAAGCTTGGTATGATGCGATGGCGACAGCAGGACCAACAGCACGAACACCGCCTGTACCAGCAGGGCCAGCGCCCCGCCGACAAGGTGATCGCGCTTCAGGCGCTCACGCGCACTGGAAGGCAGCAAGTTTGCCGTCATCATCCTGGTGCAACCAGCATAGGCGCTCGCCATCCGTGGATTCCACCGCATAGACTGCGAAATAGTCCGGCACGGCCGCAAGGGTGGGGCCGGCGCCCTTGTCCTGCCGGCCCAGGTAAATGATCTGCCGCAGCGCGCCCGGCTGGCCGCCGCGCGCCGCCGCGATTTCTTCGTCCAGTTTGGGATCGTGCGGCACGGCCTCGCCGTTCAGCACGGCGCGCAACAGGCCGGCCTTGCCGGCGGTATCGGGTGCGGCGGGATCGAGCGCGATCTTGTGGCCTTCCGAGATGTCGGGATCGGTGATGGTGATGCCCATCAGCTTGGCGCCGGAATGGCCCTGAAAGGCGGTGGCCGATGTCACTTCGCCGTCATAGACCATCCGTGCCATCATGGTGCCCCAGGCGAGATGGAAATGGCTGCCATCCACTTCCAGCGAGCCGCCATTGCCTTTCTGGTAGTAGCAGTGGGTGTCATAGCCTTCATGGTCATGGCCGATCCGGCATATCCGGTCGATCAGCGGTCCCCAGGTGACCTTGCCGAACAGGTTCATCTGCAGCCAGCTTGGCTGGATCACATGCCAGAAGCCGCTGAGGCTGCCGCCATAGACCGTGACTTTTTCCACATCCTGCGCGGCCACGGGCAGGACAAGCAGGCAGACTAGGCCGGCAGCTAGAACCGATCGCCTCATCGCGCAGTGAGGCGCCGCCGGGCCAGCCAGACCAGCGGCAGGAGCGCCAGCACATACTGGGCGGTGACGATGGGCCAGTCCGCGGTCGCCGTCTTCCAGCCCTTGGGCAGGAAAATTGGGGCCATACCGACGCCGATATGAATGCCGGGGTGACCAGGGATGGTGAATTCGGCCACGCTGTGAAGGAACAGGAGGAGCGGGATGGCGACCGCGACCAGCGCCCAAGTAATGCTCAGGCGGTGACGCGCGACCAGGGCCACAAACAGGACGGACGCCAGGGGAAAAAATACCAGATTGGCGCAAGCCGCGGTGGCCGTGGCCAGCAGCTCGAACCAGTGCGGCCGGGCCGCGCCTTTTTCCAGAAAGCCCAGCACTTTGCCGGTCATCACCAGAACGCCAAGGGGAACGAGCATCGCGGCGGTGGCGGCAAAGGGCGGCAGGATACCGAATATGGCCCAGGGCACGCGCGCCGTGATGCTGCGCAGGGACTTCTGCTCCAGCATGGCGGCGGCCAGCTCACGGTCCTCGCCAAGAAGAGCGCGGGCGCGCAGCTCTGCGTCTTCGCGGTCATAACCCTGCGCCCGCTGTTTTTCGGTCAGGTCGTCCAGATGTTCGGACAGTTCGGCCAGATAGCGACGCACATGGCGGGGCGCGATGCCGCCCTTCAGCAGAGTTTCGCGCAATTCTTCAAATCGCATGCAGCACCGCTCCCACCGCGCCGGTCAGCGCTTTCCAATGATCGGTCATCGCGGAAAGCCTTTTGGCGCCGCGTGCGGTCAGGCTGTAATAGATGCGGCTGCGGCCGACGACGGTCTTGCGGCGGGACTTGAGCAGCCTGTCTTTCTCCAGCGCATGCAACAGGGGATAGATCACGCCCTCGCCGGGTGTCAGCACCTGGCGGGTGCGCGCGGCGATGGCCTGCACGATTTCATAGCCGTACATCTCCTGCTCACAAAGCAGGCGCAGGACCATCAGCTCGGAGAGACCGGCGGCAAGTGCGGATTCGGACGGCATGATACCTCGTGATCCAAGGTATATACCTTGGACCGCGAGGCATGGGAAGGGGGTCAGGCGGCTTGCGCCATGACCGCGCCACTGTGGGCCTCGCCATCGAGCGTCGCGGCGACGGCATGCACCACCGCGGCGATACGCACCGCGGCCTGAATCTGCTCGGTGGAAAACCCGGCCTGGCGCAGCACCTTCTCATGGCTGTCGATGCAGACGCCGCAGCCATTGATGGCCGAGACCGCCAGGCACCAGAGCTCGAAGTCCGCTTTGTCCACGCCCGGCTTGCCGATCACATTCATGCGCAGCCGCGCCGGCGCGGTCTTGTAATCTGGCGCCGAGGCCAGATGCGTGAAGCGGTAATAGATGTTGTTCATGGCCATGATCGCAGCCGCGGCCTTGGCGGCGGAAAGTGCCTCCAGCGAAAGCTGCGGTGCAAAGCTCGCCATCACCGCCTTGGTGGTGGGCTCGTTGCGGGCGGCCAGGGCGCAGGCAATGAATGTCCCGGCGCGCTGCTGCTCGCTAAGCACCGTTTCATTGGCCAGAGACGAGAGGTTCAGCTTCAGGTCCTTGGCATAGTCGGGCAGCGTGTCTTTCAATGCTTCGATGCTCATGATTTTTGTCCTTTATGGTCGCGCCGGACGGCCCTTCGCAGCTTCGCCGCTTCGGGTCGCCGGTCGCTCCTTGGGAAAAGTGCCCTCATCCCCGGGGAAGGGATGAGGGCCAGGAAAGCGCCGCCGGCTGGGGAGGGGGTAGCGGCGGCGCGGTTCGAACCAGACGGTTGCTACGCCGCCGTCTTGATGACGTCTTCGCCCTTCTGCCAGTTGCAGGGGCAGAGCTCGTCGGTCTGCAGCGCGTCAAGCACCCGCAACACTTCCTGAGGATTTCGGCCCACGCTCATGTCGGTTACATAGGCGAAGCGGATGATGCCGTCGGGATCCACCAGAAAGGTGGCACGCTTGGCCACGCCCGCTTCCTCATCGAGGATGCCCAGCGCCGTGGAAAGCCGGCGGTTGGTGTCCGCCAGCATGGCAAAGGGCAGGGTCTTGAGGTCGGCATGGTTCTGCCGCCAGGCCAGGTGGACGAACTCGCTGTCGGTGGAGACGCCATAGATCACGGTGTCGCGATCGGCGAAGTCGCCCTGGAGCTTGCCGAAGCCGGCGATCTCGGTAGGACAGACGAAGGTGAAGTCCTTGGGCCAGAAGAACACCAGCTTCCACTTGCCCTTGTCGCTCTCCTGGCTGAAGCCCTGGAAGGCGTCGGCGGGGTTGGTGGAAACCACGCCCTGAACGGAAAAATCGGGGAATTTGTCGCCGACGGTCAGCATGTCTACTCCTTGGAATAATTCTAATTGCGAGACATTCTTAGAAATATTCCAGAAATCTGTCAAGCGGCAAAAAAACCGGCCCGGAAGGCTTTTTTTGGAAAGATTATTCCGCCGTGCGTCCCGCGCGCACGGCCAGCCAGCCGGCGAAGAGGAAGGCGACCAGAACCACGCCCTGCACGCCGCCGAACACCGGCCCCGCCGGCGGCACCGTCGGAACCAGGGCATGCAGCGGCGGGACCTTGATGAAGGACTGGATCACCAGCACGAAAACATTGAGATAGAGCGCCGCCACCGCGGTTACGACATAGGCCGTGCGCCAGCGGCCCGCCAAATGGCGCCCGTAAAGCGCAAACAGCGCCACCGCCAGGATGACCAGCGAGATCGCCCCGACGACCTGGCCGGGGGTAACACTGGCGTTGTGGAACAGAAAACCGGTGACGCTGGTCAGTACGGTCAGGGTCAGGAAAATGCCGGTCACTCGCACGGGTGTCTGGCCCTTCAGCATCGCGGCCAGGGCCATCAGGCCGGTGACGATGGCGGCCAGGCTGATGGCCAAGTGAACAAGCGTCAGGGGATCAGTGCCCAATGTGGTCATGAACGTCTCCAAATGTGCCATTGAAAATGGCTGATCCTGCGCCCCGCCCGCCGGACTTGAAAAGAGGGGCCTGCCCCCGGTATCTCAGCCCCCGCACAAGGAAATAAGCAGATGGCCGGCCACAGTCAGTTCAAGAACATCATGTTCCGCAAGGGAAAGCAGGACAAAGAGCGCTCCAAGCTCTTTGCCAAGCTCTCCCGGGAAATCACGGTGGCGGCCAAGTCCGGCCTGCCCGATCCTGCCCACAATCCACGTCTGCGCACCGCGATCATCGCGGCCAAGGCCGAGTCCATGCCCAAGGACAATATCGAGCGCGCCATCCAGAAGGCGGTCGGCGGCGCGGGCGAGAATTACGATGAGGTGCGTTACGAGGGTCGCGGGCCCGGCGGCGTCGCCCTGATCATCGAGACCATGACCGACAACCGCAACCGCACCAGCGCCGACGTGCGCGCGGCCTTTTCCAAATATGGCGGGCAGATGGGCGAGACCGGCTCGGTCAGCTTCATGTTCGATCATCTCGGCGTCATCAGCTACCCCAAGGAAAAGGGCAGCGAGGACACGATGCTGGAGGCGGCGCTGGAAGCCGGCGCCAATGAATGCGTCTCCACCGACGAGGGCCATGAATTCCTCACCAGCATGGAAGACTTCGCCGGGGTGCGCGACGCCCTGGAAGCCAAGCTGGGCGCGCCGGCCTCCGCCGCCATCGTCTGGCGGCCGCAGAACACCGTGCCGGTGGCCGACGAAGCGGGCGAGACCCTTGCCAAGCTGATCGAGGTGCTGGACGACCATGACGACGTCCAGAATGTCTATGGCAATTACGAGCTGTCTGACGCGCTGATCGCCAAGCTGGCAGGTTGATTTCGCGTCAGCGCGATTCTTGACGTTTTGTAATAATCGCGCCCAGAATGACCCCTGGAGCAAGACATCCGGGGCCCGTCATGAAAATCACATCTGTGATCGCGTCCGCCATTCTGGTGCTGTCTGCCGGTGCGGCCTCGGCCCAAGGGCGCGGCGACACCATTCCCATGCGCGACGGCAGCACCATCGTCACGGTGGGCGGCGACTGTCTGGTGCAATATGGCGCGCGGGGCCAGCGCATCAACAATGCGCAGCGCTGCAACGACGACGATATGCGGCGCGCCGACCAGATCATGTCGGGCGGCGGCCGTCCCGGTTTTGGTGGCGGTCGCCCCGGGTATGGCGGCGGCTATGGCGGCGGCGCGCCGGGCGGCAACTGGGCGCAGTCCTGCCGCGGCGGCCAGATGCGGGGAAATGTCTTCCAGACCGAGTGCCGCAACAGCGATGGACGCTGGAATTCCACGGTTTTGGACATGCGCAACTGTCCCAGCAACATCGCGGAAAACCGCAACGGCTCACTCGTCTGCCGTTGAGGCAATTCACGGGGCAGCGCCGCCATTTCATGGCCACGCCGTCCTCCTATAGTGGCGTATGGATCATCTCTCCCCCCTGATCGGCGTCCTGGTCATCGGCCTGGGGTTGGCCTTTGTTCTCGGCACCCTGGTGCAGCGCCTCCGGCTGCCGCCGCTGGTGGGGTATCTGCTGGCGGGGGTGGTGGTCGGGCCTTTCAGTCCCGGGGTTGTGATCGACCGCACCTTGACGGTGGAACTGGCCGATATCGGCGTGGTGCTGCTGATGTTCGGTGTCGGCCTGCATTTCCAGCCCAGTGACCTGATGAAGGTCAGGTCGACCGCGGTCCCCGGCGCGATCCTGCAAATGGCGGCGATCACGATTCTGGGCACGGGCGCCGGTCTCGCCTTCGGCTGGACGGCTGGGCAGGGTCTGGCCTTCGGCTTGTCTCTCTCTGTCGCCTCCACCGTGGTGGTGATGCGCGCGCTCCAGGACCGGCGTCTGGCGGAAAGCGACCGCGGGCGCCTGGCCATCGGCTGGCTGGTGGTGCAGGACCTTCTCACCGTCCTGGTGCTGGTGCTGCTGCCGCCCTTGGCGGGCCTTCTGAAAGGCGGGGCGGTCGAGCCCGCTGTGCTGGTCAAGACCTTGAGTGTCACCTTCGGCAAGCTGGCGCTGTTTGCCGTGCTGATGCTGGTGATCGGCCGGCGCATCATTCCCGCGGTGCTGCACTACATCGCACATACCGGCAGCCGCGAACTGTTCCGCCTGGCGGTGTTGTCGGTGGCGTTGAGCGTGGCCTTCAGTGCCGCCTATCTGTTCGATGTCTCGATCGCGCTGGGCGCCTTTTTCGGCGGCATGATCCTGGCCGGCTCGGCGCTCTCCCAGCGCGCCGCCGAGGAATCCCTGCCGCTGCGCGATGCCTTCGCCGTGCTGTTCTTTGTCTCGGTCGGCATGCTGTTCGATCCCAGGGTGGTGTTCGAACAGCCCTTGGCGCTGGGCCTGACCTTCGCCATCGTGCTGGCGGGCGGGGCAGTGTGTTACTTCTTGCTGCGCCTGTTCGGCGTGAAAGAGGAAGGTGCGCTCACCATCGCCGTCTGCCTGGCGCAGATCGGCGAATTCTCCTTCATCCTGGCGGATCTGGATGTGCGGCTGGGCCTGATGTCGGAGGAGACGCGTGGCCTGGTGCTGGGTGCTTCTCTTCTCTCCATCTTTCTCAACCCGTTGCTCTTCGCCCTGGTCTCGCGGCGTGAGGCCGCTCACCATGTGCCCGACCGGCCGCGGCCAGCGCCCGAGCCCACCGCGCTCAAGGATCATGCCGTGCTGGTGGGCTTTGGCCGGGTGGGCCATCTGATCGCCGACGGCATCAAGTACCGGATGCCGCTGCTGGTGGTGGAGGAAGGTGTGGTCGGCGACCCCAGCCTGGAGCATATCCGCGGCAATGCCGCGCGCGACGATGTGCTGGCGGCGGCGAACCTGAAGGAGGCGAAGCTGTTGTTCGTCGCCATTCCCCAGGCGTTCGAGGCGGGACAGATCGTGCAGCAGGCGCGCCGCGCCAATCCCGAACTGCCGATCGTGGCGCGGGCCCATTTCGATGCCGAGGTGGAGCATCTTCTGTCCCTGGGCGCGAGCCGGGTGGTGATGGGCGAGCGGGAAATCGCGCTCGCCATGCTGGATTTCGCCGGCAAGCTGGTGCCCGGGTAGCGCAAAGAGTAGGCCAGGCCGAACGTAAGGGGTACAAACCGCTCATGACCCTGTCGATTCGCATTCTCGGCCTGGATCCCGGCCTGTCGGCCATGGGTTGGGGCGTGATCGAGGTTGCGGGCTCGCGCCTCGGCCATGTCGCCCATGGCGTGATCGCCACCAAGCCGGTCGATGGCCTGGGCGTGCGGCTGATGCTGCTGCACCGGGCCTTGGCGGAAATCATTCAAAGCCACGGCCCCGCTGCCATCGCTGTGGAGCAGGCCTTCGTCGCCCGCGATCCGCAAGCCGCGCTGAAGATCGGCCATGCCCGCGCCGTGGCGCTGCTGGCGGCGGCGGAGGCAGGGCTCGAGATCGCCGAATATGCCCCCAACCACATCAAGAAATGCGTGGTGGGCGCCGGCCATGCCGGCAAGGAGCAGGTGCAGTTCATGGTCAAGCGGCTGTTACCCGCCTGCGGCGTGACGCAAGCCGACGCCGCCGATGCCTTGGCCGCGGCTATCGCGCACGCGCATTCCTCCACCGCCCGCAATCGCAAGGTGGTCGGATGATCGGCAAGCTGACCGGTGTGGTGGACACCATCACCGAGGATACGGTGATCCTGGACGTGAACGGCGTCGGCTATCTGGTGCAATGCCCGTCTTCGACCCTGTCGCGGCTGACGGTGGGCGCGCATGCCAGCCTGATGATCGAGATGAAAGTGAGCGAGGACGCCATCAAGCTTTATGGCTTTGCCTCGGCGGAAGAGCGCGAATGGTTCCGCCTGTTGCAGACGGTACAGAATGTCGGCGGCAAGGTGGCGCTCAGCGTGCTTTCCACCTTGTCGCCGCGCGAGCTGCAGCGGGCGCTGGCGCTGGGCGACAAGGCCATGATCGGCCGCGCGTCCGGTGTCGGACCTAAACTGGCGCTGCGTATCGCCACCGAATTGAAGGACAAGGCGCCGGCGATGATGTTGCGCGGCGAAGACGAAGGCCATGTCACTGCCGTGACGGCGGCCCCGCGCGGCCCTGAAGCCGACGCGGTGTCGGCGCTGATCCATCTGGGTTATTCGGATGCCCGTGCCGCCGAGGCGGTGGCGCGCGCGCTCCAAGCGCTGGGCGAGGGCACGGAGACATCGGTGCTGATCCGTGAAGCGCTGAAAGGCATGGCACGATGAAAAAGCGTTTGCGTTGCCTCATGCTTCGACAGGCTCAGCATGAGGATATTAAACTCCTCCTCACCCTGAGCTTGTCGAAGGGTGAGGAGCGGTTCGCCGCGAGGCGAACGAAATGGTCCAGAGGACCATTTCGAGTGACGAACGCCGCGAGCTTGAGCGAGCGGCGGGAGGCAGATTAATGGCTTCATCTGACCGCCTCGTAACCCCCCAACGCAGCGAAGACGACGCGCTGGAAGCGAGCTTGCGGCCCAAGCGGCTTGCCGATTTCGTCGGCCAGCAGCAGGCGCGAGAGAATTTGTCGGTCTTCATCGACGCTGCCAAGGCGCGGGGCGAGGCACTGGACCATGTGCTGTTCTACGGGCCGCCCGGCCTGGGCAAGACCACCCTGGCGCAGATCGTGGCGCGCGAGCTGGGTGTCAACTTCCGCTCCACCTCCGGCCCGGTGCTGGCCAAGGCGGGCGATCTTGCTGCCATCCTGACGAATCTGGAGCCGCGCGACGTTCTCTTCATCGATGAGATCCATCGCCTCAATCCGGCGGTGGAGGAAATCCTTTATCCCGCCATGGAAGACTACGAACTCGACCTGGTGATCGGGGAGGGCCCGGCGGCGCGCTCGGTGAAGATCCAGCTCGCCCCTTTCACCTTGGTGGGCGCCACCACCCGGTCCGGCCTGATCACCACACCGCTGCGCGACCGCTTCGGCATTCCCGTGCGCCTGAATTTTTATACACCCGACGAACTGCTCGCGATCGTGGAGCGGGGCGCCCGCGTTCTGGGCTTCGATCTGACCCGCGACGGGGCCAGGGAGATCGCCGCCCGCTCGCGCGGCACGCCTCGCATCGCCGGGCGCCTGCTCAAGCGGGTGCGCGATTTTGCCTCTGTCGCAAAACACAAAAGCGTCGATGCGAAAATCGCCGATGCCGCCCTCAACCGCCTGGAAGTGGACGGCAAGGGGCTGGATGCCTTCGATCGGCGTTATCTCTCTCTGATTGCCGAGAATTTCGGTGGCGGGCCGGTGGGAATCGAGACCATCGCCGCCGCCCTGGGCGAGGCGCGCGATGCCATCGAGGAGATCGTGGAGCCTTATCTGATGCAGCAGGGCTTTGTGCAGCGCACGCCGCGGGGACGGGTGCTGGCATCGGCGGCATATGGTCATCTGGGACTGAATGCGCCGCCCCAATCGCCGGTGCAGACGGGTCTGTTTTCGGGCGACGACGATGAATGATCCGAAAGGAAATGACCTGAAGGGTCTGGGCTTCTTCGAGGGCCGCGAGCATGTCCTGCCCATCAGCATCTATTATGAAGACACCGATCTGTCGGGCTTTGTCTATCATGCCAATTACCTGCGCTACATGGAGCGGGGCCGCACCGAATTCTTCCGTCTGGCCGGCATCTCCAAGATGGCGGGGCTGGAAGAGGAAGAGCCCACGGCCTGGACCCTGCGCTCTGTCAGTGTGGACTATCTGCGGCCGGCGCGGCTGGATGACATCATCCATGTGCGCAGCCGGCTTGTCGGCCTTTCCGGCGCGCGCATGCGGGCCATCCAGCGCGTCACCCGCGATGCAACCCTCTTGGTGGAAGGACGGATCGAAGCCTGTATCACCACGTTAACCGGCAAGCCACGCCGGCTACCCAAAAAGGTGCAGGAGACTCTTGCGCCATTTCTGCCCCCAGATGAAACTTGAACAGAAACTTGAACTTATTCGCCAAATTTCAGCCAAGATCGGCGCGCATTAGCGATTCTTCCACCCTACCGGGCGCCCAAAAGGTTTTTCCATGAAGACATCCATTGCCGCCATGTTCGTGATTCTGGCGGTTCTTCTCTCCGCGACGGTGTTTTCCGCTCCCGTCTGGGCGCAAGGGGTGCAAAGCGGTCCGATCGCCGCCCCCACCGGCCCGGCCGCGCAGTCCCAGTCGCTGGCGCCCCCGCCTGGCGTGGCCGCCAGCAATGCGCCGGCCGGCGACGTGACGGGCAGCTTTTCCATCGTCTCCATGTTCCTGCGCGCCGATATCGTGGTGAAGGCGGTGATGGTGCTCCTGCTGCTGGCCTCGCTCTGGTCGTGGACCATCATCTTCAACAAGCTGTTCATTCTCAGCAGCCTCAAGCGCAAGGCGCGCCGGTTCGAGAAGGTGTTCTGGTCCGGCCAGTCGCTGGATGAGCTCTACCAGCAGTTCGGCGCCCGCAACGATCATCCCCTGGCGGCCATGTTCATCGCGGGCCTGCGCGAATGGCGACGTGGTTTTGAATCCACCGGCGGCGTGCGCGAATCCATGCTGCCGGGCGTGAAGGAGCGCATCGAGAAGGCAATGAGCGCGACCATCCTGCGCGAGACCGACGGCATCGAGAAGCAGCTGGGGCTGCTGGCGACCATTGGCTCGGTGTCGCCCTTTGTCGGCCTGTTCGGCACGGTGTGGGGCATCATGAACAGCTTCTCGGCCATCGCTGCCCGCCACGACACCACCCTGGCCGTGGTGGCGCCCGGCATCGCCGAAGCCCTGTTCGCCACTGCCATGGGGCTTCTCGCCGCTATCCCGGCGGTGATTTTCTACAACCGCTTCGTGGCCGAGATCGGCCGCTATGTGAATTCGCTGGATGCCTTCGCCGACGAATTCTCCGCCATCCTGTCACGCCAGCTTGACGAGAAGGTCCGCTGATGGCTGCTGGCATCCAGCATACGTCCTCGCGCGGCCGTGGCCGCATGCGCCGCCGCGCGATGGCGGAAATCAATGTCACGCCTTTCGTGGACGTGATGCTGGTGCTGCTGATCGTCTTCATGGTGACGGCACCGCTTCTGACTGTGGGCGTGCCGGTGGATCTGCCCAAGACCAAGGCCCCGGCGCTGGGCCAGGACCGCGAGCCGCTTTCCATCACGGTGCGGCGCGACGGCGTGATCTTCCTGCAGAAGGAACAGGTGCCGCAGGAGGCGCTGGTGGACAAGCTCAAGGCGATCGCCGCCAACGGCTATGACCAGCGCATCTTTGTGCGCGGCGATGCCCGCACGAACTACGGCAAGGTGATGGAAGTGATGGGTCTGCTGGCGGCAGCCGGCTTCACCCACATCGGATTGGTGACCGATGTCGCAAAGCCAAAGCCAGATACGCAGTAAGGTGGTTGCGCAAACCGCAATGCGGCGCATGCGCCCCACGACCGAACGCGGACCGCGTTACGGCGTGGTGGGCTCTCTGCTGTTTCATGGCCTGATCTTTGCCGCCCTGCTTTTCACCTTTCAGCGCAATTTCAAGGCCCCGGAAGAGACCCATATGGTGCCGGTCGATCTGGTCACCATCGCCGACCAGACCAACGTCGCCGCCCAGGCGCCGCCGCAGCCCGAGCCTCAGAAAATAGACGTGCCCCCGCCCGTGCTGGAGCCCCCGCCGCTGCCCGACCTGCAGGAGGTCGAACCGGCGCCCGAAGCGAATATCCCCGATTTCGATGTCGCCAAGGAAAAGCCCAAGCCGGTCGAAAAGCCGCCGGAGCCGCCGCGTGAGAGCAAGCAGAAGCAGGCCACCAATTTCGACGCCTTGCTCAACAAGCTGACCGCGCCGCAAAAGCCCGTGAAGAACGCCAAGGCGGGCCCGCGGGTCATCCAGGGCATCGGCACCGGCAATCTGATGACGGCGGACCTGGCGGATGCCCTGCGCGGCCAGATCTATCGCTGCTGGTCGCCGCCGACCGGCGCGCCCAATGCCCAGGACCTGGTCGTGGAGTATGACCTGGCGCTCAATCCCGACGGCACGGTTGGACGGTTGCAGATGACCATGGGTACAGCCGCCGCCGCCGCCGGCAATACCTATACGCGTGCCGCCGCGGAAGCGGCCAGCCGCGCCATTTATCAGTGCCAGCCCTACCGGCTGCCGGCCGACCGCTACAACCAGTGGCGTGAAATCAATCCCTTGCGGTTCGACCCCCGCCAAATGATGGGGCAATGATGGAACGATCAGGGGACTATCCTGTTGGAGCCATGTTTCTCACTTTCCTTTAGGGCGGAGCCCGTGATGAAATATTTGAAGAAGATTTTAGTCCTGCTGGCTGCTTTGACGGCCTTGGGTGCTGCAACCCCGGCCTTGGCGGCACTCCAGGTGGATGTGACGCAGGGCAATGCCCAGCCGCTTCCCATCGCCATTCCCGACTTCCTGCCTGGCGGCGGTGGCGACCCGCAGGCCGGCGCCAATATCGCCGGCGTGGTGCGCGCCGATCTGGAGCGCTCGGGCCTGTTCCGGCCGCTGGACCAGAAAGGTTTTGTCGAGCACATCACCAACATCAATACCGTTCCCAATTTTCAAAGCTGGCGCAGCATCACCGCGCAAGGGCTAGTGACCGGGCAGGTGACCCAGCAGCCCGACGGGCGCCTGCGGGTTGATTTTCGTCTCTGGGATGTCTTTGGCGAAAGCCAGATGCTGGGACTTCAGTTCTTTTCCACGCCCGATGCCTGGCGGCGCATCGCCCATATGGTGTCGGACGCCATCTATGAGCGGCTCACCGGCGAGAAAGGCTATTTCGATACCCGCATCGTCTTCATCGCCGAGACCGGCTCGGCGCAGAACCGGGTCAAGCGGCTGGCGATCATGGACGAGGATGGCGCCAATCCGATGTTCCTGACGCGCGGCGACTATATGGTGCTGACCCCGCGCTTCAATCCGACGGCGCAGATGATCGCCTATATGTCGTATATCGGCAACAAGCCGCGGGTCTATCTGTTCGACATCGAGACCGGCAAGCAGGAGATGCTGGG
>CAYQZM010000197.1:0-3690 GCA_964421935.1 uncultured Rhizobium sp. | reverse complement strand
CGCGACATAGGATTTATAGGTCTCCGGGTCGTGAACATCCACGCGCGCGATCCAATAGGCTTTCGGCATCAGGCGGCCCTCAATAAGTTGCGGTTGACGAGCGATTCAGCGATCTGCACGGCATTCAGCGCCGCGCCCTTGCGCAAGTTGTCAGAGACGATCCACATGTTGAGGCCGTTCTCCACCGTGGGGTCCTTGCGGACGCGGCTGATATAGGTGGCGTCCTCGCCCACGCATTCGATGGGCGTGACATAGCCGCCGTCTTCCCGCTTATCCACCACCAGTATGCCGGGGGCGGCTCGTAACGCGGCGCGCGCCTGCTCAGCCGTCACCGGCTTTTCGAATTCGATATTGACGGACTCGCTGTGGCCCACGAACACCGGCACCCGCACGCAGGTCGCGGTGACCTGGATGTCGGGGTCCAGGATCTTCTGGGTCTCCACCACCATTTTCCATTCTTCCTTGGTGACGCCGGAATCCAGGAAGACGTCGATATGGGGAATGACGTTGAAGGCGATCTGTTTGGTGAACTCGCTCACCTCGACCGGATCGGCCACGAAGATGGCGCGGGTCTGGCGGAACAGCTCGTCCATCGCCTCCTTGCCGGCGCCTGATACCGATTGATAGGTCGAAACCACAACCCGCTTGATGGTGAAAAGGTCGTGCAGGGGCTTGAGCGCCACTACCAGCTGGGCGGTGGAGCAGTTCGGATTGGCGATGATGCCTCTTGGGATTTCGTTCAATGCCGCGGCAGTGACCTCCGGCACCACCAGCGGCACCTGCCGGTCCATCCGCCAGGCGCTGGAATTGTCGATCACGATCGGGCCCTGCGCCGCGATCTTGGGCGCCCATTCCTTGGCGATGGCGCCGCCGGCGCTCATCAGCACGATGTCGGTGCCCTTGAAGTCGAAATAGTCCAGCGCCTTGACCTTCAGGGTTCCATCACCGAAGGACACCTCGGTGCCGACCGAGCGGGTGGAGGCCAGGGCCACCACTTCGCTGATGGGAAATTGCCGCTGGATCAGGACGTTGAGCATTTCCCGACCGACATTGCCGGTCGCTCCGACCACCGCGATTTTGTATGCCATGCTTCCGTCCGGGACCTCGCCGGGCGATCCAATACTGCCGGGATGGGCAAAAGGCTAGTGTGGTGGTTTCGAAGTTCGCCATGTCAGGGATATCGACCTCTTAGGCGAACTTCGAAACCACCACACTGGAATCAATAGATTGCCAGCCCTAAGACCGATCGGGATCGTGCGAATTCCGGAAGCGGGACGCTAGTTGCTTACCATTGCAGGCGCAGCACCGCGCCACGCCCGTCAAGGCCGCCCTTGAACGTCGGGCCGGTGGAGCCGCCGGACTGGCTGTTGAATGCTTCCCAGCGGCCATCCGCCAGGCCGAGGCGGCGCGCCGCCTCGTCGGAATAGGTCATGGCATAGGGGTGGCGGGCCGTATCGGCGTAGCGGCTTTCCAGCTGGTGGGGCGTCGGCCAGGCGGCATTCGGATCGGGCACTCGGAAAGCGAAGGCTGGCCCCGCCACCAGGAGGGCGGCTCCGACAAGGCCAGAAACGGCACGCTTCCGCATGCGAATTAAAACGCGGCAATTCGGCAAAATGTTTCATATCTTGGTGACCCTCTGGAAAGTTCCCTGTTTCCAAAGGCTTGGCGACGATCGGGGGATGCGGCTATGGTCGCCTTGCACGTCGAAGAGGGTTCTTATGAAATTTGCCAAGCTGGGCGCGTCGCTGCTCGCCCTGGGTCTGGTCGGCAGCACCACCGCCGAAGCCCGTGTTTCCTCCTGTGCCAGCGCGTCGGAAGTCCAGGCCGTCCAGGTGTCGGCCGTGGTGCAAGAACTGACGGACGCCGCGCTTTCCTGCGGCCAGGAAGCAATGAGCAACATGAGCCGCTTTCAGATCGTGTTCCAGAAAGAGCTGCGCCGCTCCGATGCCACGCTCAAGGCCATGTTCAGGCGGTTGAACGGGGCGCGGGCCGGCGAGGCCGCCTATGACTCTTACAAGACCCGGGCGATCAATCATGCCGAGCAGCGGCGCATCAAGCCGGGCGAGCAGGCCAATTTCTGCAAGGCGGCGCGGATCGTGTTCGCGGCCGCGCTGGCGCCCGACAAGCCGATCCTGGAGGATTTTGTTTCCGGTGTACCGGTGAACGAAGCCAATCCGGTGGACAGCTGCGAGATCAAGGTCGCGGTGGCGCTGCAGGGCGTGCAGGCGGGACCTGCTATCATGCCGACGCCGCGCCCCGCGCTTCCGGGCGATCCGCCCAATCCGAACCTGTTCCCACAGTAAGATCGGCAAGCGGCTTGCTGTTATAAGTGACGCTTTAGCGCGCACCGGCCTGCTGGTGTCGGGCTGACCCCCAGCCTATGCTTGTGCCCAAAAACGGGCAGGGAGCATCATGAAAAGATATATCGTGGCTGCGCTGGCGCTTACGCCGGCGATCATCCTTGCGGCGCAGGCGCAGCCGCCCAAGAAGGGTGGCGAGATACTCACCGCGCGGGAACTGACGCCCAAGATGCCGGCGCCGGTGGCGCCTTTTGAATGGGCCTACCCGGTCGCGCCGCCCAATCTGCCGCGTCCTGACATGACCGCGCTCCATACCGCCGAAGGCGCCGACCCATCCATCAAGCTGACCATGCGGCAGATCGGCGACGCTTTTGGACCGCCGGACTGGTATCCGAAGGAGCATCCGGCCTTGCCGCCGATCGTGGCCCATGGCGAGAAGCCGCACGTCCCCGCCTGCATCCTGTGTCATCTGCCCAACGGCAATGGCCACCCCGAATCGGCCAGTATCTCCGGCCTGACGGCGAATTATATCATCGAGCAGATGCACGCCTTCCGTGATGGCGACCGGCTGAACATCCGGGCGCCCGCCATGATCGAGATGGCCGATGCCATCAGCGAAAAAGACCTGCGCGAAGCCGCGCAATAGTTCTCGCATATTCCCCGCTCGCAGCAGAAATGGATCCGGGTGGTGGAGACCAGCCGCGCGCCCGCCAATCATGTTGGGGCCGGCGGCGCCCGCTTTTTCGACAAGGGGGCGGCGACGGTGCCGGTGGCGCCGGACATGATCTATGAGGTCGCCGAGAGCGAGCAGGTCGAGCTGCGCAACGATCATGTCGGCTTCGTGGACTATGTGCCGATGGGGTCCCTGGCCAAGGGCCGCACCGTGGCGATGGGCAATCGCGGCGCGTTCCGCACCTGCGCCTCCTGCCATGGCGATGATTATCGCGGCCACGAGGAAGCGCCGCGCCTGGCCGGACGCGGCGCCTATTATCTGATCCGCCAGCTCGCCGACATGAAAGCGGGCCACCGCAAGGGCGCGGCGCTGGGCAAGATGAAGGACATCATCGGCAAGCTGTCCGATGCCGATATCCTGAACGTTGCCGCCTATATGGCCTCGCAGAAGCCCTGACGGGCTTGGTCCGAGAAGCGCATGGCGAAAAGGCCGGTCGAGAGACCGGCCTTTTCCTTTTATGCTGTAGACACAAACAAAAAGGGCGGACCACAAGGTCCGCCCTATCTGATTCAGGTCTGGGCTGATCAGCCGCCCAGGTCGATGACCGCACGGCGCGGCGTCGTCAGGCGGACCCCCATCCATTAAAGCCCAGCCGACAACACGAACAAAATGCCCTCACCCCAAATACCGACCGATCTCAGACACTTAAGGACACAT
>CAYQZM010000196.1:0-10849 GCA_964421935.1 uncultured Rhizobium sp. | reverse complement strand
CGCCGCTGTCACGCCCGATGCCGGCAGCCGAACTGGTGCAGGTGCTGGTCGAAGAAATGCAGGCGGCCTAGGCATTACTGTCATTCCCGGCGAGCCGCGCGACCTCGCGCGGCGAGGGAAGGGAACCCAGGTGGCACGACCAGACGCAGTTCCTTCCATCTGGGTCCCCTTCCCCTTGCGTTGCGATGCAACGCTCGGCCGGGGATGACAGCAGGTACAAATCGTCAGCGGCGGATAAATGTCCGCATAACCTGCCCTGAACCAGTGTTGAACGCCGCCGGCCTCGGCGCACCGGTATCGGCGGCAACAAAGACGAAATGATTGCCGTCCAGCCGGTAGATCGCAGGAAGCCGCCTACCCGCATCGGCCCCAATCGCGTCTATCCAATCCACATGCTTGGGATCGGTGCTGGCCTCGAGAACCAGGCGCCCTTCCAGCAGCAGGGCGCCATCCACAGCGTGGACCGCGAACCGGTCGCCTGTGAAGCTTGTTATCGCACCGGGCGGGCTGAGCTCGTCGGCTGGCTGAACCACGCCGTCTATTTCGAGCGCTACCTGCTCCCAGCGGCCCTGAAGCATTTCCAGGTCGCGCCGGGACTGCGCGTTCACAGCGACGGCTGGTTCTTTGCCCGCTTCTTCCACTTGTAGAAGTTCAGCGAGTTCTTCCAGAAATATTTCTCGGCGGCGGCGCGCGAGCGGGTGGCGAAATAGGCCCGGGCAATCGAGACGATCTGCGCCGGCGTCGCGGTGCCCCAGCTGTTGGGCCAGTCGGTACCGAACACCACCCGGTCCTCGCCGAACGCGTCCAGCAACTGGTCCAGCCGCGCCTTGTGGGCGGCCAGCCCGCGCGCCTTCATCGAGCGGTGATCGATCTCCGACAGCTTGGCGTAGATCTTGGGCCGGCCATGGATTTCCTTCAGCACGGCCTTGTAGCTCGCCTCTTCCTGCGGCGTGGGATCGAGTTGGGGCAGATGATCGATCATGATGCGAAGGTTGGGCACCTTGTCGTTGATCTTCACCATGGTCTGCAGCAAGCCGACGGTGGGATTGGCGCTGTCCATCACCAGATCGGCATCGGCCACCCGCTTCAGGCCGTCAATGAATTTGGGATCGTTGACCTGCTTGGAGACCTCGCGGTTCCAGATATTGCCGCAGCGGATGCCCAGGAACAGCGGGTCCTTGCGGAAGCGGTTGAACTCATCGGCGAATTCCGGCTTCTCCGGCTCCAGGTCGCCCACCGTGCCGACAAACATCGGATCGGTGTGCTCCTGCTCCAGCACCCAGAGATTGTCTTCGATCCAGGGGCTGGCCTCCAGCTCGATGGCGCCGACGATGTTCAGCGGCACCGCATAGGAGCGATAGGTGGACGGCAAGGCCACGCCATTATGCTCCTTGGCCCATTCCGGCGAGCCGGCATAGGGCACGCCCTGTGGCCGGCGGGAGTCGAACAGATGGACATGGGTATCGATAATGGGAATGTCGGCCAGCGGCTCGGCCGCCTTGGCCACATCGGCCCAAAAATCGGTTGAGAAAGCCGCGGCGGCCGCGGCACTGCCCAGAAATTCCCGACGCTTCATTGGTGCTACTCCGGAGGATGACGGTCCAGGCCCTTGGACTTCCACAAGGGATCGTAATTGGAGCCGAGCATATAGGTGATGAAGGCCTTGGCCGCATCGGCTTGCGTGGAGCGCGACGATACCGCGACCGAGGTCTCCAGATAGGCGTGAAGCTGCGCCGGCACCGGGCCCACCAGGTCCAGCTCCGGATGGTTCACGATCTCGCAGATCAGCTGCAGGGCCATGTCGGCTTCGCCCTTGATCAGCGCCTGGCCGCCCTCGCCCTTGGTGCTGATCTTGTCCTTGACGCCCTTGAAGACCGCATTCTGGCGCAGCATGTCGTTGACGATGCGCGCTTCCATGCTGCCGCTGGCCGGATCGGAATAGATCACCGTGCCGCCGGCCTTCAGCGCCGCCGCCAGCTTGGCGGGGGTGGAGATGTCGGGATGGGGTTTGCCGTGCGGCACCGCCAGGCCGATGCTGACGCGGCCGATCTCCTGGGCGGTGCCGGGCACCGTGGCGCCCATCGCATCCATGCCGTCCATGAAGGAGACCGGCAGGACAATCACATCGGCGACCGGCGTGCCGGTGCGGATCTCGCCTACAAGCTTGCCCATGTTGAGGTTCTTGATCGTGACCTTGACGCCGGTCTTCTTGGTGTAGTCGGCGGCGATGTCCTGCAGGCCCGCATTCCAGACCACGGCCGGGGTGAAGACATTGATCTCGGTGCCCTGGGCCAAAGCGGGTGTAACCAGCCCCAGCATCATTGCGCCCAACAACAGTGTCCGCATGGCTTTCTCCTATTCCGAAACCGAAGCCTCGCGCCCCATATCGGCGTTCTGCGCCTCTGGACCAAAATACATCATGATGGCGATCAGGAGCGCGGCAAAACCGGCCACCACCGCCAGGGCGATGGAGTAATTGCCGCCTCGGCTTTCCGCGAACTCGGCCTGGAACACGGCATTGACCGAGGCGATCAGGTTGCCCAACTGATAAACCGTGCCGGCGAAGGTGCCGCGCACCGAGGGCGGCGACAGCTCGTTGAGATGGACCGGCACCACGCCCCAGGCGCCCTGGACGCAGATCTGCATCAGGAAGGCGCCCAGCGCCAGGGTCATCGCGGTCGGCGCATAGGCCCAGAAATAGACCACCGGCAAGGCCAGCAAGGTCACCAGGATCACGGTGCGCCGGCGCCCGAAGCTCTGGCTGAGCGAGGCAAAGAACAGTCCGCCGACAATGGCGCCGACATTCAGCACCACGGTGATGAAGGTCACGGTGGCATCGTCGAAATGATGCTGCACGCGCAGGAAAGTCGGATAAAGGTCCTGGGTGCCGTGGCTGAAGAAGTTGAAGCCCGTCATCAGGATGATGGCATAGACCGCCAGCTTCCAGTGCTTGCGGATGAACGGCGTCACCAGCGCCGCCGCCACCAGCAGCGGAACAACGGCCGCGGCCAGATACAGCATTCCGGTCTCGCGCCCGAAGGCCTGAAGCACCGCCAGCATCGCTGCCACGACCACAGCCACCCCGGCCAGATGGACCAGATGTTTGGCGGGCTTCACGCTGGCGGGGCGCTTGAACACCGGGGATTCCGGCACGGCCAGCCAGATATAGAGCGCCAGCAACATGCCCGGAACCAGGCCGACCATGAACATGCCGCGCCAGCCGAAAGCCGCATAGAGAGCGCCGAACACCAGCGAGGCGAACAGATAGCCGGACGGATAGCCCGACTGCAGCAGGCCCGAGACAAAGCCACGCGACTTGGTCTGGACCGTCTCCATCGCCAGCGAGGCGCCGATCCCCCAGATGCCGCCCATCGCCACGCCAAAGCAGGCGCGGATCACCAGGAACATGGCAAGGCTGGACGAGAAAGCGGTGGCAAAGCCGAACAGCGAATAGAACAGGATGTTTATCATCAGCACCGGCCGGCGGCCGTAATCGTCGGCCAGGCGCCCGAACAGGAACGCGCCCAGCGGCCTCACCGCCAGGGTCAGAGTGACGGCCAGCGCCACGGCCGGGATTTTCACCCCGAACTGCGTCGCCACATCAGGCATCACAAAGGTCAGGACGAAGAAATCGAAGGCGTCCAGCGTCCAGGCCAGGAAGGCCGCCGCCACTACATTATATTGATCGCGCGTCCACCCCCGGACTGCATCCAGCGCCATTATCCCGATCCCCTTCTACTTGTTATGCGAGTATGCCGGGGCGGAAAGATTGAGCAAGCCCGCGGCGCCGATTGGCAAAATATCCAGCGAAGCTTTTGCCAATCGAACGCCCGCGAAGCTTGCAGCGGAAGCATGCACCCCGATTGACGCGCTGCAGCAATCCTCTAGATGAGATCGATCTTGAAGACGTAACCGCCACTGGGACTGTTCAGCTCGGGAAAGCCCGGCCGCGCGTATTTCTCATCGATCGGCCAGCCCGGATGCTCGCCGGCATCCACGCCGTAAAGCTGGCCGTTCCACACCGTGACGTCGTGCATGTCGCAGGAGCCGGGCACGAAATCCACGACCTCCAGCACCTTGCCGGTGCGCGAGTCATACTTCACCAGGCCAGGAACATAGCCCTCATAGCCGATCACTTTCGGATCCTGGGTGCCGCAGACCTGCCAGATGACGCCGGTGTCCGAACCGATGCCGTGCAGCCGCCCGATCTCATGCGTCACCGGGAAGATGAATTCGGTCTGCCAGCTCTTGGGATCGATGCGGATGATGGCTTCCATGCGATTGGCATAAAGCCACAGCTTCCCGTTTTCCCAGCTCGCGCCATGGCAGGAGCCGCCATCCTCCTTCGGCCCAAAGGGAAGCTGGCGATGGCTGATCTGCTTGCTGTTCATGTCGGTCTGGAAAATGCCGTTGACCGGGGGATTGGGCGGATTCTTCACCGAGGCGCCATTGGCGCCACTCCACATATAGCCATCGCCCCAGCACGCGCCGCTGGTATCTTCGCAATGGGTGGTGACTTCGTGCAGCACCTTGCCGGTCTTGAAATCCAGCAGCCAGGCCTTTTCCGGCTTTCTGTCGTGGCGCTGCTCATGCACCCAGAAGCCCTTGCCCGGCTCGACCGAGATGGCATTGGGCCAGCAGGGCGGCGTCAGGAACATCTTGGTGGTTTTCGCCTTGCGCCGGGGGATGACTTTCTTTCCTCCCTCGCCGCGCCGGCCCAGATCGTCCGTCATCTTCTTCTGCGCCAGCGCCGGTGTCGCGGCCAGCGTGGCGGCGCCCAAAGCGGCCTGTGTCAGGAATTGTCTCTTGTCCATGTCCTTACCTCCCTTTTCCGAGGCGGTCCGGCTCGCGCCTAACGCCCTCATTCCTCACCCTTCGACAAGCTCAGGGTGAGGAATTTTTGTGATCTCCTCATGCTGAGCTTGTCGAAGCATGAGGAGCGTGTCGTCTATGGCAGGAACACCATCACGGCGGGGCTGCCGATGCCCAAAAACTTGCCGGTGAACTTCGGCACGCCGTCCGCGCCCAGCCGGAAGGTGGTGAGATTGTCGGCACCCTGGTTCATCGAATAGAGGAACTTGCCGGTGGGATCGATGGTCAGGCTGCGCGGGATGGTGCCTTCGGTGTGGGTGTTGGCGATCAGCCTGACGCTGCCATCCCCCTGCACCGCCATGGTGGCGATGCTGTCGTGATTGCGGTTGGCGCCATAGAGATGCTTGCCCGCCTTGTCGATCAACAGCTCCGACGTGGTGTTGCTGCCCTCAAAGCCGGCCGGCAGGGTCGAGATCGACGGGCCCTTCTGGGTCAGCTTGCCGTTCGCAAAGCCATAGACCGTCAGGCGCGAGTCCTGTTCCTGCTGCTGGTAAAGCGTCTTGCCGTCGGGCGAGAAGGCGAAGTGGCGGGGCGCCGCGCCCGGCACCGATTTGGTCACCGATACCTGTTGCAGCTTGCCGGTGTTGGTATCCAGCTTCCAGACAAAGATCTGGTCGCGGCCCGCATCGGCGCCCAACACATATTGGCCGGATGGATCAGGCAGGATCATGTGACCCCGCGAGCCATGCGGCTCCATGCTGCCGAACATGCCCGGCGGCTTGTCCTTGGCGTTGTAGACGCCCATCGGCCCCTCCGGCTTCACCACATCGGTGACTTCGCCCAGGCTGCCATCGGGCTTGAGGCGGATCACCTCATAGCTGCCGCCGGTATAATTGGCGACCAGCAGAAACTTCCCCGACGGATGGATGCTGATGTAGCAGGGAATGGAGCCGCCGGAATCCATCACATTGAGCTGCTTCAGCGCGCCGCTTTTGGGATCGACGGAGAAAGCGGTCACCGAGCCGCTCTTGTTGGCGCCATAGGTCGCGATCTCGTTCACGGCATAGAGAAACTTGTGGTCGGCCGAGAGCGTGATCCAGGACGGCGACAAGGTCTTGGCCATCAGGCGAAGATGCGATGGCGTGCCGGTAGCCGCGTCAATGTCCACCATATAGATGCCTTCGCCGTTGCCGCTGCCACCGCCGCGGCCGGCCGCCGGGTCCTTGGTATAGGTGCCGAGATAGGCGCGCGCCGCCCAGGCGGCATCGGCCGATGTCAGTGCCGCCATCAGTGCGGCGACGGCGACCGTGGTGTGAAACAGCTTCATTTCTTCCCTCCGTGACGAATTGGCAATCAGCTATCGGGCAAGGCGAGCACGGGCCGGCGCCGCGACAATGGCATCAGGTCGCACTGCCCATAAAAGGAGAAAGACACCCCAGTCCGCCCGGATTCTCGTTGTTATCTCTGGGTTCTAGCATGAGGGCCGGTCATTCCCAAGCTTGTGCAGATGCAGCATCTCAAAACATTTTCATGAAAGCCAAAGCCTGCACAGCCACGTCATTGTGTCCCTTTGACCGCGCAGGTTTCAACGCGTAAATCGGATTCTCGCTAACACGGAACAACATCATGCGGATTGCCTTCGCGGTGACACTCAGCTGCGGCCTCGCGGCCAGTTATCTGGCGATGGCGCAAACGCCGCGGCCGCAAGCTGCTGACGTGGTCAACAATCCCTTTGCCAATGATCCGCGCGCCCCGCAGCAGGGCGCCGTGCTGTTCGACCGCACCTGTTCCGGCTGTCACGGCCCCGGCGCGACCGGCGGGCGCGGACCGGCGCTGGCCAGTGGCGTCTTCCAGCATGGCGGCAGCGACAATGACCTGTTCACCACCATCAAGAGTGGCGTGCCCGGCACGCAGATGCCGTCCTTCTCGGCCCTGCCCTCCGACGATGTCTGGCGGCTGGTGACCTACATCAAGAGCCTCTCGGGCCAGACCGGCAACCAGGGCGTCGCCACCGGCGATGCGGCCAGCGGCGAAACGCTGTTCTTCGGCAAGGGCGGCTGCACCAGTTGCCATGAGATCAATGGCCGGGGCGCCGATCTCGCCGCCGATCTGTCCGCGGAAGGCACCAAGCCTGTCGGTGCGATCAAGACCGGTGTGCTGCATCAGATCCGCCGCCGCTTCCCGCCCATGCCGCACTTCGCCGATGTGACGACGGCGGACGGCAAGAGCCTGCACGGCATGGTGCGCAACGAGGACGCCTTCTTCATCCAGCTCGAGATGACGGATGGAAGCTGGACGACCCTGGACAAGAAAGATGTCCGCAGCGTCACCAATACCGGCAGCGCCCTGCCCGCCGACACCGGCTCCAAATTGTCGGCCAAGGAGATCGACGATGTCGTCGCCTTCCTGGCACAGCAGAAGAAGCGCGACTTCAGCCAGACCGCCAAACTGAATCCCAAACCCGTGCTGCCTTACGCCCGCATCGCCAAGCCTGCGCCGGGCGACTGGCCGACCTATTGGGGCGACTATGAGGGCACGCACTTCAGCGCCCTGGACCAGATCAACGCCGCCAATGCGAAGAACCTGCAGATGGCCTGGATGTCGCCGCTGCCCGGCACCTACACCACCGAGGCCACGCCGATCGTGGTGGACGGCATCATGTATGCCGCCGGCGGCTCGGGCGATGTCTTCGCCTTCGATGCCAAAACCGGCCACCAGATCTGGGCCTTCCATCGGAAACAGGACATCAAGAACCCCTACCAGAACAATCCCAACAACAAGGGGGTCGCCGTGCTGGACGGCCGGGTCTTTGTCGGCACGCTGGACGATCTTCTGATCGCGATCGATGCCCATACGGGACGGGAACTGTGGGAGGTGCGCACCGACGATACTTTGGCGGGCTATCAGCTCACCGGCGCGCCGCTGGCGGTGGACGGCAAGATCATCATGGGCATGTCGGGCGGCGAGCTGGGCGTGCGCGGCTATCTCGACGCCTACGATCCAGCCACCGGCAAGCGGCTGTGGCGCACCTATACGACACCGGCGCCCGGCGAGAAGGGCAACGAAACCTGGTCCGGCGATAGCTGGAAGACCGGCGGCGCGCCCACCTGGCTGACCGGCAGCTACGATCCCGAGCAGCATCTCCTGATCTGGGGCACCGGCAATCCCGCCCCCGACTACAATGCCGAAAGCCGCAAGGGCGACAATCTCTACAGCGACAGCGTGCTGGCCATCGATCCCGACACCGGCAAGATCAAGTGGCATTATCAGTTCACGCCCAATGACGACCACGACTGGGATTCGACCGAGGATTACGTCCTCACCCGCATGATGGTGAACGGCAAGGAGCGCAAGGTCATCCTGCATGCCGACCGCAACGGCTTTTTCTATTGCCTGGACGGCACCAACGGCCAGTTCCTCTGGGCCAAGCCGTTTGTGCGCACCAACTGGAACAAGGGCTTCGATGCCAAAGGCCGGCCGATCATCGACCCGGCCACCATGGCCACGCCAAAAGGCGTAACGGTGTTCCCGGCCGTCGGCGGCACCAACTTCCAGGCACCGACGTATGATGCCAAGAACGGCCTCTTCGTCCTGGAATATGTCTCGGCCCAGGGCTTCGCCCAGAGCGCGCCCGTGACATATGAAAAGGGCAAGCTGTTCCTGGGCCGTGGCGCCGGCGCGGGACCCGCGCCTGTGGCGCCCGACCAGGGCATCGAGGCGATCGATGCCAAGACCGGCAATATCGTGTGGAAATTCCCCATGGCGCGGGTTGGGTTGTCGTCGGGTCTTCTGGGCACGGCCGGCGGCATCATCTTTGCCGCCAGCGCGGAAGGACAGCTTCTGGCGCTGGACGAAAAGAGCGGCAAGCCGCTGTGGCACCTGCGCCTGAACGGGCCGGTCAACTCCTCGCCCATCAGCTACATGGCTGGCGGCAAGCAGTTCATCGCCATCACCGCCTCGACCCAGCTTATGGTTTTCGGCGTGCCGGATTAGGATACGTCAAAAGTATCCTCACCCTTCGACAAGCTCAGGGTGAGGAATAGCAGAACTCCTCATGCTGAGCTTGTCGAAGCGTGAGGACGTCAGCTAGCACCTCGAGCGCAAAAGGAAGTTCATGAAGCCAGACCGCCGCGCCGTGCTTGCCGGAACGAGCGCCCTGGCGGCGGCGGGGCCGGCGAGTGCCGCGCCGCCCCCCGCGGTGACGCGCATCCTTGCCAAATATCTGGTCGGTGCGCGCGTCGGCGACATTCCAGCGAAGGTCCGGCGCGAAGGCTGCCGGACCCTGTTGAACTATGTCGGGGTGGCGGTCGGTGGCTCGCGCCATGAAACGGTGGCGCGGGCACTGGCCGCGCTGACACCCTTCAGCGGCAAGCCGGAGGCAGCCATCCTGGGCCGGCGCGAGAAGCTGGACATCCTCAATGCCAGCCTGGTCAATGGCATCAGCTCGCACATCTTCGATTATGACGACACCCATCTGAAGACCATCATCCATCCGGCCGGTCCGGTCGTCTCGGCGGCGCTGGCCCTGGCGCAGCACAAAAAAGTGAGCGGCGCCGATTTCCTGCACGCCTGCCTGCTGGGTATTGAAACCGAATGCCGCATCGGCAATGCGGTGTGGCCCAGCCATTACGAGATGGGCTGGCACATCACCGGAAGTTGCGGGGTGTTCGGGAGCGCCGCGGCATCCGGCAAGCTGCTGGGACTGAACGAGCAGCAGATGACCTGGGCGCTGGGCATCGCCGCCAGCCAGCCGGTCGGCTTGAAAGTGCAATTCGGCTCCATGACCAAGAGCTTTCATCCCGGCCGCGCGGCGCAGAACGGGCTGACCGCCGCGCTGCTGGCGGCTCAGGGTTTCACCGCCGACGAGACGGCGCTGGAAGGCAAGGACGGTTTTGCGCAGGCGGTGGCGCGCGGCGTCAAATGGTCGGAAGTCACCGAAGGCCTGGGCACCCGCTTCGAGGCCGCGCTCAACACCTACAAGCCGTTCGCCTGCGGCATCGTCACCCATCCGGCGATCGATGCCGCCATCCAGTTGCGCAACGAAAACAAGCTCAAGCCTGGCGATGTCGCCGCTGTCACGCTGATCGCCAACCCCCTGGTGCTGTCGCTGACCGGCAAGACCGAACCGCGCACGGGCCTGGAAGGCAAGTTCAGCATCTATCACTGCATCGCGGCCGGACTGATATACGGCGCGGCGGGCGAGCGCCAGTTCCAGAATGCGGTGGTGCGCGATCCCGCTGTCGTCGCCCTGCGCCGGAAAGTGACGGTGCATCCCGATCCCAAGGTGGGCGCGGCGCAATGCACCCTGGTGGTGAAATTGAAGGACGGCCGCACCCTCACCGGTCACATCGAGCATGCCGTCGGCAGCCTGGAAAAGCCGATGAGCGATGCCGCGCTGGAGGCCAAGTTCACCGACCTGGCCGACGGCATCCTCTCCCGAGATCAAACCCGCCGCGTGATGGACATGTGCTGGTCCATCGAGAAGGCGCCCGATGCCGGGGCGCTGGCCGCGGCCAGCCAAGCGTAACGCTTCCGGTTTACACCGCCCCTGCAATGCGCCGGACGCATCCATGGTCCGTGCTCCGCGCACCATTTGTCTATTGACTCTATAGAGATTAAAGGGATTCATAAAGACCCGGCATGAGCCGGCGGAATCATGGGGATGATGATGCAACCAAGAGTCCCGGCGCCGGGGGCTGCGCATGACAGACATCGCTTTTGACCGGATGTTCTGGGCCGACGTGATCCGGCGTGTCGCGCGCCGGACCGGCAGCCATGCCGATGCCGAGGACCTGGTGCAAAGCGCCTTCGAACGCATGCACCGATACAGGCAGACGCGAAGGATCGAGAACCCGGCGGGCTTCCTGGTCCGCACCGCCGTCAATCTCAGGCTGGATGCATATCGCCGCGAAAAACTGATGGGCCAGCGCCAATATTCCGCAAATCTCGAAGACTGTGAAAATAACAGTCCCACGCAGGATCAGATTCTGGCGGCGCGTGCGCGCCTGGAAAGGGTCAAATCCGGCATCGCGCAACT
>CAYQZM010000195.1:0-12276 GCA_964421935.1 uncultured Rhizobium sp. | reverse complement strand
GAGGATGGCATCGAATCCTCGGTCGCCGCCAACCTTTCCCTCAAGGATCACCTGGAAAGCCAGCTTTCCATCGCGGCGCTCCTGCCGGAAGACCGCATGATCCTTCTGGCGCTGATCGATGCGGTGGATGAGACCGGTTATCTGCGCACCGATCTGATGGATGTGGCAAACCGCCTGGGCTGCGAACGCGAGGATGTCGAAGCCGTGCTGGGCGTGCTCCAGGGCTTCGATCCCGTGGGCGTGGGCGCGCGCGATCTGGCCGAGTGCCTTTCGCTGCAGCTCAAGGCGCGCGACCGGCTCGATCCGGCCATGCAGGCGCTGCTGACGCGGCTTGATCTGGTGGCGCGCCGCGACATGTCCCAGCTGTGCGCCTTGTGCGGGGTGGATGCCGAAGATATTTCCGACATGATCTCCGAGATCCGCCAGCTCAATCCCAAGCCGGGCCTGGCCTTCGGCAGCGAACCGGTGACGCCCGTGGTGCCCGACGTCTTCGTCCGGGAAGGCGCCGATGGCGGCTGGCAGATCGAGCTCAACTCCGAAACCCTGCCGCGCCTTCTGGTCAACAACCAGTATTACGGCACCGTCTCCAAGACGGCGCGCGACAAGGAAAGCAAGACCTATCTGGCGGACTGTCTCAACAACGCCAACTGGCTGGTGAAAAGCCTGGACCAGCGCGCCAAGACGATTTTGAAAGTCGCCACCGAGATCGTGCGCCACCAGGATGCGTTCCTCACCCATGGCGTGCGCCATCTGCGGCCGTTGAACTTGCGCATCATCGCGGACGCGATCTCCATGCACGAATCCACCGTCAGCCGCGTCACCTCCAACAAATATATCGCCACCCCGCGCGGGCTGTTCGAGTTGAAATATTTTTTCACTGCCTCGATCCAGTCCGTGAATGGAACCGAATCGCATTCGGCTGAAGCGGTGCGCGATCGAATCCGCGAAATGATCGAGAATGAGGAGCCGCGCGAGATTCTCTCCGATGACCGTATCGTCTCGCTTCTGACTGCGGACGGCGTGAACATCGCACGCCGCACCGTCGCCAAATATCGCGAGGCTTTGCGGATTCCCTCGTCGGTTGAGCGCCGCCGCCTGAAGGCCGGCGACAGCGCCACTTTCGCCCGTTAATCAGGCGGCCAAGTCAAGATTGACATTGCGGGGAGGGGGGCCTATGAACCCGCCGCTTTTGGGCCGGGGGCCTCGTACAGGGGCCAAAGCTTTCCGCCAACGTCACCGGGATTTTTGATGAATATCGCTGACCTTCTCGCGCCCGATGCCGTTTTGCCGGGCCTCAAGGCGCAGTCCAAGAAGCAGTTGCTGCAGGAACTTGCCGCGCGTGCTCATGGCCTGACGCATCTGTCCGAACGGCGCATTTTCGAGACCTTGGTGGAACGCGAACGTCTGGGAACCACGGGCGTCGGCGCCGGCATCGCCATTCCGCATGGCCGCATGACCGAAGCCAAATCCATCGTCGGCCTCTTCGCCAGGCTCGAGCACGTTATCGACTATGAGGCGGTGGACAGCCAGCCCGTGGACCTGGTGTTCATGCTGCTGGCGCCGGAAAATGCCGGTGCCGATCATCTCAAGGCGCTGGCGCGGGTCTCGCGCCTGCTGCGTGACAAGTCGGTGTGCGAGAAGCTGCGCACCGCCAAGTCGGCCGAGGCGCTCTATGCGATCCTGACGGCTGATACGAGCGGCGCAGCAAGCGCCGCCTAGGCGCCTATTTTAGCACTGTTACTTTCTTCACAATGATGGGCGTGATCGGCGCCTGTCCTGGCATCGGGCCATTGTCGCCGGTCGGCACCTCGCTGATCGCATCGACCACATCCATGCCGGAAATTACCTGGCCAAACACCGCATAGCCGGTGGTGTTGCCCGGATCGTCCGCCTTGTGATCGAGCGGGGTATTATCGGCAAGGTTGATATAGAATTCCGCCGTGGCGCTGTCGGGCGCATCGCCGCGCCCCATGGCGACCGCGCCGCGCAGGTTGGAAAGCCCATTATTGGCCTCCAGTGGCAGTCCGCCAGGATGGATGCCGCGGCCCTTTCCCTTGGCATCGAAACTGCCCATCTGGATCACAAAGCCCTTGGCCACACGATAGAAGGCGGTGTTGTCATAATGCTTTTCCCGCACATAGCGCAGCACATTGGCGACGCTCTTGGGGGCGCGCACGGAGTCGAGCTGGAGGGTGATGTCGCCCATCGAGGTCGAGATCAGTATCTTCGGTCCCGTCATGGGCGGATTGGTGGGCGCCGGCGTCGCGGCCTGCGGGGTGGGCGTGGCCTCCGCCGGCGGCGCGGCGGCGGCAGGCTGCTGATCGGCCGGCGGCGGCTGTGCGGGCTCCTGTGCCAAGGCGGGCAGGGCGGCGAGCAGAACAAGACCGGCGAACAGATTGCGCATGATGTTTCCCCGAATCGTGGCTCCCATTTGGCCCCGATTTTTGCCGGAGCATAACGAAGCGCCGGAAAACAAAAAAGCCGCGAGGTCACCCTCGCGGCTTTTGGTATTTATCGTCCAGCCGTCAGTGCACACTCACCGGGGTGAGCTCGTTCTGTACCGCCGCGCCATAGGCGCTGGCATAACCATCGGTGAAGCCCAGCACGCTGCCGTCTTCGGCGTGAAGGACATAGAGCTTCATGCCATCGGGCAGATCGATGTTCGCCGGAAGCAGGCCAAGGCGGTGCGCCTCGTCGCTGCCCGTGGGCTTGATATAGGCGATGCGGCCGGCCACGAATTGGCCATCTTCCACGTCGTCGGTCTCAAATCTGTCCGTCATGTCAACCTCCAGTCCTGATTTCTATCTCCCGCCGGCTGGGCTGGACCTGCTTGCGGGCCAAATCGATCTTCAGCAATCCGTTTTCCAACGCGGCAGATGAAACTTCGATGCCGTCAGCCAGCACGAAGCTGCGCAAAAATTGTCGCGCTGCGATGCCCCGATGAAGGAACGTTTTGCCGCTTTCTTCCGCCTTCACACCGCGGACCACCAGCTGGTGATCCTCTTCGGTCACGCTAAGCTCTTCTTTTGCAAAGCCTGCGACCGCCAGAGTGATGCGGATATGCCCCTCTTCCGAGGCCTCGATATTGTAGGGCGGATAGGAATCCCCGCTTCTTTGCGCGGTGCGTTCCAACAGCCGTTCCAGATGTTCGAAGCCCAAAAGATAGGGACTTCCAAAGATCGTATGCCTGTTCATGTCCCAGCCCTCCTTTGAGCGGCTGTCCGGTCCCAGAAGCGGCAACCGGTAGAACAAAGATGGGGTGCCGGAACCGCTATTCAAGATGTAGGGGGACCCGGAACAATCGCTGGTTGGCCTGAGGTTCCTTTGGGTTGAAGCGGGGCGTTTCGGCAGGCAAAAGGCCGCCATGCTGGTGATTTGGGACGGTGAGGACGGGCGGCGGGTATTTCGGCATCCGCGGGATGTCATCTCGGCCGACAGCCTTGCCCAGGTCCCTGCGGCTCTCACGGCCATTGAGGCGGCTTTGGGGCGGGGGCACTACGTGGCCGGCTGGCTGGGCTATGAACTGGGCCATGCCCTGGAGCCCCGGCTGGCCGGTCTGGCCAGGGACGGCGCCTTGCTGCGGCTGGGTGTGTTTGCGGCCTTCGACGATGAGGCCTCGCCTCCGCAGGGCCGTGCCTATGCCGGCCCGCTGGCACCGGAGTGGGATGAAGCCGCCTATCTCCGCCGCTTTGCCAGGGTGAAGGATTACATCGCCGCCGGCGACGTCTATCAGGCCAATCTCAGTTTCCGCGCCCATTTTCTGTTTCTGGGCGAGCCGCGCGCATTCTACGAGCGATTGCGGGCGGAGAGCGGGGCCAGGCATTGCGCCTTTGTCGATGACGGCGAACGCCAGGTGTTGAGCCTGTCGCCCGAATTGTTCTTCGATCTCGCGGCCGATGGCCGGATCACGGTCAGGCCCATGAAAGGCACTTCGGCCAGGCAGGGTGATGATGCCGCAGAGCGGGCACAGCTTGCGGCCAGCGCCAAGGACCGGGCCGAGAATCTGATGATCGTGGATCTGATCCGCAACGATCTCAGCCGCATCGCCGAGCCGGGCACTGTCGCGGTATTCGACCTGTTCAAGATCGAGAGTTATCCCACCCTGCACACCATGGTCTCGACCGTGACGGCGAAGACGCGCACCGGCATCGGTGCGGCGCAAATCCTGCATGCGCTGTTTCCCTGCGGCTCGATCACGGGGGCGCCCAAAATCCGCGCCATGGAAATCCTGGCCCAGTTGGAGACCTCGCCGCGCGGCCCCTATTGCGGCGCGCTGGGCTGGTTGGCGCCCGATGGCTCCGCACGATTCAATGTGGCGATACGGACGCTGACCATCTCCCACGGCAGAGGCGAACTGGGCATTGGCGGTGGTGTCGTGCAGGACTCCGATGGCGCCGGCGAATATGCCGAATGCAAGCTCAAGGCACGGTTCTTTGAACAGGGCCGTCAGCCGATCGAACTGATCGAGACCTTGCGGCATGCTCGCGATTTTGTGCGCCTGAACGCGCACCTGGTGCGGATGCAAAATTCAGCAGCGGTGCTTGGGCTTGCTTTTGACGGGGCCATGGCACGCACCGCGCTTGACGAGGCCGTGGCGGGCCGGGCCGGTCCGCTGCGAGTCAGGCTGACTTTGGATGAAGAGGGTACACATAAGGCGGCGGCTTACGACCTCCCGCCTGATCCGGTGCACTGGACCTTCCGGCTGGCAACGCAACCTGTCGACAGCAGTGATCTATTGCTGCGCCACAAGACAAGCTGGCGCGCGCTTTACGATCAGCCACACCCCGATTGCGATGAGCTGATCTTCTGCAACGAGAGGGGCGAATTGACGGAAGGCGCGCGCAGCAATCTCTTCATCCGGCGCGGGGATGTACTGCTGACCCCGCCGCTTGAGGCCGGGCTGTTACCCGGCGTGTTGCGCGCGGAATTGATCGAACAGGGCGGGGCCAAGGAAGCGGTGCTCACGCCCGCCGATCTCGAGGGCGACGTCTATTTCGGCAATTCGCTGCGCGGACTGATCAAGGGGCTCAGACTCTAGAAGCCAGCACCGACAGCAGCACCACGGTTTCCGGCAGCACCCAGCCCGCTACCTCCACCATATGGCCGGCGGCGAGATCGGCATTCACGGCCGCGGCCAGGTCGCGATTATGCAAGCCGGAGCGCAGGCGCGCGGCTTGCGTGGTCAGATCGAAGGGATCGGGCACCTTGGCGCCCAGCCTTGCGGCCTGTTCGCGATCGGTCAGCCGCACCAACAGGTCGTCATAGGGGGTAGGCGGGTAATGCTTCACGAACAGGTCGGTGAAGCGGTAGACCCCGGCCGTCACCGCCGCGCCTGCCGCCACAATGGCGGCCGCTACATCACGACGCCTCATGCCATCACCTTTTTCAGATGGTCGCCCAGCCGCAGGGTCAGGGCGATAAGGTTGAGGGTGGGATTTGATGCGCTGTAGCTGGGAAAGACGCTGCTGCCCGCCACATAAAGATTGGAGATGCCGTGGACCAGCCCGTCGGCATCGACAACGCCCTGTTTGGGGTCAGCATGCATGCGGGTGGTGCCCAGATGATGATGGCCCCATTCCTTGAGCCAATCACCGCGGCTTCTTTTTTCGATGCGCAGCATGCCGGTGTGGCTGGCCAGCAGCTGCCGCCCCAGCTCCCTCAGCGTACGGTGATAGCGGGTAAAATCTTCTTCGGCGATGCGCATGTTCAGCTTCAGGCGCGGCAGGCCCAGCGCATCCTTATCGTCGGTCAGTACCAGGCGGCGGCCGGGATCGGGCGCCAGCTCGATGCCGCAGCCCAGGGAATAGGCTTTGGCATTGCTGGCATCCACGCCCAGCGCCAGCGCCGTGGTGATCACGGCAGCCTTGCCGGTTTCGTCGAGATCGACGGGCTGCTCGACCGTGCTGAGCGAGCCCAGCACCTGCTTTTGGCGGCAGAAGGCTTCGGTGGGTGCGAAGGTTGCGCGCATGATCGCCCCGTCATCCAGAGTCTGGGTGCTGCCGTAGAAGGGCGCAAGCGGGCCGGCGAAAGACACAAGCGTGGCGACATCGCGCGGAACGGGATTGTCGGCGAAAAAGCGGCCCACCAGGTCGTTCTGGTTGCCGACTCCGCTTTTCATCACATCGTTGGAGGCCAGCAAGAGCCGGGCATTCTCCATGCCACCGGCCGCCAGCACCACCAGGCGCGGCTTGACGGTAAAGCGCTTGCCGGCCCCGCCATTGGACCCGAGCGTGGCGCCGTCCAACCGCTCCACCCGCCGCGCATCGGGCGACAGGCGGATGGCGGTGATATTGGCCTGCATCAGCGGCGTGACGTTGGCGGCGCGCTTGAGATCGGCCTCATAGCGCTTGCCGAATTGGGTCGGCAGCACATCACCGCGCATCTTCGAGAATTGGAACCAGCTGGTATAGAGCCCGCCCTCGCCCAGCGGCAGCACAGAGCCCTCGGAGGCGTTTTCGGCGGCGCCCTTCTGGTCGTAGATCCAGGGGCCGGCTTCGACCAATGCCTGCGCGCGGGGGTAATAGGGCGCCAGAGCCTTGCGTGTGAAAGGCCAACCGGAATAAGGCAGCCAGGGCTTGGCCTCGAAATCGATTTCGTCCATCGGCCGGCACCAGCCGCCCCAATGGTTGGTGCCACCGCCCAGCGTGCGCAGTCGCCCCACATCCAGCGCGACATAGCCGGTCTCTTCGCCGGCGTAGAGGTGCTGCACACGCGGATCAAAACTGGTGCCACCGGATTCCAGCAGCAGCACCTTCAGTTTCGTGCTGGCCAAGGTCAGCGCCAGGGTGATGCCTGCCGGGCCGCCGCCAATAATGGCCAGGTCGGGCTCAAGCACGGTGTCAGCGGGCAGGGCGCGGGCGTCGAGAAAGGTGCTCAAGACAGACAGGTCCGGAAAAGGCAGGAAAACTTAACGCGTCGACTGGAAAACTGTCTTGTCCTAAATGTATCGCGGTCAGATGTCGTCGGCATGGCCCACATTAAAGCCGCCGTCCACCGCAATGGCCTGGCCGGTAATCCAGCGGGCCTCGTCGGAGATCAACAGCAACGCCATGGGCACCAGATCGTCCGGCTCGCCCATCCGGCCCAGCGGGTGCAGCGCTGCCAGCTTGGCGCGGCGCTCGGCCGGCATGCTGGCCAGGAGCGGCGTGTTGACGAAACCGGGACAGAGGCAGTTCACCCGCACTTTATCGGCGGCGTAATCCAGCGCCATGTTGCGCGTCAGCGACAGGACCGCGCCCTTACTGGCGGTGTAGGCGGCGCGGTTGCGCGTGCCCGTGGTGGCAACACCCGAAGACAGATGCAGGATGGCCCCGCCATGCGGCCGCATCAAAGGCAGGGCATATTTGGAAACCAGGAAAGCGCCCCGCACATTCACGGCCATGACCGCATCGAAATCGGCCATCTGGGTTTCATCGACCTTGGCCCTTCGCGCGATACCCGCGCTGTTAACCAGGGCATCGATGCGGGTGAGGCCTGACAGGGCTTCTTTAACCTGAGTTTCATCGGCGATGTCGCAGATCCGGCTGTCTTGAAATGGGCCGGCGACGCGATCCAGCGCGACGATATGGGCGCCTTCCGCTGCAGCGCCTTGCGCGATCGCAAGGCCAAGACCCGAGGCCGCACCCGTGATCACGATATGTTTACCAGCAAATCGCATGGGCCTGTCATAAACGCCGGATAGGCATTGTTCAACGCAACCGTCTCAATTCGGCCAAATTGGCACGGTCATCTGGCGATCAGGACGCGGGATAATGTTATTGAACATCAGGTTATGGAGCGGCGCCGCGCTGGCCGCGCTGACGATTTCTTCTGCCGCGGGACAAACGGCAGCGCGCAAGCCGCAGCATCCGTTGAAGCCGGGACCTTCGGCCGGTGTTCACGCCGCGCAGCAGGGCGTTCGCTCGGGCCTGGCGTTGGTCGGAGCCAGCGCCGTCATCGCCCTGGTGGTGGTGGCGTCAGCCAACAGCGGCGGGAGCGGCAACAACCAGCCCAACAGCCAGAGCGTGCCGGCCACGGTGCCCTGAGACGCTTGCCTATCGGCTTATGGTGACTGCGACAGGACTCTCTGTCTGATTGCTGGCCACCAGCGCCAAGGTCGCACCCAGAATGATTCCCACAGCGGCAAGGGCTACCCACCATTGGCGCTTGTGCGGCCCGTTAAGATCTTCGGGCAAATCATATTCGGCCGGAATGACATTGCGGTTCATGAAGGCCTCCCTGAAAGCCTGTCGAGACCACAGCAGGAGTTGTGCCAGTTAACCTTTGGGGCAGGGTTACTGTGGTTGGCCGCCTGCGCCGCGGCGTCCGGGCGGCGACGCTACGCTGCCGCTAGGCGTCGCCTGACGCCACTATGGGCGCTTGGCTCCACCAATTTTCGCCCTTCGCGGGCGGTGATTTTCCTTAAAATTTGGTTACGGCGAAAATGGGTGGAGCCAAGCGGGATCGAACCGCTGACCTCCTGCATGCCATGCAGGCGCTCTCCCAGCTGAGCTATGGCCCCGTACCAATCGAAGGAGCGGTCTGGTAGCCGATCCTAAACTAGAAAGAAAGACTAGCCTTCATCCTTGGCGATGCCGGGATCGATGATGCCCGAGACATCGTCTTCCTCGTCTTCCACTTCGCCCAGAAGATCGTTGTCTTCCTCGTCTTCGTCGTCCTCGACCTCGATGTCCTCGATGCCTTCGGCTTCGTCGGCATCCACGACAGACATGCCCGATTCCGCCTCGGCCTCTTCTTCCTCGACGTCCTCGTCTTCGTCCTCACCGGTGGCGGCCACGTTCAGCGGCGCTTCCTGGACGGCTTCCTGTTCTTCCTCGTCCTCGGATTCGGACTCATTGTCCTCCTCCTCGTCCTCTTCCTCCTCGTCCTCGGTGTCGGCGGCGTTGATCGCGCCGGCGTCGGCGGTCTCTGCGGCGCGGCTGCGGCGCTGCTTGAACAGGGCTTCCGGCTCATAGCTGAAACCGCACTTGGGGCATTCGATCGGCCGCTTGGCGAGGTCGTAAAACCGCGCATTGCAGCTGGGACAAGCCCGTTTGGTTCCAAGATCTGCCTTGACCAAGATGTTCTTCCCGTGAAGAAGAGGTTGTTGGAGGGGCGCGTTTGCCACGGGTTGCCCCGCCTGTAAAGGTCTTTTGAAGCCCCTGATGGACAACGCCAATCCCGCGCCGCTCGCCGCCCGCCGGGCCGGTCCCCTCAAGGGCACGGCCCAGGTCCCGGGCGACAAATCCATTTCCCAGCGGGCCCTTATCCTGGGCGCCCTGGCCGAGGGCGAGACCCGCATTACCGGATTGTTGGAATCCGGTGACGTCCATTCCACCGCCGGTGCCCTGCGCGGCTTTGGCGCCGAGTTGACGGCAGAGGGTCCGGGCCGCTGGCGGGTGACGGGGACAGGGGTGGGCAACTGGAAAAGTCCCAGATCGGAACTTGATTTCGGCAATTCCGGCACCGGCTCGCGCCTGGTGATGGGGGCGATGGCCACCACGCCCATTGCCGCGGTGTTCACCGGCGATGCTAGCTTGCGGTCCCGGCCCATGGCGCGGGTGGTGGACCCGCTGAAAGCGTTCGGCCTGACTTATGAGGGGCAGGGGCCCAAGGCGCTGATGCCAGTGACCCTGCGCGGGGCCAAGGATGCAAAGGCGGTGACTATCCATGTCGCCACCGCCAGCGCCCAGGTGAAATCGGCTTTGCTGCTGGCGGCGCTGAATGCCGCCGGTACCAGCCGCATCAGCCAGGGATCGCTCACCCGCGACCATAGCGAAAAAATGCTGGCGGCCTTTGGGGCCAGGATCAGCGTCACGCCGCGCGCGGAAGGTGGCGAAGTGATTTCCATCGCGGGCCCGGCCAAGCTTACGGGTTGTTCTGTCGAAGTGCCGCGCGATCCTTCGTCGGCCGCCTTTGCCATCGTGGCGGCTTTGATCGTGCCGGGGTCCGAGATCGCGCTGCCCGGTATCCTGCTCAATCCCCGCCGCATCGGTCTGATCGAGACGTTGCTGGAAATGGGCGCCCGTATCGAGATCGCCAACCGCCGGACCAGCGGCGGCGAGGAGATCGGCGACCTGATCGTGCGCCATTCCGAGCTGAAGGGCATCGAAGTGCCGGCATCGCGTGCGCCCTCCATGATCGACGAATATCCGATCCTCGCCGTGGCGGCGGCCTTCGCCCGCGGCACCACCGCCATGCGCGGGCTGGAAGAACTCCGGGTCAAGGAAAGCGACCGGCTGGAGGCGGTGGCGCGAGGCCTTGCCGTCAATGGCGTCCGCTACGAAGTCCATGGCGATGATCTTTTGATAGAGGGCGGGGTCGTCCCCGGCGGCGGTATCGTCGAGACCCATATGGATCACCGCATCGCCATGAGCTTTTTAACGATGGGCTTAGCGGCCGAGAAACCGGTGATGGTGGATGACATCACCATGATCGCCACCTCTTTCCCCGAATACCAGGATTTGATGACGGGCCTCGGCGCGGTTATGGAAACGCCATGAGCGCCACGTCACAATCGATCGTCATCGCCGTCGACGGCACCGCCGCCAGCGGTAAGGGCACCCTGGCCAAGAAGCTGGCCCAGCATTTCGGCTTCGCCCATCTGGATTCCGGCGCGCTCTATCGTCTGGCCGCTTTCAGCGTGCTGGAGGCCAAGGGCAATCCCCAGAACGAGGCCGATGCCCTGCGCGGTGCCCAGACCATCGATTTCAACCTAGCGGGCGATCCGCGCATCCGCACTGACATTATCGGCAAGGCGGCGTCGCATGTCGCCGCCATCCCGGCGGTGCGCACCGCCCTGTTCGACTTCCAGAAGAATTTCCTCACCAACCCGCCGGGCGGTGGCCCGGGTGCGGTGATGGACGGCCGCGACATCGGCACTGTCATTTGCCCCACCGCCACGGCCAAGCTCTATGTGGACGCCAGGGTCGATATCCGGGCCCGCCGCCGCTGGGCGGAACTCACGGCCATGGGCATCCGCCGGGCCGAGCAGGACGTGGTGGCCGAGCTGGCGGCCCGGGACGCGGCCGACAAAAGCCGCCCCGTTTCCCCCCTTCGCCAGGCCCCTGACGCCGACTTGCTGGATACCAGCGATTTGGGTATAGACGCCGCGTTCGCGGCAGCTCTCGCCCTGGTCACCCCCAAGGTCGCCAGGGTCCTGGAGAGCGCGCTCAAGGATCGCCACAGGGGCTAAGGAGGCCCGGCGTCCTCCTGAGCATCCCGCTTACTTCTTTCCATCCAACCCGCCCGGGGTCACCTGGGAAGTCCGCCAGTTGCTCCATTCCGGGCATCCGGTCGGCATGAACGATTGCAGGAATTTGAATGGCTCGCGCCGCTACCAAGGAACGTACGACCGAAAGCTCCATCGCCACCCCCAGCCGCGAAGATTTCGCCGCCATGCTGGAGCAGAGCTTTGAGACCCAGAGCCCCCAGGAAGGCTCGGTGATCAAGGGCACCATCGTCTCCATCGAGAATGACTTCGCGATGGTCGATGTGGGCCTGAAGACCGAAGGCCGCATCTCCCTCAAGGAATTCGCCATGCCGGGCGTGCCCGCCGACATCAAGGTGGGCGACACCGTCGAGGTCTATCTGGAGCGCGTCGAGAACGCCCTGGGCGAAGCGGTGCTGAGCCGCGACAAGGCCCGCCGCGAGGAAAGCTGGATTAAGCTGGAAAAGGCCTTCAACGACCAGACCCGCGTCACCGGCGTGATCTTCGGCCGCGTCAAGGGTGGCTTTACGGTCGACCTGGACGGCGCCGTGGCCTTCCTGCCCGGCAGCCAGGTCGACGTGCGTCCCATGCGCGATGTCGGTCCGCTGATGAACCAGCCGCAACTGTTCCAGATCCTCAAGATGGACCGCCGCCGCGGCAATATCGTCGTGTCGCGCCGTGCGGTGCTTGATGAGCGCCGCGCCGAGGAGCGCACCTCGCTGGTGGCGAGTCTGCAGGAAAAGCAGATCGTCTAAGGCGTGGTCAAGAACATCACCGACTATGGCGCCTTCGTGGACCTGGGCGGTGTGGACGGCCTCTTGCATGTCACCGACATCGCCTGGCGCCGCGTCTCCCACCCGACCGAAGTCCTGGCGGTGGGCCAGACCGTCACCGTGCAGATCATCAAGATCAACCACGAGACCCAGCGCATCAGCCTGGGCATGAAACAGCTCCAGACCGACCCGTGGGAAGGCGTCGCCGCCAAGTATCCGGTGGGCGTGCAGTTCAAGGGCAAGGTCACCAACGTCACCGACTACGGCGCCTTCGTGGAGCTGGAGCCGGGCGTGGAAGGCCTGGTCCATGTCAGA
>CAYQZM010000194.1:0-2870 GCA_964421935.1 uncultured Rhizobium sp. | reverse complement strand
CCCGGCAGGATCAGGATGTACACCTCGGGATGGCCGAAGAACCAGAACAGGTGCTGGTAGAGGATCGGATCACCGCCGCCGGACGCGTTGAAGAAGGACGTGCCGAAATGACGGTCGGTCAAGAGCATGGTGATGGCGCCCGCCAGAACCGGCAGCGACAGCAGCAAGAGGAACACCGTCACCAGGATGGACCAGACGAACAGCGGCATCTTGTGCAGGGTCATGCCCGGCGCGCGCATGTTGAAAATGGTGGTGATGAAGTTGATGGCACCCAGGATGGAGGACGCGCCGGCGATGTGCAGCGAGAAGATCGCCAGATCCATCGCCGGGCCGGGCGAGCCGGTGGTGGAAAGCGGCGCATAGAGCGTCCAGCCGCCGCCCACACCGATACCGCCGGAATCGCCTTCCACGAACATGGAAAGAAGCAGGAAGGCGAAGCTGAAGGGCAGCAGCCAGAAAGAGATGTTGTTCATGCGCGGGAAGGCCATGTCCGGCGCCCCGATCATTAGCGGCACCAGCCAGTTGCCGAACCCCCCGATCATCGCGGGCATGATCATGAAGAAGATCATGATCAGGCCATGGCCCGTCACGAAGACATTGAAGGTGTGTGGCTCCTTGAAGACCTGCAGGCCGGGGAACATCAGCTCGGCCCGCATCATCATGGAAAGGAAGCCGCCGATGCAGCCCGCCATCACCGCAAAGATCAGGTACATGGTCCCGATATCCTTGTGGTTGGTGGAATAGACATAGCGCCGCCAGCCCGTCGGATGATGGGCGTGATCGCCGCCGTGGTGGGCGTCTTCGTGGTGCGTGTCGAAGGTGGTGGTCATGGCGATGTTTCCTATTTCGACGCGACGCGGGTGGTGTCGTTCTCGATCGCGGCGAATTTCTTTTTGGCGCCGGCAAGCCAGGCGTCATAGTCGGCCTGGCTGACGACATGCAGCTCGATCGGCATGTAGGCATGGCGGGCGCCGCACAGTTCCGAGCACTGGCCGTAGAACACGCCCTCTTTCGTGGCCTTGAACCAGGTCTTGTTGATGCGACCCGGCACGGCGTCCATCTTCACGCCCATCTGGGGCATGGCCCAGCTATGGATGACGTCTGCACCCATGGTCTGGACCTCGACCACCTTGTTCACGGGTACATAGATCGGGTTGTCGACGCCCAGAAGGCGCGGCTTGCCCGCCTTGGCGTCGTCGGCATCGGACAGGCCCAGCGAATCATAGGTGAAGCCGGCCTGGGCGCCCGGATACTCGTAGGTCCAGAACCACTGCTTGCCGATCGCCTTGATGGTGACGTCGGGCTTGGGGATGGCCGCTTCGAAATAGAGCAGCCGGTAGGACGGCAAGGAGATGAAGACCAGGATGATGTCCGGGATCAGGGTCCAGGCCACTTCCAGGAGGGTGTTGTGATGCACCTTGGAGGGCACCGGGTTGGCGCCGGCGCGATACTTGACGGCGATCCAGACCAGCAGGGCCAGCACGAACAGGCAGACCGCCACAATGATCCAGAGCAGAAGGCGATGGAAATCCTCGATCTGCTCCATCACCGGCGAGGCGGCGGCCTGGAAGCCGGTTTCATAGTCGCGCGGGAGCGCGACCGCCGGCAGGACCGAAAGGGCCATCAAAGCGGACGCAGCCGCGCCGACGCCGAATTTTCGCAGGAACATGGACCCGAGACCTCGCAAATAGACCAAGGGCAGAGAAAGCCGCCCTTTTTTCAGATTCTTGGCGGGGATTTAGAGGGGTTAAGCCCTTAAAGTCATTGCGACCTTATGGCACGGCCCGACTCGGGACAGAGCCCGGCACGCCCCCGCCCCGACGCGCAAGACGCAATTTGGGCCGGAACGCTTGCCGGAACCGCTGCGAGCCCCGATATCTAGGCCTTGGATCAGCACTTTTGCGGGTCTTTTTGCCGCGCACCGGAGTATCGCCCATGTCCGATTCCGACCTGTTCTTTTCCCGCAATGGCATGGACCGCGGCAGGGTCCAGAAACTGGTGGATGAGGCGCTGACGGCCTCGGACGATGGTGAATTGTTCCTGGAGTACAGCCAGTCCGAATCTTTCGCCTATGACGACAACCGGCTGAAGGCCGCCACCTTCGACACCAGCCAGGGTTTCGGCCTTCGCGCCGTGGCGGGCGAAGCCACCGGCTATGCCCATGCCAGCGAGATCTCCGAAGATGCCATCCGCCGCGCCGGCGAGACGGTCAGGGCCGTGTCTCACGGCTATTCCGGAACCGCAGCCAGTGCCCCTGCCCGCACCAATGTGAAGCTCTACAGCGACGTCGATCCCCTGGAGACGGCCGGCTTCGAGAAGAAAGTGAAACTCCTGGAGGAGATGAACGCCTATGCCCGCGCCAGAGACCCGCGGGTACGCCAGGTTTCGGCGAGCCTGTCGGGCGAATGGCAGCGCATCGAGATCATCCGCGCCGGCGGCGAGCATTATTCCGACATCCGGCCGCTGGTGCGGCTGAACGTATCGGTGGTGGTGGAAGAAAACGGTCGCCAGGAATCGGGCAGCTTCGGCGGCGGCGGCCGGCGCGGCTATGAAACCTATCTCGAACCCGGCTATTGGCAGGGCGCGATCGACGAGGCGTTGCGCCAGGCGCTGGTGAATCTCACCTCCGTCCCTGCCCCCGCCGGGGAAATGACGGTGGTGCTGGGGCCGGGCTGGCCCGGCATCCTGCTGCATGAAGCCATCGGCCACGGCCTGGAAGGCGACTTCAATCGCAAGAAGACATCCGCCTTCGCCGGCCTGCTGGGTGAGCGCGTGGCGGCGCCGGGCGTGACTGTGGTGGATGACGGCACCCTGGATGGCCGGCGCGGCTCTCTCACCATCGACGATGAAGGCACATCCACCCATCGCAC
>CAYQZM010000193.1:0-10121 GCA_964421935.1 uncultured Rhizobium sp. | reverse complement strand
GATCCCGATCCCACGTCCGGAGGCGGTGTCGTGCCGGGGCCATTGTGCCAGCGATGGCCGCTGCGGTTGGACTTCCATTCCGCGATACAACCAGACAGCAGCAGCGCAGCGAGGAAAAGGGAGACAACCTTTCTCATGGTGTGACCTCTAAAGGTGCCGTTCGAAAATAATCCTACAATCCTAAGTCAAACTGCACCAGTGCTGGCAAGGAATACTGTGGCACTATGAGGAAGTGACTGTACCTGAGCGCCGTCATTTCTACCGCCGCCGTCGCCTTGGCGGTATGCGCTCGGTATTGAGGCTGGGAGCTGGTTATCAGGTCTTCCCTCTCAGCAATCGTAGCGGACGGCCTTCTGGCCTAGTTCTCTAAAAATCGTCTTAGCCCTCATGCCTAAAGGCCCCAACGTCAAAGCGGAAGGCCAACGCAACGCCGTCCTGGCGATGTCCGCTTAGCGCCATAAGCGGACAGGGCAAGCGCGACGAGTTTTGCACTTGATGCTAGGGCCTGGTGGTAGTCTCAACACCTTGAAAAGTGGTGCTCCCAACATAAGGACCCAGTATGGATGAATAGTTGCTCCACGGCTGATGGCGGAGAGCATAGTCAAGCTCCCTCCAATAACTGTTGAAGGCGCACATCCACGCCGGCTGGCGGAAGCGATCACCGAAGCCAGGGGGTGGATTACGACATGTTATTGCATTAGCTCCCTCCGCCTCTGGGAAAAGGTGGGACGTGTGCGCAGCTTTTGCGAGGTCAGCGCCAGTCGCCTGCAGGTTTTGCAAAATGTCTTTTTGCACACACAGTTGCTTCCGCCGTGTCTTGACCACTTCCTGGGACAACGTATCCAACTGTGACGGCGCGCATATGATTGGTGAAAGGGTTGAGTTCTTCGACGTGGAATTAGGCTGGCTGTCTACAACGGACTCATGATTGGCTGTTTCCGCCGATGCCCAAATGCCATTGCCTGAGCTGAGAAATATCAAGGTAAAAACCAGGGATCGCATGAGCGTCTCCACTGATGGCCGGGCTCCCGGCATTATAGCCAGAATGCCGGCCTGGGAAAATGCCTACATCCGCTATCGGCAGAGAGGATCGGGATAACGTCCGCTTCTGGCGCAAAGCGGACATGAGGGCTTTGGCTCCAAGGGGATGTTCCCCGGCCGATCGTGGCCTAACGCCGCTGCAGAAGAATCCGCGCGACACGAGCCTCATGGCTCGTAGGGCTGGTTGGTGGCGGGGTTGCGGTCGACCGTGTTGATGTCCAGCGGCTTTTTGGTCATCAGGCGATAGCGGCGGTCCATCTCGCGGCGATAGTCGCGGTCCAGATAAAGGTCCGGGCTGGCGGGCGAACGGCGCAAACTCTCTTTCGGGCCCAGATAGAGCAGGGCATCGCCGTTCAGCGCGAAATTGGTTTCCAGGACATCGTTCAGCAACCGGTTTTTCTCCGCGGCGGTGCGCGCCGTGATGCCGGCGGGATCGGTGGCGTGGCAGCCCGGCTGGCGGATGCGCGCCTCCAGCGCCGTGCCCTTCACCGGCGTTGCCAGATGCGGCACCTCCCAGCCCAGCGATTTCTCAAAGTGCGCCGCGCACGCCGCTTCGTGATAGCCGCTATAGGGCGTGATGACGAAAAAGGCGCCCGGATACTTGGTTTCCACGATGCTGCGCAGATTGTCCGGCGCGTCGTTCAGGTGCCCGTTGCCATAGATCACCAGCGCTTTCTGCCTTTTGGCCAGAATAGCCCCGATCACGGCGGCGGGATGGGTGTCGCGCGCGCCCATGATGTCGTGCCATTGCCGGAAAGTCGTGACCCTGGACCAGTCGATCGGCGGCTCGCCCAGCCAGATCTTGATGCGCCGGTTGGGCGGCAAGGTGCTGTTGACCGCGCGGATCACGGCATAGACATTGATCTGGCCCAGATAGACGGTGGTGGGTACCAGGCCCACCACTTCGCTCCAGACCTTGCGTAATTCCGTGTACGGAATATCTGCGCCGTTGACGTAGCGGTCCACGACGGCCTGCTGGGAGGCGCCGCCGAACTCGACCACCACATTGCCGACATCACGGGCAAAGCGCGGATCGCGCAGCAGGGCGGCATACAGGTCTTCCTCCTGCGCCAGGCCGTGAGCATCGCTGAGGGCCACCAGGGGGCGATACTTGAAGCCCGCGAAGATGCCGTCCAGCACCTTGCGCATGGCGGGGGTGAGGGCAACCGGTTTGGCGCTGGGCTGGGCGATGGCGGGGATGGCGGCCAGCGCGGCGGCCAACAGTGCGGCGAACAGCAATTTCGGGTGTCGCATGACGGCCCCCAGGATGGCGAAGGGTAGCGGACAAATGGATGGCCGGGTCAAGCCCGGCCGGTGTCGCATGCGCTCCGCCTGGAGGGTCAAGTCAAGAGGGGCTCGCCGCTCCCTGCAGCGCTTTGCAGATTGCCGGGTTCGGGCCTGAAGCGACTTCCAGCAGGCGCCCGAGGTCGTCAGGGGTGCTGCGTCAGGGCGGACAATCTGCAGCGTTGCGGCAAACCCCGCGCATTCATGAAATCGTATCGCTGCGAAGCTTGAATCGTTGTCTTGCCCTCATCGGAAAGGTCTAATCCCCCGGCGCACCCTACAGGAGCTTTGCACCATGCGCTTGTTCGCAATGACAATGATTGTTCTTGCCTTTGCCCTGAGCGTTGCAAGCGCCCAGCAAGTCAACGATCCCGACGCCGATGTCAGTGTCGCCCGTCCGGCCTTCCCGCAAAATGACGGCCCGGTGATTGCCATCGATTCCGGCCATAACAATTTTCACACGATCAATGGCCGCTATCAGCCGTTTGCATCGGTGCTGCGCAATGACGGCTTCCGGGTCGTGGATTCCCATTCTGCTTTCACCGGCGACAGTCTTTCCGCCTTCAGGGTGCTGGTGATTTCCAACGCGCTTCCCGCCGCGCTGGTGAAAGACTGGGCATTGCCCGCCACCTCTGCCTTCTCGCCGGCGGAGATCGAGGCGCTCAAGGCCTGGGTGACGGAAGGCGGTTCGCTGCTGTTGATCGCCGACCACCGCCCCTTTGCCGGAAGTGCCCGCGACCTGGCAACGGCGTTCGGCTTCCGGTTCGTGGATGGGGTGGTGGAACGCGATCCGATGGGCCAACGGGACATTTTCACTCTGGCCGACGGAAGCCTGCGTAAGGATGTGGTCACGGACGGACGGGATGCGGAGAGCGCGGTGACGTCCCTGCAAACCTTCACCGGCTCCGCCTTCCAGGCGCCGCCGGCCGCCCGTCCCATCATCGTGCTGCCCGCCGGTTATAAGAGCCACGAATGCCTGTTGCCCTGCCGGGGCACTGTCGCGGAATCCGATGTCGGCGGCTATTTGCAGGGCGCCGTGATGCCGCTGGGCAAGGGACGCATTGCCGTGTTCGGCGAGGCGGCGATGTTCTCCGCCCAGGTCTTCAAGGGCTCCCATCCGCTCTTTCGCGGCGGCTTCAACGCCAAGGGCGCGGAACAGAACAAGCAGTTCATCGTCAATCTGGCAGAATGGCTGGCGGGAATATTGCCGCAATAGCGGACAGCCCCGACGACTCGTTCGTCGTCCGAATGACCTCAGGGGGCGCCGTTTTTGTCAGTTACGAGCGTTTTTGTCATGAGAAGGCGTATCTCGTCGCGTTGTATCCCCAGCGACGCGCCATCCGGCATTCTATAGAGCGCGCGCAGGTAGGCGAGGTCCCCGTCGGTAATGCGTTTCGGGACCGAAGCGCAATCTGGCGCCAGCATGTTCGAAATGCTGGGAAGCTTCTGGCAGGTGTCAAGCGATGCGGGCTGCGAGAGCGCCAGCAAGGTGATGTAATCGGCCAGCGAACCGATTTCATAGTCGGCGAGCTTGCCGGGCTGTGCCACGATCAGGACGTTGTAGAAACCGCTGGTCAGGCCATTGTTCATGCGTGAGCCGCTGGAGTGGACGATTTTCGCGCAAGGGGCCAGCTCTCCCCTCAGGGAGTGCATTCCCATGCTGATTGCCTCGTCATTGGCCGTTAGCGTGTCTGGCTGGGCGGTTGTGACGAGGTCATTGCCACACGACGGATTGTCCACCTGCTGAACGCCATCGATGTCTTGGGAGGCGGTTGTATACCAGGCTTGAAGGGGGTGGGTCACCTTTGCCAGCTGATCCGCCTCTGCGGTACTGTCGTAGTATCCGAGATATTCCGGTTCGTTCTTGCGAACACCGTCCAACAGCCCCTGGGGGGCGGTTGTGAAAACCACTTCAAGATTTGGCCGGCATGCGGCGTCGGTATTCAAACGTGCGCCGACGGCAGTTGCGATTTCGCGTATCCGCTGGGTGATATAATTGGCATAGGTGCCTTTCAATCCGGTCGTCTGCGGGCAGATCCTGGATGTCCAGCGGGCCATCTTGCCGAGAAAGCGGGTAGGGGCTGTTCGCGCATCGACGAAGCTTTTGATCGTCTCCTCGGAGGGTTTGACGCCAAGAACAGTGACGCTTTCCACTGGCAGGCCGGAGACCCCCATGCCTGGTTTCGGCGGGGCGGGCTGGGCCACGGCCGTCGTCAGAGTCAGGCAGGCCACGAAATACAGAAGAACGGACCGCATGGCGCTTCTCCTATCCTGCGGACCTTATGTTGCGAATGTCCCCGAGGTTTGTCATGGGCGCCCGCAGCTGATTGAATCGTATTGAAGCTCACCCCGTCTTCTCAGCGTAATATATACCGCGGCCTCGCACTTTTGAACGGGCCTTTATTCCGGAAAACGCTGGCTGGGCGCGGTGGTAAGTCCCTTTTGGCGCAAAGCGGACATTGATCCATTTTCACCCCATTGCGCCTATTGCTGCGCGGATGCGGTAGTGTGTAAAGCAGGGTATTGGGCGATGTACGCCAGAGCCGACCGATGAAAACCGAAACACGCCTCGCATTCGGTCCAATTGCGGCGGTCATATTTTTTGTTGGCGTCGCTGGCCTGGCGTTGCTTATACCGGGTTATAGCCACGTCCATCAGGACATTAGCACCATTGGCAGGGCGGGGACGCCTCTCAGAATTCCTTTTGCAGTCGTCATCGCCTGCTACGCGTGCTCGCTGTTGATTTTTGCAACCGGCATTCTCCGTACGGCTATCAAACGCGCGGCTCCTAGGCTTCCAGCCTATATGATGGGCTATTATGCGCTAACCCAATTGGGCATCGCGATATTTGCCACGCCTCACCCTCTCCACAATGTTTTCGGTATTTTGTCGATGCTTGGCTATTTGACGCCGTTGGTGCTTGCATCCACTTGGGGAAGAGTGGGGCCGCCCAGCCTTATCACCGTCTCTTATGTTTTAGGTTTCGTGGTGTTTGTAAGCATCGTCTTAGGTTTGAGCGAACTCTTTCCACAATTAGGTCTGTGGCAGTTAGTGAGCCCATGGCCCGGAATGGTGCAGCGGCTGCTGGTTGCCGGATGGTTGCCTTGGATGGCTGTCACGGGCGTGCTGATGAGGCAGCTCTCGGCAGACTGAACAGACTCATGTCCGCTATGGCGTAAAGCGGGCATGAGGGCGCCGGAGCGCTGCCGCTAGGCGCCGCCGGCCGTGCCTCACCCTCGCGGATAAATGGATGGCCGGGTCATGACGTTTCATCGCCCGGCCGCGCCTCGCATGGGTTCGCAGGGCCGCCATGACATAAGGGTGGCGGAGGCAGCCAAATGATCTTCAAGACCAGCCTCAGTGTTGGCGGTACGGGTATGCTGGCCGGGGCCACCCATTGGCTCTGCGGGCAGTCGCAGCAGACCCTGATCGTGTCGCGGCATGCCGACACCTTCGCTGCGGGGCTTGCCCGCGCGGCGGCGGTGAGGGCGGACTGGGACAGCGCGGATTTCCGCGCCATCCTGGAGCGCGCGGTTGGCGGCGCGTCCGTGGAAGCGGCGCTGCTCTGGCTGCATGATCCCGGACCGGTTCTGGCCTGGCTGGCGCCGCTCTTGAAAGGTGCGCGGACCGTGCTGGTGCTGGGCAGCACCCACGCCATGGCCGATGACACGGACGGCATCGCCATCGTGCGGCTGGGGCGGATCGGCACCCCGGAAAAATGGCGCTGGCTGACCCATGACGAGATCGCCCACGGCGCCATCGCGGCGCTGAAGGATGGGCGGTCTCGCGATGTCGGGCTTGTTTAAGCGTCTTCCGCGATCGCGCTGCGCGCCATCTGGCGGGCGCGCAAGCCTGGCGTTAGAGTTCGCAGGGCATATCGGGAAGAGCATCATGGGACGGGGATGCCGGGGACCGGCGAGAAAGATGCCGCTGGCATTGCTTCCGGCCCTGTTTTGCCTGGCGTGGCCGGCGGGCGCTGCCGCGGCGGACACCTGCAGCCTGAAGCTTCTGAACTCCGTCCCTCTCACGGTCACCGACAATGCCGCCTGGGTGCCCGCCTCTGTCGGGACCAAGGAGAAGCAATTCCAGATCGACACCGCCGCTCCGGACAACCAGATGGGCAAGGATGCGATGACCGATTTCGGGCTTACCGCGATCAACTTCACGCCGGCCCAGACCAATGGCGCGGGAAGCTTCAGCCTCGGGCAGGCGGCGGCCACCGACATCGACGGCACCGCGAGAGGCATTACCAGCTTTGGACCGGTCGGCGGCATGACAAACGGCAACGCCGTCGCCATCTATGATGCCAAGGGCACCATGTTTAACAGCATGGCGGATGCCGAGCCCTTCACCCTGGGATCGATGCGGACGGATCATCTGCAATTCGTCGTCACCGATCTGCCAAGACCCGGAAGCGGCGGCATCCTGAGCGCGGATTTCTTCCGGAAATACGATATCGACCTGAACTTCTCGGCCCACCGGTTCAACATGTTCGCGCCCGACCATTGCAAGGGCGAGGTGCTGTACTGGCGCGCGCCGGGCGCGGCCAAGCTGCCCTTCCGCTACCTGAACGGCCGCATCATCGTGCGCGTCACCGTCGACGGCAGGGAGATGGATGCGGCGATCAACACCGGATCGCCGCGCAGTGAGATGCAATTCGACGATGCCGACAGTATTTTCTACCGCAGCCGGCTCTCGCCCGGCGTGGTGCTGGGGGATGACGGCCTTTATACCTCCGATTTCGGCATCCTGTCGTTCGGCAATGTGTCCATCCGCAGTCCTCATCTGGCGCTGACGCATTCTGTACAGTTTCGCGGCACAAGCTCCGGTCCCCAGACCGGTACCTTGCTTCGCAACGTCGGCTCCACATCCGACCAACCCGAGCTGATGATCGGCACCGATCTGCTCAAGCTGCTGCACCTCTACATCGCGTTCCATGAGCGCATGGTCTATGTCACGCAAGGCACGGAGTTGCCGGAAGGCGACGCCCGGGCGCTGCCCATGGTGGCCGTGACGCCCTTGCGGCCCTGATCTCCGATCCTTGGTCTCGGGGGCCTTACGCCTCTTCCTCGATCGCGATCTGCGCGATTTGTCTGGCGCCGTCGTTCAGCCGCGCCGCCGCAAGATGGCCCAGCGCCACGGCGCTGATGCAGAGCAGCACCGACAGCACGACGTTGGCGATGGCGCGGCCGGGCGCGCCGGCGCGCGCCAAGTCCAGGGTCTGCAGGCTGAAGGCCGAAAAGGTGGTGTAGCCGCCGCAGATGCCGGTCATCACGAACAGACGCACATTCTCCGACACCGGATAGCGGCCATGCGCCAGCGTGAGCGTGCCGAAGAAGCCGATCAGGGCGCAGCCGGTGATGTTGATCAGGATGGTGCCCCAGGGAAGCTGGCGGCTGATGGGCAGGGCGGCGACAGAGAGGGCATAGCGCGCGAAGGTGCCGATGGCGCCCCCGGCAATGACATAAAGACAGGTGATGAAAGACATGGGACTCCCTTCCGCGAAACGGACCGGCAGGAGTCATCAGCCAACAGCGGCGGTTATCGGGGGCACCCCATCCCCATCGCGGGAAAGGTGGCAGAAGGCGGCGCGGGTGGCAACCCGTTCTATCGTCTTGCCATCCATAACCGCCGGAGATCGCGAACCTTGGGATCGGGCTCGGCGAGCGAGATCTTCTCTTTCCAGCTCACCCCGATATCCTTGTTCTGGATCCACGCGATCTCGGCGTCATAGGCCAGGCCCGCCTTGATGTTTATCAGATAGAACTGGCTGGGAAGCGTGGAAGAGGACGCGATGCGCAGCCTGGCGCCGACCTCCGACAGATCCCTGATCGTGCAGTCGAACGAGGTGCTGTAGTCGCGATAGCAGACAAGCCCCGCCAGCAAGGTGCGAGCCCGCGGGTGCGCCCGGGCGTCGGGTGGGTCGCGTTGAATGATGGGCGGCTTTTCGATCATGCGACAGACTATCGGGCAGTCACGACACTGCGGCTATAACTTTTGGCAACGGCTGGCGGGCGGGTGCTATTGGGGGGACGAGCCGTCCGAGCCTTTGCCTTCGTCAGCCATGACCCGCGCCTCGGGGACGTCCTTCACGGGAACATGCTTGTCGCAGAGGTATGACTTGCCGCCGCCCTTCTCTTCCCGATAGGCAAATGCCGGCTCGCCGCATACGATGCATGTGTTGCTCATCACAAATCTTCCCCAATACACAGCGCCTATACGCGCGTCGCGTCCATTCGTTCAAGGTCGCAACGGACGACAGCGGGGGCTGAATGGCAAGGGACGAAATGGTACGGAGCGCCTTGCTATACAAAAGATTCGGAAATGATCCCGGCAAGGAACAATCGCAAGGATGTGACGTTTGAGGCTCCACATTCGCGGCGGGACAGCGTGGCTGCCGTCCTGCCCGTCCGGCGGCGCTGGCAGGATGAGATCAGGATGTCTGCCGCCGGGACCGGAAGGCCGGCTGCAAATCGGATCAGGCTGCTGCCGGTCCCGGGAGAGGCAAGCGGGTCTCCAGGCCGGTGAACTTGAATCCCAGCCGCTGAATGATCCGCGCAAGCAGGCTCGCCGGTCCCCTCAGGCCGTCCCCGGCAGCCTGGCCCTCCGCCGTGCCCTCGATCACGAAGCGATAAACGAATCGTGTTCCATCCCAAACCTCGAACCCTTCGGATCCGATCGCCGCGCCTTTGGTCTTGAAAAGCTCCTGGGCCTCGGCGATGCGCGCCTGGTCGTCACTGGCGTGGAGATATTCGACGCCGCAAATGCGACCGTCTTTCATGAAAAAACATCGCATGGATCGCCTGCGAACCTAAGGAATGCATACCCGCCGGGCCCAACAAGTACCTGGAGTATGGGCACAATGCATCTTCTTTTTATCGCGGGGGGCCGTCTGGCCCGGCGGGAGGCGCTCGGCCTGATGCGTCCCTGCCGACCCGGTGCGCGCTTCAACCGGCAGGCCTTGCGGTGTAGATTGTAGACGTTGGCGATATCAGGGAGGCATCAGATGACGGCTTTCAATATCGTGCGTTTTCGCGTCAAGCCGGGGCGGGAAGAGGAGTTCCTGGCGGCGCATCGGATGGCAGAGCGTTTCTTTCCCGGCATGCGCCGCTTCACCATGGTCAAGACCGGCGATCGTGCCTATTGCGTGCTGGCCGAATGGGCCTCGTTCGACAAGATCGTGGCGGCGCGGCCCAGCATGATCTCCATCCTGGACAGTTTCCGCGACACGCTGGAAGAGTTGGGCGGCGGGATGGGCGTGACCGATCCGGTCTCCGGCACGGTGGTGATGGAAAAGATGCCGCCCGCCAAAAAAGCGGCGAAGAAAAGGAAGGCAGCGAAGAAGCCGGCAAGGAAAGCCGCAAAGAAGACTGCAAAGAAGACTGCGAAAAAAAAGAAATCCCGGCGCCGGTAGCGGCGCGCCTCAGGGCAGAATGGTGAGGCCGATGGACTCCGTTTTTCCGTCCGCGCCCAGGACGATGCGCCATTGCATGTCGTGCTTTTCGAAGGCCACGTCATAGATGTCGGCGCCGTTCGGGGTGACGCCCTTGAAGGCGATGGATTTCACCGCGCCGAAATCCACCACCCTCGCTTGCAGGTCGGTGAGATTTTGTCTGGTGACATTGACCAGCATCGGGCTCATTTTGTCATAGTCGGGCTTGCCGGCGCGCCATTCCTCGATCGTGCGCCGCACCGCCGCCTCGGTTGCCGGGTCCTGGGTCTTGTTCTTCACTTTCGCGGCCAGCTCGTCGGCAATCGCCTGGGCCTGGGCGGCGCTGATGCGGGGCGCGGCGCTG
>CAYQZM010000192.1:0-19574 GCA_964421935.1 uncultured Rhizobium sp. | reverse complement strand
CTGGCGGCCACGGCAGAGCGCATTCCCACGCGCTTTGGCACCTATTTCTGGGGCTGCGGCCTGACCAAGGAACTCTATCTGCCCAAGGCGACGGGGCAGGGCTATGAGATGACCCCGCAGCTCAAATCGTTGGTGGCCTATCAGAAGAAAATCAATCTGATCTCAGGGCTGCGCGCCTTCGCCGACGACAATCCCAATATCCAGCACTGGACCGGGGTTGCTGCCATAAGCACCGGCATGGCGCCGAGCAAGGACCGTGAATTCGAGACACAGACGATCGACCAGACCATCGCCGGCACGATCGGTCATGGCACCAGGTTCAAATCCATCGCCGTGGCCTGCTCCGGCAACAAGAACGAGAGCTATTCAAGCCTGGGTGGCCCGAACGCCAATCCACCCGAAGTCAGCCCGGTAGGGCTTTACACCCGTCTCTTCGGCCCGGGCTTTCAGGATCCGTCCAAGGGCGACTGGAAACCCGATCCCAAGGTTCTATTGGAGCAAAGCGCGCTTTCGGTGGTCGACGAAGACCGCAAGAGCCTGATGCAGAGCGTCGGGGCGGGCGACAAGGCCCGCCTGGAGCAATATTTCACCTCGGTCCGCGAGCTGGAGCAGACCATGGCGGCCGAATTGCAACGGCCGGACATTGTCGCGCAGGTCACGATTCCGCAGGCGCCCGGAGAGATGCCGGTCAACAAATCGGTTCCGACCCTTCGCAAGACTGTTCCAGTGCTGGCGAAGCTGGTTGCACTTGGACTGGCGACAGACCAGACCCGCGTGGTGAATGTCGCGCTGGCCGAACCGGCCTCCACGATTTTCATGCCCGGCGATTCCAAGCCGTTCCATCAGGCGACGCACGAAGAGCCGATCGACCCGACCTTGGGCTATCAGCCGGTGACCTCCCACTTCAGCACCTACAGCATGGAGATGTTTGCCGAGCTGGTGAAGGCGCTGGACGAAATCAAGGAAGGTGACGGCACCTTGCTCGATCACAGCCTGGTGCTGGCTTACACCGATACCGGCTTTGCGAAATTGCACACCCTGGAAGCCATTCCGATGCTGCTGGCAGGATCGGCCAGCGGCCGGATCAAGACCGGCTATCATATCGCCGGCGCGGGCGGTCCCGTCACGCGCGTCGGCCTGACGGTACAGCAGGCCATGGGGCTTTCGGTGGAAGGCTGGGGCAAGGGTTCGATGGAGACCAAGAAGCCGATCACGGAAATCATGGCGTAGGTGAGGGAAGCGATGCGGGCTCTTGCACTAGCATGTATCATGGCCGTCACGGCCAGTCCCGCCTTGGCGGCGCCGTGGGTGCGCGGCTTTGTCGTCGACCAGTATGAGCCTGCCTTCTATTACGGCGCAAAGGCAGGCACCATGGAAGCGGGCACCGATTGCCCGAAAGGAACCACGCCCGACAACGATTATAATGTGCTGCTGAAGACGGCCTGGCGGTCGGATGGCGAGATCGCAAAGGTCCTGAAGCCCGCCACCCTCGAGATCAATGGCAGCTTCAATAGCCGCCGGGAATTTTTGCTCAGCTCGGCGCTGCGCTATCGGGGCTTCCGCCGGGATATCGATACCTGGGTCAATCCATTCGCGGCGCCCGATCCGGGCATGCAGGAAGTGACCGGCAAGATCGCCGAAGGCTTTGACCTCGATAACAACGCCAAGACCGGCTTCATCAGCCCAACCGGCAAGAAGGGCGTGGACAATAATCTTTATCGGGTCATGGGCTGCGGCATGGCTTATCGCGGCAAGCCTTTCTCGTCCTACCTGGGCACCCGCGCCAACGACAAGATGCTGGAAGGCCTCTTTGGAATTGTCATCCGGGTGTCGGGGGCTGAAGATCCCATGAACGATGACAATGCCGTGGTCGAGATCGGCTATACGCCGGAGCGCATCATCAAGGATGCAGCGGGCAAGGTGGTGACTGACTATTCGTATCGGATCGCCAAGGCGGCCCAGTACACCAGATTGAACGCCCGGATAAAGAATGGCGTGATCCAGATCAGTGGCGGGGCCGATATTCACATGCCGGTCTTCTCCTGGTTCGAAAACAACCGCGGCGAAATAACCTTCTACAAAGGCCGCCTGGAACTCACCATGAATCCGGATACCTCTCTGACCGGCATGGTCGGCGGCTATATCGATTGGCGTCAGTATTATGGCCGGGACACATTTGATACGAGCTCGAGCGCCGGCACCCGTGAGACTTACTATCATGAGAACCAGCTCGCAAAATATTACGCGCTGAAACGCAATGCCGACGGATTGCCCGATCCCAAGACCGGGCAGAATATGGGCATCTCAGCCGCGTTCAGACTGACGGGGGTGCGAGCCTATGTGAGGGATTCTGCGCGGCCGGTGCCCATAAACGAGCCTCTCACCAGCAAGGCGGCGCCCACCTATCGCGCGCTGTTCCGCAAGGCTTCCATGACGGCTACCATCCTGGCCGATCCGCCGCGCAACAAGGGCGATGACGACGAAATTCCGGCACCGAAAAACAAAGAACAGCAAACTGTTCGCAATGAGGAGGGGACTAACAGCAGCGGAAGATCGAGCGATCCTTGATCCGTCGTAAACAGGCGGTCAGGTAGCATCGAAGCCATCGGCGTGCGCGCAGCGCTCTTCTTGAAGAGCGCTGTGTGCAAATTTTGCGTGCGCCGACGGCAAAAAATTAAGCAAGTTTCATAACGCGTCTAATCCAAACAACAACATCCAATGAGGGGACGGAAAATGAACTTCAAATCCAAGATCGGCGGCACCTTGCTCTGCACGGCGAGCATCCTGGCCTTGACCTCTGTCACGCGTGCGCAAGACACCAATAACGTGGAGTCGGTGGTCGTTACCGGTTCGCGAATTATTCAGGACGCGACCATGTCCCCGACTCCCTTGACGGTGCTGCCCGTCGAAGACCTGCAGGTGACAACCCCCTCGAACATCGCCGACGGCCTGAACAAGATGCCCGAGTTCATCGGCTCCCAGACCGCCCGCAGTGTCAACAATGCAAGTTCGGACAGCGCGGCCAACGTTCTGAACCTGCGAAACTTCGGCGGACAGCGCACCCTTGTCCTGCTGGACGGGCAGCGGGTCGTCGCCTCGAACACCAACGGCACGGTCAATGTCGACACGCTGCCGCAGATCCTGGTGCAGCGGGTCGATGTGGTCACCGGCGGTGCCTCGGCGGTCTATGGCTCCGATGCGGTGTCGGGCGTGGTCAACTTCGTGCTGGACAAGCGGTTCACCGGCGTGAAGGTCAATGCCAATAGCGGCATTTCAACCTATGGCGATGCCGCGACCTACAAATTCGCCGCCGCGGCCGGTACCGATCTTTTTGGAGGCCGCGGACACATCGAAGGGTCGATGGACTATTTCCACTCCGATCCGCTCTATGACTTCCAGCGGCCGGAAGCCGGCAACAACGGCGACTGGATTCTTACCGGCTCGGGCACGGCGGCAAATCCCTTCGTCGACACGCCCAACGGGAATCTCACGCAATTTTCCTATGGCGGCAAGATCACCTGCGCGGGGACCGCGGCCAATCCATGCCTTGCCAACGGCCAGCAGTTTATCCGCGATGGCGTGATCGGGCCGTTCAATCCCGGGACACCGACCGGCACGGCAAATATCTCGTCGGGCGGCGATGGCACCCACAATCTCTATTCCAACATCACGGCCAGCGCGCGGTTGGCTCAGGCCTTCGCCAGGTTCAGCTATAACATCAACGACGACGTCACATTCTGGATGAGCGCGAGAGGCGCGGAAGGCGAAAATCGCGCCAACTTCGTCCAGTCCTATATCCAGACCGGCAACGTTCCCAATGTCTTCTTCAAGAACAATCCCTATTTGCCAGCGGCAGCACAGGCGCTTCTGGCGGGTGGCTCGTCCAACACCTTCCAGATGTCGAAATACAATATGAATCTGGGCTACGGGAACAGCACCTTCAAGTCCGTCGGCACCGACCGCGTCCTGACGGTGGCCGGCGGTCTGGATGGATCGCTGTTCGGAAAATATGACTGGCACGTTTATTACAGCCATGGCGAAGACCGTCAGAAGGAAGACGATCCGACAAACATCAATAACCAATATCTCACCGCCGCCGAAGACGTACGCCTCAATTCCGCAGGCAATCCGGTGTGCTATGTCTCCACCACCCCGTCCGCCGGCCTGTATCCGGGCTGCGTGCCGCTGAACCTGTTCGGCCCGACATCCCTGACCCTGGACGGGTGGAAGTATTATGTCCGGGACACTTACTATATCCAGACCAACAAGCTGGATGATCTCAGCGGCAGCATCGCGGGTACGGTGTTCGATCTGCCCGCCGGCCCCGTCAAGGCGGCGCTGTCGGCCGAAATGCGCTGGATGGGTTTCGATATCCAGAGCAATGGCGCGCCGGGCACGGTGGATTGCACTGGGCTGTCGTCCATCTGCAACAACACGGTCTCGCTGTGGCAGGGAAATACGGCAACGCCGCTCAGCCCCGTCAGTGAAAGCGTGTGGGAAGCGGCGCTGGAAGTCGGAATACCGATCCTGAAGGACCTTCCCCTGGTCCAGAGCTTTTCAGCCGACATCGCAGGCCGGCACACCGACTACAGCACCTCTGGGCCGGTGGATACCTGGAAGATCGGTCTGGATTGGCACATCAACGATGATTTCCGTCTGCGCGGCACGACCTCGATCGACATCCGGGCACCCACGCTGAACGACCTCTTCTCGCCGATCCTGCTCAACCACCAGGGCTTCACGGACCTTCTGACCACCGGTTCGCAGACCATCCCGGTCCAGAGCCAGGGCAATCCCAATCTTGTTCCCGAAATCGCCCGCACTTATACGGGCGGTATCGTGTTCACGCCGACCTGGTTCTCGGGCTTCACGACGTCTCTGGACTATTATTCGATCAACATGACCAACGCGATCGGCACGATCGGCGCGTCCAATACGACCGTGCAAAAGCTGTGCAACCAGTCCGGTGGCACATCGCCCTTGTGTGCGCTCTATGTCCGGCCGTTCCCCTATTCGAATACCACGGCCGCGAACTTTCCGACCCTGCTGATCAACGAGGCTCTCAACACGGCGTTCCAGAAGACGGAAGGATGGGATCTTGAGGTCAATTACGGCTTCGATGCGGCTGACGTCATCGATTCCGTGCCCGGCTCCTTCAATCTTCGTTTCCTGGGGAATTATCAGCCGGTCAATGAATCGTCCCAGTTCCCGGGCGCGCCATTGAGCTTCCAGGCCTTCCCGAAAGGACATGTGACCTCGTTCATTGCCTATAGCCTGGGGACATGGACGATGACCCTGGAAGACCGCTGGCTGAGCAGCTGGAGCCGGAAGACGCTGGCGAACGATGTCTATGTCAACCCGCGCGTCTCCTCTTATAACTATCTGGATGCGACCCTGGACAAGAAGTTCACGGTCGATGATGCGGCGCTGGACATGTATCTGACGGTCCAGAACCTGACCGACCTCAAGTTCCCCGTCGCCACCAACAACAACAGCACGCCGGACCTCTACTATATGGGCGTGCAGGGCGTGGTGACGACGCAATACGATGCGATCGGACGTTACTTTACGCTTGGCATTCGCGCCCGGCTGTGAGGTAAAGTCTGGCCGGCTGATCAGCCATCGGGCCGCGCTTGAAAATGGGCGCGGCCCGATCGCCTTGGCTGCGGGACCTGAGGCTAAAAGGACTGGTGGCAGTGCAAACCACACCTTCCGCGCGCATTCTGCTCGAACAGGCCTTCGCCTATTATCAGCGCGGTGATCTCGCCGGAAGCGAGACTGTTCTCGAGCAGATTGCCGAGCATCCCAGCGCGCTTCATCTCATGGGATTGTTGCGCGTGCGCCAGGGCCGGCTTCCCGAAGCTGCCGACATCCTTGCGCGTGCCATTGCGGCGCAGCCGAATGAAGCCCAGACCCACTTCAACCACGGCAAGGTTCTGGCGGCATTGGGCCGGCACTATGAAGCCTCGCTGGCCTTTGCATCGGCGATCGCCCTGGAACCGGGCCGCAGCGAGGCCCTGTTCAGACAGAGTAAGTCGCTGCAGGCCATTGGAGATTTTCCGGGCGCCATCACCGCCTTGCGGCGTTGCCTTGAACTCGATCCGGCAAACATTCAGGCTGCATTGGTGCTGGCGCCTTTGCTTGTCGCGGCCGAACAGCCGGGGGAGGCCAGGACCATATTGGTTTCCGCGCTCGCCCATACAGGAGACTCCCGCCTTCTGGCCGATCTGCACGAAAGCCTGGCTGCCGTGGAGCAGGCACAGGGCAACGAATCCGCCGTGGCCGCTCATCTGGGCCAGGCTCTGGCTTTTGATCCGACACGCATCCGGCTTGCGCGCGATCAGGGTCAGATTCTCGAGAAGCTGCGCCGCTATGGCGAGGCGAAAGCCGCTTACCGGCACGTCCTTGATCACGATCCAACCCATGCGGAAGCGCACCGGGCCCTGAACGATCTGCATTACCGGCTGGGGGAAGAAGAGGCTTTCCTGCGCTCCTACGGTGCCGCGCCGAAGACCCGGGAGCTGGTTCTCGACCGGGCGCAGCTATTGCTCGGCGCCGACAGGCTGGACGAGGCTGAAACGGCATTCCGGGATTCGTTGGCCGGGTATGGCGACGACAAACGGGTCCTGGCGGGGCTGGGTATAGCCCTGATGAAGAGGGGCCGGCTTTCGGAATCTGCTTCCATCCTGGAGGACGCCCTTCGGTCTCATCCCGACAGCGCCGATCTTTACTGCAATCTGTCCGCCGCGCTCGCCCGGCTGGGCGATCCCGAAAAGGCGGGCGCCATGGCGGCCAAGGCACTTGTCCTTGAGCCTGGCAATCAATTGGCCTTGGCCATGCAAGGGACCTGCTGGCGCCTTCAGGGGGATGACCGTGACCGGCTTCTGAATGGCTATGACGAATTCATCCAGGTCTTCGACCTGAAAGCACCGGACGGATTTGGCGACATCGAGACCTTCAATACCGAACTGAACAGAACCCTGGAGGACCTGCATCCCGCCACGCGTGAATATCTGGGCCAGTCTCTGCGAGGGGGGACGCAAACCAGCGACGATCTTTTTGCTGCCCGGCATCCATTGATCGAACAGCTTCGCGGCCGGATCGAGGAGGCTATTGAACACTATCTCGCACAGATGCGTGCGGGACCGGACCATCCCTTTGTCGGACGCCGGGGGAAGGGGTTCGCCTTTTCAGGATCCTGGTCCTCGCGGCTCAAATCCGGCGGTTTCCACATCAATCACCTGCATCCCGGCGGGTGGATCAGCTCCTGCTACTATGTCGATATTCCTCAGGTGGTTCGCGACGACAGAAGCCGGCAGGGCTGGATCACGTTCGGCCAGCCTTCCTTCGACGTCGGGTTGGAGCCCCAACGTGTCATTCAGCCAGTGCCTGGCCGTCTCGTGCTGTTTCCCTCTTATATGTGGCATGGCACCATCCCCTTTCATGACGATGGGGCGCGCACGACGATAGCCTTTGACGTCACGCCAGCGCATGATTGACCATCTTCTTTCCGGGAATGATGCGTTGTGAACCTGGGAACATCGCGCGGCGCGATCCGGTCCGTCGGCATCCTCGGCGCAATCCTGTTCTGCGCTGCTGCCTTCGGCCAAGCGGCGCCCATCGCATATGACCGCCTGGTCACAGGATTCCTGCCCGAGGTGAAAAACGACGCCGGCTATGCGGCCGGCAACGGAGCGGGCTTCGCGTCAGATAATCCATGGGGGCAATACACCGCGTACCTGCTGTCGACGAACAGCAAAGGCCAGCGCACCTGGCGAATCGAGCACTATTTGCCGGTTCGCGATCACGCCCAGGGCTCGACGATGTATCTTCTGGAGGGATCGCGGCGGGCGCTGCTGATCGATACGGCAAACCCCGCGAAGTTCGTTCCCGGCGTGAATGATCTGAAAACCGTGGTGCGCCATCTTTTGGGCCACGAAAATGATGGCAGTCCCAGAGCGCGCCCTCTGGACTTTGTGGTTGCCAACACGCACAGCCATTCCGATCACACCGGCGAAAACGTCCTGATGAGCGATCGCACGGTTTATTACATGGATCTTGATTGGCCGAGAGATGCGCCGGCCAACTATGTGCCGATACGCGAAGGCGGCGGGCTCACTACCCATGGCGATGGTCACGCGGTCGGCGAAATCGATCTGGGCGGCCGCAAGCTGCGCGCCATCGCGATGCCGCCGCATACGCCGGGATCGACCGGCTATCTGGACGAAGAAAACCGGATGCTGTTTTCCGGCGACGCGCTGGGATCGGCCTTCCCGTATATCCAGGGCGGTCCGTTTTCGACCTTTGTCCAGACCATGCATCACGTGGTCGATGTCACGCAGCCATTTGCGGACCTGGCGGTGCTGCCGGCGCATTTTTATCAGATCGCGCTGTATGACCGCGCCCAGCCGCCGCTCAATGGCAGTCCACTCGGCCGCCCATATCTTTTGGATCTCGAAAATCTCGCGGACGACATCGCGCAGGGAAAAGCGGTGGCCGAGCCTTATTTTGTCGGCGGCCGCGGCACGGTCTGGTCCCGGCGGAACTCGGCCCGGATCGTCTATTCCCTGACCACTTTATATAAGCCCGGCGAGGCGCCCACGGCAGCCTACCAGGTCATCCATATTCCGGGAAACTTCCCGCAAAAATGGGTGCCTGACAGTCCCGCCAAGACAGCCGTCTTCCACATAAGATCCGAGTTCTTCCTGATCCATGACAGCGGTGCGCACACGTCCTATCTGGTCAAGGGCAGCCGGGGCGCCGTGCTGATCAGTGCAGGGCCGCTCGATCCGGACGTGGAGGAGGAGGCGGCCCGGCTTTCGGGGTCCACACCGATGGAGACTCTGCAGCTGGATGGACCCACCGCCTTGCGCGATGGGGAAAAGAAGGATCTGGGAATGGATCGCGCCGGCCGGCCGCTGGTTCTGGAGGCGCTGTCCTTCTCGCCGCAGCACATGACCTTGCTCGATCCGGCAGACCGCATTCTTTTCTCCGGCGAGTCTTTGGGAATGCAGGCTCCGTTGGATGGCACAAGGCCGGACACGCCGCTGGCCGAATATGCATCGCATCTTGCGGCCTGGCGCCGGAAAAGCGATGGGCGCTATGACAGCCTGTATACCGCGCGCAATTCGCAATGGTTCACCAGTCCGGCTTTCGTCGATCATCTTCAGGCGCTGGTCGGTGCGACCGTGGCAGGCGATGCGGCGTACGCGAGTTCGGACGGCGACCGGGACGCGGTGGCAAGTCTGGCCGGAAAATGAGAATGGCTTTCTGACAAGTTGTTGAGCCGGCCGCCGAGCCGGATTTGACTTAATTCCCGGAATTCCGCAATTTCCCGCAATCAGGCGTTTATTCTCACGGACATTACAGCTTCAGGCCGGGACGTATGCCCAACGGGACCAAGCGCGCGGTCACAATTCACGACGTCGCCAAAAAGGCGGGCGTGTCCTTCAAGACGGTGTCGCGCGTCCTCAACAACGAGGCAAATGTCAGCGCCGGGACCAAGGAGAAGGTCCAGCAGGCGATCAACGACCTCCAATACTCGCCCAGCATCGCGGCGCGCGTTCTGGCCGGCAGCCGGTCCTTCCTGATAGGCCTGTTATACGATACGCCCAGTTCGTATTACACGCACAGCATCCAGATGGGCGCGCTGGAACGCTGCCGCCAGGCGGGGTTTCACCTGGTTCTGGAAAAATGCAACAGCGGTGCGGGTGACGCTGCCGCGGCGATACTCATCACGATCAAACATACACGCCTGGACGGTGTGATCCTGACGCCGCCATTGTCCGACAACCAGGCGGTACGCGAAATTCTGGTCGAGCAGAAGATACCGCATGTCCTGATCTCGCCGCCGGAAGTAGAGCCCGAGATCAGTTCGGTCTACATGGACGATCGTCAGGCGGCGTTCGACATGACGCGATACCTCATATCTCTAGGACACAAGCGGATCGGCTTCATCAAGGGGCTCTCCCGGCATGGGGCGGCCATGCTTCGCCTGCGTGGCTATCAGGATGCGCTGCACGACAGCGGGGTGGCGCTGAACGAAGAACTGGTGAAAGACGGAAATTTCCGATTCGAGTCCGGCGCGGACGCGGCCGAGCAGCTTCTTCGCCAGAAGGATCGGCCGACGGCCATTTTCGCCAGCAATGACGAAATGGCTGCAGGCGCGGTGGCGACGGCCCATCGCCTTGGTGTTTCCATTCCCCGCGAGCTGTCGGTGGTTGGTTTCGACGATGTGCCCTATGCCACCATCACCTGGCCGGCGCTGACGACCGTGCATCAACCCATCGTCGAAATGGGAGCTGCGGCCGCGGGCCTGCTCATTGCCGGCATTCAATCCAAAAAGAGCGAGACGACCGCATCGGCCCCCTCGATATCCTTTCAGCATGAAATGAAGATACGCGGTTCAACAGGGCCCGCGCCCTGACGACAGAGCCGGCGCGCCGCCGCGCGCGATATAGGTGCCGTAGATCGTGATCCAGCCATAGCAAGCGGCCGGAACCAGCAATGCAAATGCCAGGCCCCGCGCATCCGCCACCATCCCCGTGATTTCCGGGACGATAGCGCCCCCGACAATGGCCATGCAGAGAATGCCCGAGCCTTCCGGCGCGGCATCTTCCAACCCCTCCAGCGCCAGGGCGAAAATGGTCGGAAACATGATGGAATTGAAAAGCCCGATCGCGATGATGCTTGCGGCCGCGGTGAGGCCGGCGGAAGAAGAGGACAGCAGCGCCAGGGATGTCGCCGAGATGCCGCAAACCGCAAGCGCGGCCCCCGGCGGCACAATTCGCAGCACGGCCGCTCCGACAAAGCGCCCGCACATCGCACCGCCCCAGTACAGGCTCATGAGCTGGGAAGCGCGATATGCCGGAACGGATAGGACCGTGGATTGCATCAGATAATTGGCCATGATGCTGCCGACCGACACTTCCGCCCCGACATAGAGAAAGATGGCGAGGGCGCCGAAAAGAAACCGCTTGTCTCGCAAAAGACGCAATCGATGCGAGGAGCCATGGCGCCCTGCCTCCGCCCCAGGCACCGGGTAGGAGCGTTTCAGCCAGAATATGACCGCGACCACGGCAAGCGTCCCGGCCATGACAAGGAAGGGCGCGTGAATTGCCTCGATGTCCGCAAAGCGGATGCGGCTGGCCGCGCCTTGAAGGCGTTGTTGGAACGGGGGCCCGGCCGGGCTGAAGACCAGCCAGGCCGCAAGGACCGGGGCGACCGCCGTTCCGAGGGAGTTGAACGCCTGGGCGAGCGTCAGCCGGCTGGAGGCTCCCCCTGGTGGCCCGAACATGGCGATCAACGGGTTGTCGGCGACCTGCAAAAGCGTAATTCCCGCCGCCAGTACGAACAGCGCCGCCAGAAATCCAGGATAAAGGCCGAACCAGGTCGCCGGCGAAAGGACCAGGCATCCGCCGATCATCACAACCAGGCCAAGCACGATCGCGCGAAGATAGCCTAGCCGCCTCACGACATAGGCGGCAGGAAGCGAGAGGAGAAAATAGCCCAGGAAGAAACACAACTGGGTCATCATCGCTTCGGCGTAGGACAGCTGAAACAGGCTTTTCAGCTTGGGGATCAGCGCATAGATCAGGACGGTCGACAGGCCGCGCGCGAAAAACAGAAAGACAAGTAGCGAAAGCACCAGGTTGCCTGTTGCGATCGGCCACAATCCCGGGCGTCTTGTCTGAGCGGAGGGCTCCATTTCCTGCGATGCCGAAGTGAGTTTCTGTTCCCGCACGGTTCTTTTTGATTATGTGCAAATCGGATCGGCAGAGACGGCCAATACGGTAGTCTGATTGCCGATGGCTGGCAACATGGACGGGCCCTTGTTGAGAGCGCTACCGATGAGAGTAAGCTTCGCTGGTGCCTTGCCTCAGATATCTCGCCGGCGGCAAGCTGGGGCCAATAAAAACGGGGGAGGGACATGCAGAAAATCGCAATTGTCGGATCGGGTTTCATAGGGCGCGCCTGGGCCATCAGCTTTGCCCGGGCGGGTTATGCGGTCGCATTGTGGGACGAGAAGGCCGGGGCGGTGGACCAGGCGCTGCGCTACATCGAGATGCTGTTGCCGGACCTGGCCGGAAACGGTCTGTTGTACCAGGCCGCCGCCGCCGAGGTGCGCGGCCGCATGCGTGTTGCATCAAGCCTTGAAGATGCGGTCGCAGGCGCCATCCATGTGCAGGAGAACACACCCGAGAATGTGGAACTCAAGCAAGAAGTTTTCGCGCGGCTAGACGCCTGCGCCAACCCCGATGCGGTTCTGGCCAGCTCGACCTCCGCGATCCTGCCATCGCGCTTCACGGCGGGATTGGCGGGCCGGGCGCGCTGCATCGTCGTCCATCCCCTCAACCCGCCCTATCTGATCCCCGCGGCGGAAATCGTTCCAGCGCCATGGACCGATACCGCCATCGTGGCGAAGACCGCCGCGCTGTTGCGCGGGGCCGGCCACGCCCCCATCGTCATGCAGCGCGAGCTGGATGGTTTTGTCATGAACCGGTTGCAGGGCGCGCTGCTGGAGGAAGCCTTCCGGCTGGTGGCGGAAGGCTATGCCAGCGTGGAAGACATCGATATCGGCATACGCGAGGGGCTTGCGCTGCGCTGGTCGTTCATGGGTCCCTTCGAGACCATCGACCTCAACGCTCCCGGCGGCGTGCGGGACTATGTGGAACGCTATGAACAGGTTTATCGCGGGATCGCGGCGACGGCGCTGCCGCGGCCCGATTGGCAGGGCGCTTTCCTGAATGGGGTGGAAGCGGAACGACGCAAAAAATTGCCGGCCGACAAGTTGCAGGAACGACAGGCTTGGCGCGACCGCCGGCTGATGTCGCTGGCGGCGTACAAGCAGCAGGCCGCAAAGAATATTCCCGGCTGAGTCAGCCGATCCAGGAGAGAAGAGATGAGCGCGGACGATAAGGTCATCATTACCTGCGCCGTGACGGGTGCAATCCATACCCCTTCGATGTCGCCCTTCCTGCCGGTGACGCCGGAAGAAATCGCGGAGGCGGCGGTGGGCGCGGCGGAAGCGGGCGCCGCGATCATCCATCTGCATGCCCGCGACCCGAAGACGGGAAAGCCGGACCAGACCCCCGAAGCCTTCGGTCGCTTTTTGCCGCGCATCAAGCAGGCGACGAACGCCGTGGTGAACCTCACCACCGGCGGGGCGCCATATATGACGGTGGAGGAACGCGTCAGGCCTTCCGCCACCTTCAAGCCCGAAGTCGCGTCGCTGAACATGGGCTCGATGAATTTTGGCCTGTTTCCGATGCTGCAGAGATTCAAGGATTTCAAGCATGACTGGGAGAAGAAGGCGCTGGAGGATTCCCGTGATCTGGTCTTCCGCAACACCTTCAGGGATATCGAATATGTGCTGCGTACCCTGGGCGATTGCGGCACGCGCTTTGAATTCGAATGCTATGACACCTCACACCTCTACAACCTGGCCAACTTCCTGGAGCGCGGCCTGGTCCGGCCACCCTTGTTCGTGCAGACGGTGTTTGGAATTTTGGGCGGCATCGGTGCGCATCCGGAAGACGTGCTGCACATGAAGCGGACGGCCGACCGGCTCTTCGGCAAGGACTATAAATGGTCGGTGCTGGGCGCCGGCCGCAACCAACTGCCAATTGCCGCCCAGGCGGCGGCGATGGGCGGCAATGTGCGGGTCGGTCTGGAAGATTCGCTTTGGGCCGGCAAAGGGCGCCTGGCGCAATCCAATGCGGAGCAGGTTCGCCTGGTCCGCCAAATCATCGAGGGGCTGGGACGATCCGTGGCCTCGCCGGAGGAAGCCCGCGCCATCCTGTCCTTGAAAGGCGGCGATCAGGTTGATTTCTGAGCTCAGGCGGCCAGTGAAGACGCACGCTCCGCAGCCAGCAGCTCGGCTGGTGTGTTGAGGTTCATGAAATGATCAGCCGGAAATTCAACGCTGCAGAATGCAAACTGGTCCAGCCAGCGAAAGACGGACCTGGCGCCGGCATGCAGATCGGCCGCCAACTGCGGCGCCAGGCCGATGGGCCACAGGGCGATGATGGGGTGGATCCGAGCGGGATCGCGGGCCACGACAATCCCGGCACGTGACCGGCACAGGCCCTGTTCCAGCCGCGGGACCAGATCATGCGGCAGGAAAGGCGTGTCGCAGGGTACGGTGGCGAGATGGGTTGCGCCGTGCTCGCGCGCCCACAGAAGACCGGTCAGAATTCCGGCCAGCGGACCCGGATGGTCCGGCAGCGTATCGGGCCGGACCGGCAGCCCGAAATTCCCGAACAGCGTTCGGTCGCTGTTGCTATTGATCAGCAGGCGCGATGTCTGTGGCTGAATCCGGTCCAGTATATGCGAGAGCAGGGGGCGGCCGTGCAGCGGCGACAGGCATTTGTCGCCACCGCCCATGCGGCTGGAGCGGCCGCCGGCCAGGATAAGACCGGGAACATCGGTCATGGATTCCCGCTCGAAAAGACATGACAGGGCAGGATATCGCCTTCTCCTATCTCGCCGATGGATTCGTCCAGGCAAAGCAGGCCGTCGCAATGGGCCAGGGAAAATAGCTGCGCCGAACCACTCCCGACGGCCAGGGCGCGGGGCAGGCCGTCATCACCATCTTCCAGACGAACGCGCAGATATTCCCGCACGCCCTTTTTCTTGCGGTAGGTGAAATTCGCCCGAACCGCATGAAGCGGCGCGACCTTTTCATGGTGGCCGCCAAGCCGCCGCAACAGCGGGTGGCCCAGAGCCAGGAAGGTCGCGAAGGCGGCGACAGGGTTTCCCGGCAGGGCGATATGCAGGGCAGCGCCGATGCGGGCGATCGCCACTGGCTTGCCCGGTTTGATCCCAACGCCCGAAACTAGTATCTGGCCGCCCGCTCCCATGATCGCGGCCCGAACGCGATCTTCGTCACCGGCTGACGTACCGGCGGTGCTGATAATCACATCGCACTGCGTAGCGGCTTGGGAGATAGCGGCCTGAATGGCTTCGCGGCAGTCCGGCAGAATACCCAGATCGGATATGGCCGCACTCGCCAGCAGCCCCTGCAACATGGCGCGGTTGCTGTCGAAGAAAAGGCCGGTCTTCAGTTCATCGCCGATGGAAAGGATGGCAACGCGAAGCGGACGATGCACGTCGACATGCCCAATCCCGGCCGAGGCCAGCAAGGCGATCATTTGGGCCTCGAGGCAGGTTCCGGCCTCTAGCAGGATGTCGTCCTCGGCATAATCTTCCCCGCGGGGGCGCACATGGGCGCCGCGCTTCAAGAGGGCGCCCAGCCAGACCTTGTCCTGCTCCCGGCTGCACTGTTCGCGCATGGCGACGGTATCGCAACCCTCTGGCATCCGCGCGCCGGTGGAAATGGCGACGCATTCCCCGAGCTGAACGGAGCCTTCAAAGGCCCTTGCCGCGGTGGCCATTCCCACCAGTTTGAGCGGCGCGCCGCTGCCGCAGCGGAAGGCAAAACCATCCATGGCGGCGCGCCCCCAGGGCGGCATGGTGATGGGCGCGATCACATCGCGCGCAAGAACACGACCCGTCGCGTGGTGCAGCGGAATCTGCTCGCCGCTTGTCAGGGTGGGCAGGAGCGGTGCCACCAGCGCCAAAGCTTCCGCCACCGTGGGTAGCCTGCCATCCAGGCAGGCGGTTGAAATGGTCATCGGCTTTCCTCCAATTGCCGCGGTTCCAAGGCGAGCAGCTTTTTCAATTCCGGAATGCAGGAGCCACAATTGGTGCCCGCCTTGAGCACAGCGCCGATCTGCGCGGGTGTGGTCAGGCCGTCGACGCGAATAGTCTCTTTGATCTTGTCCTCGCTGACGGAAAAGCAGGCGCAGACGATGGGCCCTGCGGTCTTGGCGCCGCTGGCGCTGACACCCGCCAGCAGCGCCAGCCTTTCGACGGCGGAAATCTCCTTGCCCAGAAGCGCTTTGGCTTGTTCCGCGCCAATCAGCTCCGCCCCCGGCGGCGCAAAGAACACGCAGGCTGCCAGTCGGCCCTGCACCAAACCGGCATAGCGGAACATGGCCTTGCGCGGATCGGAATAGCTGATCAGTTCCGCATCGGCGGAAATATGCAGCAACCGGCGCAGCACCGTTTCGGCATGGATTTCTCCTGACAGCGGCTTCCAGCCGGCCAGTTCGAAAGCGAAACCGGGACCGGCGGGCGCTTTGGCCCACCAGCTTGTATCGCTCAATTCGGGCTCGCCGCCCTCCAGCCGCACCAGCGCACCGCGCCACGCCTCCTCGATCACGCTCACCCGTACCGGCGTGCCCTTGAGATCGGGCTGCCCGGACACCGGATCGGTAATCGCGTGCACCAGCCGGTCTACCGGTCCGCTGGAGGTGAACTGGTCGGTCCAATGCATGGGCGCGAAGACATCGCCGGGGCGCACGCCTTCATCCACCTGCGCCCGCATCACCACGCTGGCTTGGGCACTTTCCAGCCTCACCAGTCCACGATCGGCGATACCGAGGGCAGCCGCATCGCGCGGGTGCAGGCAAAGGCTGGGGCCGGCGATATGGGTCATCAGGCGCGGCACCCGCCCGGTGCGGGTCATGGTGTGCCACTGATCGCGAATCCGGCCGGTGTTGAGGGTAAACGGGAAGTCGGCCGACCCTTCCTGGAGGCGCATTTGCAGCGGCACCATTCGTCCGCGTCCATCCGGGGTGGAAAAGCCGCCGCGGGCAAACAAGCGCGGCCCTGCCTGGCCGAGCCGTGGCAAGGGCCATTGCACCGGCGCCAGAGCGTCATAGGCAGCATCGTCCAGATCCGCCAGCGCGCCCAGATTGAAGAGGCGCGTGCCGTTGTTCTCGAAAGCCGACAGGGCCGCATGCTCGCGAAAAATGTCGGCCGGTCCGCGATAGGAGAAGGCGCCCGCAAATCCCATGCGCCGCGCCACTTCGGTAAACATCCACCAGTCGGGCCGCGCCTGGCCGGGCGCGGCGCGGAAGGCGCGCTGGCGCGAGATGCGGCGCTCCGAATTGGTGACGGTGCCGTCCTTCTCCGCCCAGCCGGCGGCGGGCAGCACCACCCGCGCCAGCTTCGTGGTGTCGGTGGGCCAGGCATCGGCGACGATGACCAGCGGACAGCGCGCCAATGCCTCGCGCACACGGGCGGCACGCGGCATGGAGTCGGCGGGATTGGTGGCGGCGATCCAGATCGCCCTGATGCGACCGTCATGCACCGAGTCGAACAGGTCAACCGCCTTCAGGCCGGGGGCTTTGGCCATGCCGGGCGATTTCCAGAAACGGCCCACGCGTTCGATATCCTGCCGCAGGAAACCCATATGCGCCGCGAGCTGGTTGGCCAGGCCGCCCACTTCGCGGCCGCCCATAGCATTGGGCTGTCCTGTCAGGGAAAAGGGACCCATTCCGGCGCGGCCGATGCGTCCCGTTGCCAGATGACAGTTGATGATGGCGTTGACCTTGTCGGTGCCGCTGGCGGATTGGTTCACGCCTTGCGAATAAAGCGTCACCACGCGCTCGGTGCCGGTGAACAGCGCATAAAAAGCGCGCACGTCCTCGACTTTCAGGCCGCAGGCTGCCGCCGTCATCGCCAGGGAAGGCGCCATGGCATGTGCCGCGGCGATGCTTTCGGCCAACCCATTGACATGGCGGGCTGTCCAGTCGCCATCAATCGCGTTCTGGTTGGACAGATAGGCGAGCAACCCGCTCCATAGCAGCACGTCTGTGCCGGGCGCGATGGCCAGATGCAGATCAGCCGTTTCCGCGGTCGCCGTGCGGCGGGGATCTATGTTCACGATCTTGGTGCCGCGCCGCGCGCGGGCCGCCATCAGGCGCTGATACAGCACCGGATGGCACCAGGCCATGTTGCTGCCGACCTGTACCACCAGATCGGCTTCCTCCAGGTCTTCATAGCAGCCGGGCACGACGTCTTCGCCGAAGGCGCGCACATGGCCAGCGACCGATGACGACATGCAGAGGCGGGAGTTGGTATCGACGTTGCCGGCGCCGATGAAGCCTTTCATCAGCTTGTTGGCGACGTAGTAATCCTCGGTGAGGAACTGGCCGGAAACATAGAAGGCGATCGCCTCGGGGCCATGCTGTTCGCGGATACGCAGGAATTCGCCAGCGATCAGGTCCAACGCTGCGTCCCAGCTCGTTTCCTTGCCGTCGATCGTGGGTGCGATCAGCCGGTCGGGCAGGGCCAAGGTGTCTTTCAGCGCCGCGCCCTTGGAGCAAAGCCGCCCGAAATTGGCAGGATGGGTCTCATCGCCGCGTGGCATGCCGTCCATCACCGCAACGCCACACCCCACGCCGCAATAAGGGCAGGTGGTGCGGGTCACACCGGCTCCAGTTCGGGAATATGAATATAGATGTCGCCGCTCAGGATGCGCACCGAGAGAGGTTGGGCGGTTCCGACATCGGGAGCCACCGCTTCGCCGTCGTCGAGGCCAATCGCCCAGTTGTGCAAAGGACAGGTGACGGTCTTTCCGGCGACGATGCCTTCCGACAGCGGACCTTTCTTGTGCGGGCATTCATCGACCAGCGCGAAGACCTCGCCGTCACCGGTGCGGAACACCGCGACCGGCTTGCCCGCCGATTTCAGGCACAGCCGGCGCGCGCCGCGCAGCGGCACATTCTCCAGCGGCCCGACATTCTTCCAGTTGGCGCCAGTCTTCACATCGGCCATCACGCCATCTCCGGCAGCGGCTTGAACTCATGGGCATCGGCGCCCATGGCCCGTTCCGTCCAGGGATCGATCTGGGCAAAACGCTGGGAATAGAGGAAACGGGCGTTGAGCGCAGCGCGGCCCTCACCATCTTCCACCAGCCGCTTCTTCACATAGTCGATGCCGACCCGCGCGATCCAGGGCGCGGTACGCTCCAGATAGTGGGCTTCTTCGCGGTAGAGCTGCATGAAAGCGCTGGCATATTCCAGAACCTCGGTTTCGGTGGCGACCCGCACCAACGGATCGGTGACGCGCACATCCACGCCGCCATTGCCGCCGACCAGAATGTCATAGCCGGCCTCGACGCAGACCACGCCCATGTCCTTGATCGTGGCCTCGGCGCAATTGCGCGGGCAGCCGGAGACGGCGAACTTGACCTTGTGCGGCGTCCAGGAGCCCCAGCACATCTTCTCCAGCTTGACGCCCAGACCGGTGGAATCCTGGGTGCCAAAGCGGCACCATTCACTGCCCACGCAGGTCTTCACCGTGCGCAGCCCCTTGGCATAGGCGTGGCCCGAAACCATGCCGGCCTTGCCCAGATCGTTCCACACCGCGGGCAAATCTTCCTTCTTCACACCCAACAGATCGATGCGCTGGCCGCCGGTGACCTTGACAGTGGGGATGCCGAACTTCTCGGCCACATTGGCGATGGCACGCAGTTCGCCGGGCGTGGTGAGCCCGCCCCACATGCGCGGCACCACGCTGTAGGTGCCATCCTTCTGGATGTTGGCGTGTACGCGCTCATTGACGAAGCGGGAGCGGGAATCGTCGCGGTATTCGCTGGGCCAGGCGCAGAGCAGGTAGTAGTTCAGAGCGGGACGGCATTTGTGGCAGCCCTCCGGCTTCTTCCAGCCGAAAGCTTCGCGCACCGCGTCCATGGTCTTGAGCTTCTGCGCCAGGATTCCCTG
>CAYQZM010000191.1:0-11494 GCA_964421935.1 uncultured Rhizobium sp. | reverse complement strand
TCCTTCTTGGCGCCATTGCCCGCGGTGGCGTCGTCCTTGAAATACTGGATGACGGTGCCCGGCTCGGTGCCTTCGTAGAGGATCTTGGCCTTGCCTTCGTAGATGACGCGGCGGCGCTTCATGGGGGAGGTCCTTCAAGGGCCGTGGCCCGTTAAAGCTGCAATTTAGGGATGGGGGGCTCCGCCCGCAACGTTCCCATGGCCGCATGGTATGCATAACCGGTTCCCGTCCACAGAAATGTCTAAAATCAAGCGCTTACCGGCATCGCCGGCTCCCTCCGCAAACCGGCGCAATCTTGACATGAAGGCTGGCCATGCTTGGGTCCTGACAACCCAGGGAGCGCCAGTATGGCCATCAGCATGGACGACCGCGGCAAGGCCTTCGAATCCAAATGGGCACATGACGCGGAACTGCGCTTCAAGGTCGAGGCGCGGCGCAACCGCCTGCTGGGTGCCTGGGCGGCCGGAAAAAAGGGCCTGTCGGGCGAGGCATCCGAGCAGTTCATCCTGGGCGTGATCGCGGCCGACTTCCAGGAAGCGGGCGACGAAGACGTCTTTCGCAAGCTCAGGTCCGAGCTGGACGGATCGGTCTCTGACGCCGTCATCCGCGAGAAAATGACCGAATGCCTGAACGCGGCCGTGGCCGAGGTCAAAAGCCAGGCCCGTTAGTCAGCCGCCGCGCAATCTGGTCAGCGCCGCCTTGAAGCGGCGGGACAGGGGCACCTCCAGCTCGCCCAGGCTGACCTCATAGTCGCCGGAGCCTTCCGGCTTCAGGGCGGTGACACGTGCGGCATTCACCAGCCAGGAGCGGTGGGTGCGCACAAAACCGCGTCCCTCCAGGTCGGTTTCCAAGGCCGAGAGGGGGCTGCGCATCAACAGCCGCCGGCCATCGGCCAGTGCGAACTCGACATAATTGCCGGCCGAAGTCACGGCGAGAATGTCGGACAGGAGCACGCGGGTCAGCTTGGCGCCATCCCGAATGTCGAAGGTCGAGTCTGCGGCCGGTGGGACGGGTGCGGCGGGCTGCTGCTGGCGGAGCAAATGCTCGATGAGCGCGAATCCCGCCAGGAACATCACATAGCCAAAGCCATCCTTGCGCAGCTCATAGAAAAACTGCGTCCAGAAATGGCCGACATGATAGTGCCCGCCCAGCGCCCAATAAGCGAAGATGCGCAGGGCGATGAAGCCGCCGACATGGGCAGAGGCAAACAGCAGCGCCGCTGGAACATGGATCAGAAGCAGCCAGCGCGGCCGGACATTCAAGGGCGCCAGCCGCCAGGCGAGCCAGATGATCCAGAAGAAGGCCAGCAGGGTCAGCCAGCTCGAGCCTTCCCAGATCAGCGGTTCCAGCGGGTTGAGACGGGGCATGTCATGCAGGATGGACATGACATTGAGGGTGTTGATTGCCGTCACAAACAGCGCCGCCACGGCATAGGCGTAAATGAAAGCCCGCCGGTGCGCGCCGTCCGTCCCGAAAAACACGCCGCTTAGCCCAACCCATTGCCAGATATCACCAATCCGGCGCGGGCCATCCCTGCGCTCTTCCGCCGGCAAGCTGTCGGGATATGACATGGCAGGACGATACCGGATCGGGAGCGGGCGATGAAACGGGTTTTGCTGGTGACGGGATGTATGCTGCTGGCGTCGCCAGGGCTGGCCGATACCGGCTGGAGCCAGTACGGCGGCGACCAGGGCGGCCAGCGGCACTCTTCCGCGGCCCAAATCACATCGGCCAATGTCGGACACTTGCGTCAGGCCTGGAGCTATTCCACCGGCGCCATGACGCGCCACGCCGGGTCAGTGGCCAAATCAGCCTTCGAGGACACCCCGATCCTGAATGAGGGAAAGCTGTTCGTCTGTTCATCCTTTCAGGAAGTCAGCGCGCTTGATCCCGGCACGGGCAAGGAAATCTGGCGCTTCGATCCGCATCTGTCCGACAAGGTTCGCTTTCATGATTCATTCAACTGCCGGGGGGTGGCTTATTGGAAAGGCAATGACGGGCGGGGGCGGATCTATTTGGCCGCCAACAACCGCCGGCTCTATGCCCTGGATGCGGCGACCGGAAAGCCCATCGCCGGTTTCGGCGATCATGGCGCGGCCGTGATCGATGACAGAAAGCTGGCGCACGCCGGGCAGATGCAGTTCTCCTCACCGCCTGTGGTAAGTCACGGCGTGGTGGTGGTGGGCTCCTCGCTGGATGACAATCAGCGGGTGGACGAGCTGCATGGCGTGGTGCGCGCCTTTGATGCCATGACCGGCGCACCGAAATGGTCTTTTGATCCGATTGGGGGCGACCCCATCCAGGGACCGCGTGCGGGGGCGTCGAATGTGTGGGCGCCGCTCTCGGTCGATGAGCCGCGTGGGCTGGTCTTTCTGCCGACCTCCAGCCCCAGCCCTGATTTCTGGGGCGGCTATCGCACCCATGACAGCAAATATTCCAATGCGGTGGTGGCGCTGAAGATCGAGACCGGCGCAGTCGCCTGGTCCTTCCAGACCAGCCATCACGATCTCTGGGACTATGACGTGGCGTCCCAGCCGACCCTGGGCAAGGTCACCTATCAGGGCAAAACGGTCGATGTGGTGCTGCAGCCTACCAAGCAGGGTCTGCTGTTCACCTTGGATCGCGAAACCGGCAAGCCCGTCATTCCGGTCCAGGAACGCAAGGTGCCGCAAGGACCGGCGCCGGGCGACAGGCTGTCGCCGACACAGCCTTTCCCGGTCGCACCGCCGCCGCTTGCGCCCCACAAGATCACAGCGGACGACGCCTTTGGCCTGACCTTCTGGGACCGCGGCAAATGTCGCGACCTGATCGCCAGCGCCCGCCATGAAGGCTTCTACACCCCGCCCAGCACCCAGGGCACGATCATCTATCCCTTCACCGGCGGCGGCACCAACTGGGGCGGATTGTCCTTCGATGCGGCGCGCGACGTGGTGTTCGTCAACACCTCGAGCGTGATGCACGAGGTGACCCTGATCCCGGCCGATCAGATCGATGCGATGCGCAAGGCCCATCCGCATGAGGAAATATCGCGCAATCGTGGCGCGCCTTTCGGCATGTGGCGGCGGACGCTGGTGTCGCCCATTGGTATCCCGTGCAATCCGCCACCCTGGGGCCAACTGCATGCCATCGACATGCACAGCGGGAAAATCCTCTGGTCGGTGCCGCTGGGCACCACCGAAGACCTGGCGCCTTTCAGTCAGTATGTGCTGGGCAAGACCGGGGCACCCAATCTGGGCGGGCCGGTCTCCACCGATGGCGGCCTGGTCTTTATCGGCGCGGCGATGGACGATTATCTGCGCGCCTTCGATGCGAAAACCGGCGCGGAATTGTGGAAGGGCCGGCTGCCGGCCGGCGGACAAGCGACACCCATGACCTATATGTGGAAGGGCAAGCAGTATGTGGTGATCGCCGCCGGCGGACACGAGAAGCTGGGGACTAGACGCGGTGATCTGGTGGTGGCGTTTGCGCTGCCGGATTAGCCAAACACGCGCTTGAAGATCGTGTCCACCTGCTTCAGGTGATAGCCAAGATCGAACATGGCTTCGAGCTTTGTCGCCGGCAATGCTTTGGAGACATTAGGATCGGCCTTGAGCAGGTCGAGCAGATTGCCTTCGCCGTTCCAGGCACGCATGGCGTTCTTCTGCACCAGACGATAGCTGTCCTCGCGCGCCAAACCGGCTTGCGTCAGGGCCAGCAGCACGCGCTGGCTGTGCACCAAGCCATGGGTGGCATCCAGATTTTTCTGCATCCGCTCCGGATAGACGACCAGCTTTTCGACCACGCCGGTCATGCGCGCCAGCGCGAAGTCCAAGGTGATGGTGGCATCGGGGCCGATGTAGCGCTCGACGGAGGAATGGGAGATGTCCCGCTCATGCCACAGCGCCACCTTTTCCATCGCGGGAATCGCATAGCTGCGCACCATGCGGGCCAGGCCCGTCACATTCTCGGTCAGCACCGGATTGCGCTTGTGCGGCATGGCGGATGAGCCCTTCTGGCCCGGCGAGAAATATTCCTCGGCTTCCAGCACCTCGGTGCGCTGCAGATGGCGGATTTCCACCGCCAGCCGTTCCAGCGACGAGGCCACCACGCCCAACGTCGCGAAATAAGCGGCATGGCGGTCGCGGGGAATGACCTGGGTGGAGACCGGCTCGACCGTCAGGTTCATGGCCTTGGCCACATGCTCTTCCACCTGGGGAGAGATGTTGGCGAAGGTGCCGACCGCGCCGGAAATGGCGCAGGTGGCGATTTCGCTGCGCGCCGTCGCCAGCCGCGCACGGGCGCGGGTGAACTCGGCATAGTAGGTGGCGAGCTTGACGCCGAAGGTGGTGGGCTCGGCATGAATGCCGTGGCTGCGCCCGATGGTGGGCGTCATCTTGTATTCCAAAGCGCGCTTCTTCAGCGCCGCCAGCAGCGCATCGGTATCTTCGATCAGGATGTCGGCGGCGCGGGCAAGCTGGACATTCAGGCAGGTGTCCAGCACGTCGGACGAGGTCATGCCCTGGTGCACAAAGCGCGCTTCCGGTCCCACGATCTCGGACAGGTGGGTGAGGAAGGCGATGACATCGTGCTTGACCTCGCGCTCGATCTCGTCGATCCGCGCCACGTCGAACTTGGCGTGCCGGCCTTTCTCCCAGACTTTTTTCGCAGCGTCTTTCGGCACCACGCCCAGCTCGGCCAGCGCGTCGGTGGCATGCGCCTCGATCTCGAACCAGATGCGAAATTTGGTTTCGGGCGACCAGATCGAAACCATCGGAGCGCGGGCATAACGGGGGATCATGGGAGGCACCGACGAAGATTTACCGGTGCTTCTAACGCGGAAGGGCGTCGCGCGAAAGGCCTGATTTTTTCAGTTATCTCAAGAGCTTGTGCCGCCCCTAGCCCGCGCGCCCCTTCAGGGGCTTGGGGTCGAAGTACGGCCTGATCTCATGGATCAATCCGCCAGTAACGCGGAAAAAATCGAAGATCGGCACCACGACCGCTTTGCCGTCCAGATGGAAGGTCGCTTCCCAAAGCGTGGCGACGGCATCGCCCTCAACGATATGCCGCTCGACCTTGGCGGACGCCACAGGCACTTTCGGAAACACCTCGTTTTGCAGAAAAGCGATGACCTGATCGCGCCCGCGGGCGGGATTGCCGGGATCAAGCGGACTGGTGAGAAGAACATCATCCGCAAATGGCATGGCGCGCACATCGTTGCGGGTCAGGCCGGCAAGGAAAGCCTCGACCGCGGCAATTTGCGATTGTTTATCGTGAGGCACCATAGGCGGGCAACGCAAGGAACCGCATCTCGTTCCGGATTACAGCAATCCCTGGGACTTGAAGCTGGTGTGACCGCCGCGGCCGATCACCAGATGGTCATGGACCGCAATGCCCAGCGCCTTGGCGGCGCTTGCCACCTCGCGCGTCATGGCAATGTCGGCCTTGGAGGGCGTCGGATCGCCGGACGGATGGTTGTGCACCAGGATGATGGCCGAGGCCGACAACTCCAGCGCCCGCTTGATGATCTCGCGCGGATAGACCGGCGTGTGATCCACCGTGCCCCGGTTCTGCACTTCGTCGGCGATCAGGATGTTCTTGCGGTCAAGGAAAAGAATGCGGAATTCCTCATTCTGCGAGCGCGCCATGGTGGCGGTGCAGTAATCCAAAAGCGCCGTCCAGGATGACAGAGCCGGCCGGCCGATCACACGGGTCTTGGCCAGGCGCTGGGCAGCGGCCTCCACGATCTTCAGGTGATGGACAACGCCCTCGCCGACACCTTTGACTTCCAGCAGCCGGGCACGGGGCGCGGCGATCACCTCGGCAAAGCTGCCGAAGCGAGCCAATAAGGCTTTCGCCAGGGGCTTGGTGTCCCGCCGTGGCAGGGCAGAGAAGAGCGTCAGCTCCAGCAACTCATAATCGGGCATGGCATCGGCGCCGCCCTTCACAAAGCGCTCGCGCAGCCGCTCGCGATGACCCGAAGGACCGGTGTCGTCGGAGACAGGACGAGGCGATGCCGAAGAGTCCTTCGCCTCGCTCATTGTTTAGAGATAGGGCGGCTTATGCCAGCCTTTTGGAGATAGCGTGAAAATCTCGACGCCCGTTTCGGTGACGCCGACCGAATGCTCGAACTGCGCCGAAAGCGAGCGGTCACGGGTGACAGCGGTCCAGCCGTCGCTCAAGACCTTCACGCCATAGCCGCCCAGATTGATCATCGGCTCGACGGTGAAGAACATGCCTGGCTTGAGGGCGATGCCATGACCCGGCTTGCCGTAATGCACAATGTTGGGCAGGGCGTGGAACACCTTGCCCAGGCCATGGCCGCAGAAGTCGCGCACCACGGCGCATTTCTCCTGACCTTCGGCATAGGCCTGGATGGCATAGCCGATATCGCCGGTGGTCGCGCCCGGCTTCACCGCCGCGATGCCGCGCATCATGGATTCATAAGTTATCTCGACCAGCCGCTCGGCCCGGCGCTTGACCTCGCCCACCGGATACATGCGGGACGTGTCGCCATGCCAGCCGTCCAGGATGACGGTGACATCGATATTCACGATATCGCCATCGCGCAGCGGCTTGTCGTTGGGAATGCCGTGGCAGACCACATGGTTGATGGAGGTGCAGACCGTATGGCGATAGCCGCGATAGTTCAGGCAGGCCGGAATGGCGCCATGGGCGACGATGTAGTCATAGGCGGCCTTGTCCAGGGCGGCCGTGGTGACACCCGGTTTGACCATCGGCACCAGCAGATCCAGGACCTCGGCGGCCAGCCGGCCGGCCCGGCGCATGCCCTCGAAATCGGCCGGATTGTGGACCGTGACCGCGAAATGGGCCTTGCGGGCGGCTTCGAAAATCTCAGGTTGGGGCAGGATGGTCATGGGTGGCGGCCAATATAATATCGGAGCGCCATAAAACCAAAGCCTGGTTACGGGAACTTGAATGTCGCAAGCGTACGCCGCCGTACTGGTGATCGGGGATGAGATCCTTTCCGGCCGTACCCAGGACACCAATACCAATTATATCGCCCGGTTCCTGGCGGCGCTCGGGATCGATCTCAAGGAGGTGCGGGTGGTGGGCGATGTGGAGGCGGAAATCGTCACCGCGCTCAACGCCTTGCGCGCCCGTTATGATTTCGTCTTCACCACGGGGGGCATCGGCCCCACCCATGACGACATCACGGCGGATGCGGTGGCCAAGGCTTTCGGCGTGGGCATCGGCTATCACCCCGAAGCCTATGCCCTCTTGGAAGCGCGCTATCCGCCGGGCGAGTTCAACGACATGAGGAAGCGCATGGCCCGTGTCCCGCACGGGGCGGCGTTGGTAACCAATTCCGTGTCCGGGGCTCCTGGCTTTCATATCGGGAATGTCTATGTCCTGGCGGGTGTGCCGATGGTGATGCGCGCCATGATGGAATCGCTGGCGGCCGAACTGCCGCGTGGCCGCAAGGTGCAAAGCGTCACCGTGGAAGCCGATATTGCCGAAGGCCTGGTCGCGCCCGGCTTGGCCCAGGTGCAGAAAGCGCACAAGAATGTGGCCATCGGCTCCTACCCATTTTATCGCGAAGGCAGCGAAAGGCCGTTCGGGGCGCAACTGGTCGTGCGTGGCCGCGACGGCGCTGCCGTGGAAAGCGCAGCCCTCGCAATCGAACAGATGCTGCGCGATCTGGGTGCTGCACCGCAGCGGTTGAAATCGGCTGACAAGCCATGACAGACGTGACAGGTTTTCCTCCAAAATCAGGCAGGGGGAAACAATGGACATCAAGAACATCAAGAAGCGCGATTTTCTGAGAGGCTTCGGCATGGTCAGTGCCGGGGTCGTCGCCGCTGGCGAGGCCCTGGCGCAGGGCCGCGGCGGTGGTGGTCCCGTGCGCAATCCTGAGGGCGGCTATCCGCCCGGCGTTCCCCATGCCACGGGCCGCAGCATGCTGGACAGCCCGCACTATATCGGCACCGCCAGCAAGGGCTTTGGCTTCAAGGCGAATTGGGCCCGCACCCTGCCGATGGTTCCCACGGTCGATCCCAACTACAAGCCGCGCCGCATCAACAAGGCGATCGAGTTGTGGGAAGACAATCAGGTCGTCGCTTATGCGGAATTCGGAGCCTCGGGTGCGCCTGACACCTATGAGGAAGGCAAGCGCATGGCCAAGACCTACTGCGATGCCATCAACTACGAAATGGAGAATGACAGTTTCAACTTCGACGGACTGCGCAACTTCATGCAAGGTCTGGTCGATGGCGGCCCCACGCCAAGCGGCCACCGCACCCCGATGGTGTTCGTCACATTGCCGGCCTGGGGCTTCGACGGTCCCTCAATGCGCGCCAATGTCTGGCAGATCCATCAGTCGCTGGCGGCGGGCGCACATGGCTGCCTGATCTGCGAAATGGAATCGCCGGAAGCGGCCGAGATCGCTATCGCCGGCGGACGCTACAAGTGGACCTGGCCCGGGGTGGAAGAGCTTCCCATCGAAGGCGTGCAGGGCGCCGGCAGCCAGGCGTTCGCCGCACATATCTGGGGCCTCAGCCAGAACGAGTATCTGCGCCTGGCCGACACCTGGCCGCACAATCCCAAGGGCGAGATCACCATGGGCTTCAAGCTGGAGAACCGCCGCTCCGCCATGGCCGCTGAGCAGCTGATGGCGGTAAAGGGTCTTGCCTTTGCCGAGCCCGGTCCCAGCGACAATGGCTGGTCGCATCTCGGTTATGACGCGATCCGCGAAGACCTGACGCGCGAGCAGCGCGCCGCTCTTCCGGCGTCCAAGCGCCTGGAGGAAGACCTGGAACGCATCCGCCTTGCCGCCAGGAAGAACAACGTCAAATGGCTGGGCAATGGCCCGCCCGGCGCGACGCCGCAGCAGGAGATCGATCAGGGACGGCGCATGGGGCCGGCTGGTACGGAAGAACGCGTACAGGCGGATCGGCTCTATACCAAGCGGAAGATGCCGTACTGATCTGAGTTGTCATGCCCGTGAAAGCGGGCATCCAACGTTCTTGCAGAACGGCCGGTTGCAAGTTGGATTCCCGCCTACACCGGAATGACGGACGGGGTTATTGAATCTTCAGCGCCTTCGCTGCCGTACTGAACGCGGTCTGCGCATCCTTGTTATCGGGAAAGGCCTTGCGGGCATCGGCCAATGCCTGCTTGGCCTTTTCCGTTTCGCCCAGCACGGTATAGGCACGCATCAGCCGCACCCAGCCCAGCGCGTCATTGGGATCGGCTTTCAACCGCGCCGCCAGCATGTCCACCATCGCCCGCGGATTGGGCGCGCCGCCCGGAGCTTGTGATGTCAGCATGGCGATGCGGTCCACCAGCATCTGATGCAGCGGCGCATCGGTCGGGATGTCGGCGAGCAGGCTCTGCCATAAGGCCAGCGCGCCGGCCCGGTCGTTGCGATTGGCCTTGGCCAACCCCAAGTAAAAGCGCGCCGGGGCACTGTGCGGATCGATCTTCAGCGCATCGTTGAAGGCCTCTTCGGCTTCCGCCGACACCGCGCCGCGACCATCCAGCACCAGCGCCTCGCCATAGGCGGCATCCAGCACGGGATCGCCCTTGCCGGTGATGGCGATTTCCTTGGCCAGTGCCTTGGCGGCATCGCGCGCGTCATTGGCGGACATATAGGCCTGGGCCAGATAGCGCCAGGCGCGCACATCCTTCGGGTCCTGGCGCACGCGCTGAATCAGGTAAGGCACCAGCGCGCCCATCTCGCGGCTGTTCAAGCCCTGTGCCTGACGCATCGCCAGATGCGGCCGGCCCAGCAGGTAATAAGCCCCGCCACCAATCGCCAGCATGAACAAGGCCACCGCCGCGAGCAGCAGCGCGCGCGCCTTTCCCTTCGACTTGCGCCACAGCGGCACGGTGGCGAAGGCGACGGCGATGAGGGCGACGGCCACAAAGCCGATGATGGGAAGGGCGGTCACGGAGTGTCCTTCTTTGGGCCGCGGTATTTGTTGCGCACCAGAGCCACGATCATGCCGCGGCGGGAGCGACGGCCAGGCGCGCGAAGCGAAGCCGTCCGGCCGCGCGACCCCATAGAAACCCATCCGCGGCTCATTTAGTACCTCTGTACTTATTGCGCACCAACGCCACGATCATACCGCGGATGGTGCGTACCTCCTGATCGGTGAGGCCCGACCGCATTATCATGGCCCGGATGTTGCGCACCATGGTATCGCGCTTGGCGGACGGGAAAAGGAACTCGGCTGCGTCCAATTCCCGCTCCAGATGCTCGAACAGGCCGGTCAGCTCGAAGCGGCTGGCCGGCTGGGCGATGGTGGCCCGGGTCCGCACCGCCGGAGTGGTGTCGGCCGATTTCAGCCACTCATAGCCCAGCAGCAGCACGGCCTGGCCCAGGTTAAGAGAGGAAAATTCCGCCGTTGGAATGGTGATCACCGCGTCCGCCAGGCTCATTTCCTCATTGGTGAGCCCCGCCCGCTCGCCCCCGAACAGGATGGCGGTTCGCGTGCCGGTCTCGGCCGCGGTGCGCAGCCGCCGGATGCCTGCTTGCGGCGTGTGGATTTCCTTCACCACATCGCGGCCCCGCGCCGTGGTTGCCAGTACCAGATTGTAGGGCGCGAGCGCTGCGGCTGCATCGGGAAAGACTTTGGCCGCATCCAGGATATCGCCGGAGCCCGAGGCCAGCATCTGCGCGCGATCGTTGGGCCATTCGCATTTGGGGGCGATCAGCACCAGTTCCGAGAGGCCGAAATTCTTCATCGCCCGGGCGGCGGCCCCGACATTTTCCCCCATTTGGGGCTGGGCCAGGATGACGGCCGGTGCAGTGAGAGGTGGGGTCATTGGACGCTTTGACGGGCCGGTTTTGGCGGGCTAAACGGGCCTCGGCTATAGCCCTTCCGCCCCCCTTTTTCGAGCCTCAAAAGCCTGTTTCAAGGCCAATTCAAAGGAAAGACGCGTCATGGAAAAGATCAAGGTCGCCAATCCGGTCGTCGAGCTGGACGGCGACGAGATGACCCGCATCATCTGGGACCTGATCAAGAAGAAGCTGGTCCTGCCCTATCTGGACATCGACCTGCATTACTATGACCTGTCCATCGAGCATCGCGACGCCACCGACGACAAGGTAACGGTGGAAGCGGCCGAGGCCATCAAGAAATACGGCGTGGGCGTGAAGTGCGCCACCATCACCCCCGACGAGGCGCGGGTGGAGGAATTCAAGCTCAAGAAGATGTGGAAGTCGCCCAACGGCACCATCCGCAACATCCTGGGCGGCGTGATCTTCCGCGAACCCATCATCTGCAAGAATGTGCCGCGCCTGGTGCCCGGCTGGACCCAGCCGATCGTGGTCGGCCGCCATGCCTTTGGCGACCAGTATCGCGCGACGGATTTCACCTTCCCCGGCAAGGGCGTGCTCACCATCAAGTTCGTCGGCGAGGACGGCAAGGTGATCGAGCATGAGGTGTTCAAGTCGCCCGGCGCCGGCGTCGCCATGGCGATGTATAACCTGGATGAGAGCATCCGCGATTTCGCCCGCGCCAGCATGAATTACGGGCTGATGCGGAAATAT
>CAYQZM010000190.1:0-13682 GCA_964421935.1 uncultured Rhizobium sp. | reverse complement strand
ACCTGCACCGTGGTGACGCCGTAAGCGGCGTACTGCTTCAGGTCGGCCTGAACATTCTCCGGGGTCTCGTATTTCTCGTCCTGGGTGACGCCATGCATCATGCCGACATGGACATGGCTGTCGATGATACCCGGCATCACGAACTTGCCCGACAGATCGATCTGTTTGGCGCCGGCGGGCGCCTTCAGTCCCGACATCGGACCGACATAGGCGATCTTGCCGTCCGTCATCACGATGGCGGAATTGGGTTTGGCGGGCGCGCCGGTGCCGTCAATCACCGTGACGTTCTTGAGCACCGTGGATTCGGCCAAAGCCGGAGCGCTCGCGGCCAGCAGCGCCACCACGGCCGCACCAAATTTCACAACCCGCATGTCAAAACTCCCTAGAACGCCTTACCGGCCTGAAGTTCTTTACGGCACAGGACACGGAAAAAAAACAGCAAAAGCAGTTTTGCTGCACTGCGGCATTCAACGGGGAAGGACCAGAAAGAAAGAGGCCGCTCCTTCTTTCGAAAGAGCGGCGCCCAATACGGGTTGACCCCGCTTTATCCTGTCCAAAACCGCGCACGAATATCAGTGCGCGCGCGCCTTGTGATCTTGCGCCGATAACGTGTGATTCTTGTTGTTTCCTCGACCCCAGTCGGTGGTCTTTTCGCCACCTTCGCTGACGCGGCTCCCTTCAGCGGGGCCGCTTGCAAAAGAGACTATGTCAGATGACAGCGAATGACAAATGCCGCAGCAAACCGCCGCGAAAATTTTGCGCCACAGGGTAATAAAGAGGCTAACGTCCCGCCCACGCAAAAATCCGGAGGGGAAAAGATGGATCGCCGTAATGTAATGAAAGCGCTTCTGGGCACCGCCGCTGCGCTGTGGACGGCACCGGATGCCTATGCCCTGGGCCTGCCCAAGGACAAGATCAAGCGCATTCGCTACTACAAAACCCCGACGGATGCGGCGGGCCGGCCGAATATCCACCAGCCGACCTTCAATCAGTCCACGAATATTGTGGTCATAGAAACCCAAGGTGGGTTGATCGGCGTTGGTGAAGGCGGCGAGCCCTCCACCATGGAACAATGCGCCGGCCTGCTGATCGGCGAGGACCCGTTCCGCATCCAGGACCTGTGGCAGGTGATGGAGCGGGCCTATTTCTATCCCGCCGGCCGCGAAAAAACCCACTCGCTGGGCGCACTTGACGTGGCGCTGTGGGACCTGAAGGGCAAGGCGCTGGGCGTGCCGGTCTGGCAGCTTCTGGGCGGCAAGAGCCGCGAACATGTTGAATGCTACGCGACATCTTATCCCACGCCGCCCGGCGGCACCCTGGAAGACGCGGCCCGGGCCTGCATCGCCGAAGGCTTCCGCGCCTATCGCACGGGTGTGCGCGAGAACAGGACCTTCGACCGCTTCGAAGCTGTGCGCCAGACGGTGGAAGATTGCCAGGCCATCCGCCGCGGTGCCGGCAAGGATGGCGCCTGGGCCATCGATTTCCACGGCACCATGGACCCGGAAGACGCCATCACCTTGGCCACCGAGCTGGAACCACTGCATCCCTTCTTCTGCGAGGACCTGATCCGGGGCGAGAATCCGGAAATTTACAAGGTGATGCGGCCCAGGCTGCGCGTGCCGATCGCGGTGGGCGAGATTTACGGCGTCAAATGGGAGATGAGCCCGCTTATCGAGCAGAATCTGATCGATTTCGCCCGCTGCACGGTACCCAATGTGGGTGGCATCACCGAATACATGAAGATCGCCGCGCTGTGCGAGACCCACTATTGCGGCCTGATCCCGCACTTCACCGGTCCGATCGGCGAGACCGCGCTGGTTCACTGCCTGACCGCCACGTCCGTGATCGCGCTGATGGAGATGACCAGCGCCGGCCGCAAGCCCTGGCCCTATCTGCCGCAGGCCTATGATTTCCATAACGGCAAGCTGTGGCCGAACGACCGGCCGGGCCTTGGGGTGACGCTCGATACCAGCAAGCTGCAGCAGGTGGGTGACTGGTCGGAGCATTACGCCCCGATCCAGATCAACCGGCGGCCAGACGGTTCTTATACGAACTGGTAACGCGCAGCCCTTTTGGGGCGTGGGTTCGTCGCGCGTTTAGCTGGCAGCCTTAAAGGCTTCCACGCATCGGCGCGCGCGGGCAGCAATGTCCGCATCGCTGAAGTCGGGCTTGAACAGGTCCGAGCCCAGGCCAAAGCCGGCCGCACCAGCCTTGCGCCACTCCGACATATTACCCGCTCCCACGCCACCCACGGCATAGACAGGAATTGTCTTCGGCAGCACAGCCAGCATCGCCTGCAAATGGCCGATACCGCCGCTGGAGGCGGGAAACAGTTTGAGGTGGCGCGCGCCTGCCGCCAGCGCGGCAAAGCCTTCGCTCGGCGTGTAGAAGCCGGGCATCACGGTGAACCCCTTTTCCACGCCCCGCGCGATCACGGCGGGATTGGTGTTGGGCGTCACCAGCAATCTGCCGCCCGCATCCGCCACCCGATCCACATCTTCGGGTGTCAGGACCGTGCCGGCACCGGTCAGGCAGCGATCGCCGAACTGCTTTGCCAAAAGCGCGATACTCTTCAGCGGCTCGGGCGAATTGAGGGGCACTTCGATGGCGCGAAAGCCCGCCTCGAACAATCCTGCCGCAACGGCTTCGATCCGCGCCGGCGTCACCCCACGCAGGATGGCGACCAGAGGAAGTTCGGCCAGAAGGGCGTCAGCAGTCATGAGAAGATTTCCGCATGGGCAAGGATAAGACCCGAGAGAGAGGCCTGGTCGCCATCAACAGGCAGACTTTTGACATCATAGGCGGCGAGCGCCTGCGTATAAAGCGCGGCCAGGCCGGGGGCACAGACCAGCGGCACCTTGTTTCCCAGATCAAACAGCGCTGCCGCGGTCGCCACATCCTTGCCCACGATCAGGCCCGACAGATAGGAGGCCGCGTCACTCTTTGGCATTTCGCCCGTCACCACCCGCGCCCGCGTGCTGAAGACCAGATGCAGCAGGTCGGCCTTTTCGTTGCGCTTGGCAAATTCCAGGCCGCGCAGGAAAGCGTCATTGACCGCGACCTCGCCGCCGTCGCGCGCCAGAACGCTGTGACGCCGGAGCAGCTCGAACAGCTCGCCCGAGAGCGCGGTCTGAAAATCGCGCACCGCGCCATCCTCAAGCGCGACCCATTTGGCATGGGTGCCGGGCAGGCAGATGACATGGCGGCCGCGCGCCAGTTCGGGATGCAGCCTGAGCGCGCCCAGAATCTGCGTCTCCTCGCCGCGCATCACGTCAGCGGCGCCGGTTTTGCCGGTGCAGGACAGACCAGGAAGAATGGCGATAGCCCGCCCCTCGATCTCGAAGCGCGAGGCCGCAGCGGCGATGGCGGCCGGCTTGGCCGGACACTTCAGATAAGGCACTTCCCGCCAGCCGATGGTCGACCCCACCATGCCGCTGAGCAGCGCCGGCAATTGCCCATGCGCATGGTCCCAGGACGTCACGGCCGCGGCGAACCGGCCGGCGCAGTCGGGCACCGCGGCGCCCTCGCCTTCGGTGCGCGCCAGCACATGGCCGGTCTCGTCGCACAGATAAAGCCGCAGCCGGCTGGTGCCCCAGTCGCCCGCGATGAATGCTGCCCTGCTCATGGGCGCTTCTTACAGAGAGGATCAGTCCTTGTCGAACAGCGCCCGCAGCTCGTCCTTGGCCTTTTCCAGGATACGCTTGCGCCGGGCCGACAGATCCTTGCCGCCCCGGTTGATATAGAAAGTCAGCATCGACATGGCCGAGCGGTAGGGGCTGGATTTGCGGCGATGGCTGTGTTCGGCGGATCGCTTGAGCGAGCGGGCGATCTTCTTGGGATCATCCTGGGTGAACACGCCCTTTTTCAGGTCCAGGGCATCGCTCTCGCGCGTCACCCGCGACGACCATTTGCGGCCACCCGTTTTTTGGGACTTCTTGGCCTTGCGGCTTTTGGTTTTCCTACTTTTGGCCATGGGTTGGTGAGGTCCTGCCCTGTGGCATATTCAGCTCGTTGGGATGCACCGCGATCCCGGCCGGGTCCAGGCCTCGCGCCCGGCGCCTCTCGCGTTGGGTCAACACATCTTCATAGAAATCGCGATCCTGGCCCGCCACCCGGATGGTCACCAGGGTGCCGCCACGCCGCACCCCTTCGGCATAGCCGGCCGCATCATTTTCGCTGACCCCGGCCTCGATCAGGGCGCCGACCACGCCACCCGCGGCGCCACCGGCGACCACGCCGGCCAAGGTGCTTGCCAGCCATCCGGCTGCGATCACCGTGCCGATGCCCGGCAGGACGAAGGCGCCCAGACCCGCCAACAATCCCGCCGCGCCGCCCAAGGCGGCGCCGATGCCGGCACTCCTGTTTACCGTCTGGCCGCGGTCATCCTGGCCGTCACGGTCCCGGTCGATCACATCATCGGCATTTTCGACATCGGCATTCTCCATGCGGATGGCGCGCGACGGGGCGATGATACCGATATCGTCCTCGGGCAGGCCCGCCGCCTTCAATTCATCAACCACCGTATGAGCGGTCGCTGCATCCGGGAACAGCCGGGACAAGGTTACCATCATGGCGGAACTCCACACCGATATGTGTGGGAACACGCGAGGACACGGGCCCGTTCCAGGCGGCGCCTTACGATGCCGTCAGTTCCGCCGCCAGGGCGCAGAGCCGTTCCAGGTTGAATGGCTTGTGCAGGACCTGAACCTCTGTCTGCCGCAACAAAGCCGGCGGCGGGTCCTGGGCATAGCCGGTCATCAGCAGGATTTTCAGGTCTGGTTTGAGGGCAAGCCCGGCCTCTGCCAGCGCATAGCCATCCATGCGCGGCATCTTGATGTCGGAGACCAGGAGGGAAATCTCCGGATGGCTTTTCAGCAGTTCCAGGCCTTCCAGGCCGTCGGCCGCCTCGAACACTTCAAAGCCTGCCTCCTCGAGCATCTCCACCGCCAGCAGGCGCAGCATGGCTTCATCTTCTGCCAGCAGCAGGACCGGCTTGTCGCTCATGGGCCCTCCCGGTCACGCGGCATCAGGATGGTGACGGTGGTGCCCCGCCCCACTTTGCTTTCGATCGCCAGATAGCCGCCCGATTGGCGGACAAAGCCGAAGGTCATGGAAAGCCCCAGCCCGGTGCCCTTGCCTTGCGGCTTGGTGGTGAAGAAAGGATCCACGGCCCGCCGGCGCACCTCTTCGGGCATCCCGCTGCCGGTATCGATCACGGCCAGCGCCGCGTAATCGCCGGGAACGAAGTTCTCATTTTCCATCTCGGCGGGGGGCCGACTGAGCGTCACATCGCGCGTCTCCAGCACCAGGCGCCCGCCTTCGGGCATGGCGTCACGGGCATTGATCGCCAGATTGAGGATCACATTCTCCATCTGATTGACGTCGCACAGGGTGGACCAGGTGCCGTTCAGGCGCATGGTGATATCGACTTTCTCGCCGACCGAATGGCGGATCAGTTCCGTCAGCCCTTGCGCCAGGGTACTGAGATTGACCCGCTGTGGCGTCAGCGGCTGGCGGCGCGAAAAGGCCAGAATGCGCTGGGTCAGATGCGCCGCGCGGTCCAGCGCCTCGTCCGCCGACTCGATATAGGTGCCGGCGGGCGTATTCTCGGCTTGCGTACCCAGCTTGCGCCGCAAGAGGCGCAGATTGCCCTTCACGATCATGATCAGATTGTTGAAATCATGGGCGATGCCGCCGGAAAGCTGGCCCACCGCTTCCATCTTGTGGCTCTGGCGCAGCGCTTCTTCTGTCTTGCGCCGTTCTTCCATTTCCTCATAGAGGCGGGCATTGAGCCTGGAGAGCTCCTGGGCGCGGCGCGACAGCGCCGCCTGCGAGAAGCTCAGCACCGCGATCACCAGCGCGCCCATGGTGAGCAGCAGGATCACGCCGACATAGCGCGCGATGCGCCGTTCTTCCGGCTCGGTCAGGGCGCGCAGCAGCACGATGCCGACCTGGCTGTCGTTCTGGCTGACCGGCACGGCGATATCGATATAGCCGATGCCGGCCGAGGCGCTCGCCTCTTTCATCGTCGAAGGAAGGCGCGTCGCGCGGGCAAAGCCGGCGATCAGCCGGCCGTTGCCGCCATAGACAGCCGCCGCCTGTAGTTCCGGATTGACGCGCAGCGCATCCACATATTCCTGTGAGGCTTTCTGGTCGTTGAAGATGACCGCGGCGGTGACGCTGGCCGCAAGAATCTGGGCCTGCTCGCGAATGCTTTTGGCCTGCTGGGCGCTATAGAGCTGCTCCTGATAGACCGCCATCAGCACGCCGGCCGCCAGCAGCACCGCCGCCGCGGCCAGGGCCCCGATGACCATCGGGCTCCAATTGCGCTTGCGGCCGGCCAGGGGTGCGGTGCTCATGGCTGGCTCCGCATCCGCACGGCATGCGCCAGCCCCAGAAGCTTGGAGCTGATGGCAAGTCCGTCCTCGTCCGCCAGGGCATCATCGATGTCGAAGCGGACGTGATTGTTCTCGATCACAAAGCTGATGACACCGTGAACCGGCAAGCCGGAGTCGGTCACCGTCACGACGGGCTTGCCACGCATGGCATCCAGCGTTGCCTGCATGGATGCCGGGTCGCTTCCTGCCGGCAGGAAGATCAGCTGACAATTGGCGGCGGGATCTGACGCCGCCAGATGCCGCACCTGCACGGCATGATCGCCGGCGCGCAAGCCCGCCGCGGCCTGATCCAGTTTTCCCGCAAAGCGATCCTCGCCCAGGGCGCAGATGGTGAAGGGTGCGCCGGCCCCGGCAAAAGCGTTATCGGGCCAGGTGATGAAGGGAATGAATTTGGGCAGATAGGCGGCTTTGACCGCATATTCCAGCGACGGAGCGGCGTCGAGCGATCCCGGCAGCAGGCCCAGCAACACGGCCAGAAGGGGACCACCGCGCTTCATCAGAAGCGCAGCCTGGTTTCGAGATAGACGCCGCGGCGTATTTCCGCGCCGCCCGCATATTCCAGATGCTGGCCATGCAGAAGGTTATAGCCGGACAGCGCCAGCGAAATGGTGTCGGAGACTTTCCATCCCAGGCGCGCATTCAGTTCGACATATTCGGGGACCCTGGGATCGGGAAGCGCGCCGACATAGCGCAGGTCTGCATCGAAATTGACATCATCGCCCAGATTCATCGAGGAGCGTAGCGAAGCCTGATGATGGGGATCATCGCCCGCCTGCGACAGCGGCAGGATCTTGCTGGCACCCGGCTCGAATTCCAGATCTAGATGCTGGATGGTGAGGCCGGCGGAAAGCTGCCACCAGTCGGTCGCCTGCAGGCTGCTCCAGATCTCCACCCCATGCACATTGCCCTGGATGGTGTTGGACCAGTGCAGCGGGACGAAAGTGACGGCCGTCGGCTCGATGCTTTTCAGATCGTCATAGACATTCTCGAAGGCCGAAATGGAAAGAGTGACCTTGCCGAACCATTGGCCGCGATAGCCGGCCTCATAAGCGGTGACCTGCTCTGGCTTGAAGTTAGAATCGCCGACCAGGAAACGCGTGGTGCCAGCCAGCTCCACCACATCGGTGTCGAAGGGCGTGGGCGAGCGGACGGCGCGGGAAATGGAGGCCCACAAGAGATCTGTCGGCGAGGCCTGCCAGGACAGCTTGCCGCTGGGCATCAGCGAGATACCCGAATAGGGATCATTCTCGGCCTTCAGGCCGATCGTGGCTTCCACCGTGTCGCTGAGGCGGATGCGATCCTCGGCAAAGATATTGGCCAGGTTCAGGGTGCGCGCGCCCGGCTGCCAGGTCAGGGAGTTGTCGGTGCCGATGCGGTCCGCGATCTGATATTGCTCGATCCGGTCGCCGATGCCCCAGACGATGCTGTTCCAATCCGCCAGCCGGAAATTGTGCTGCAGCTCCAGGTTATAGATGTCGAGATTGAACCCGCCTGCGCCGAACGTGTTTCGGCGCGTCTCATCGTAGTAGGCCAGCACCTGCAGCGAGGAATCCTCCGCCAGCTGCCGCTGCCAGTTCAAGGTCAGATTTTCGCCCCCGATGACTTCGTCCGGCCCGGTCGGCTGGCCTTCGGCGCCGCCATAGATATCGCCCGACAAGGTCAGGAAATCGGCGCCGCCATCCCAGTCCAGCCGGAAGCCGGCTTGCGGCCGCGACCAGCCATCATGGGCGGAGACTCCGGCAGCGGTGTTGAAAGAGCGCTGGTAAAAATCCTTGAAATAGACGCGATAGTCGATCTTGTCGGTCAGCGCGCCGCCATATTGCAGGGCAATGCTGCTGTACTGATCGCCAGGCTGCAGGATCGCCACGCCACCGGAGGTGTCCGACGCCTTGCGGGTGATGATGTTGATCACGCCATTGACGGCATTGGCCCCCCACAAGGTGCCGCCTGGTCCCCCGACCACCTCGATGCGCTCCACATCATCGGCCAGCACATCCTGCATGTCCCAATAGACGCCGGAATAGAGTGGGGTATAGACACTGCGGCCGTCGATCAACACCAGCAGCTTGTTGGGAAAATTCTGGTCGGCATCATTGCCGTTAAAGCCGCGGGCGGAGATCTGATAACGCGAGGGGCTGGTCTGCATCACCTCCAGGTTGGGGGCGAGCCTCAACATCTCCGGCAGGTTGATGGCGCCGGAGCGCACCACATCGTCGTGATTGATGACATAGACGGCCGCCGCAGCGGTGGAGAGCGACTGCGGCGCCTTGGAGACCGAGGTGATCTCCACATTGGCCAGCTGCTCGATACTGAGGCCCTCGACATCGTCCGCGGCTGCTACTTGCTGGGCCCGGGCCGGAAGCGTCAGCGCCGGCGACGCCAGAAACAGGCCCGCCAGGCCAACGCCCGCCGCTTTCCCCCACTGCATTAACGAACATCCCCCACAAGCCAGCGTTGCCGGAACGTGCACCCCTTATAAAAGTTCCAACGTATACAGCGCTTTAATGGGACAGGCCGCGATGGGCGAGCATCGGGCCGATATCGGGGTCCTTGCCGTAAAAAGCCCGGAACATGGGGCCGTAATCCAGGGTATGGCCGCGGGACAGGATGAGGTCGCGGAAACGCTGGCCGTTGGCCCGGGTAAGGCCGCCATGGGCGGTGAACCAGGCATAGGAATCGTCCGCCAGCATCACCGTCCATTGATAGGCGTAATAGCCCGAGGCGTAGCCATTGGCCCAGATATGCAGGAAGTAGCTGGAGCGGTAGCGCGGCGGCACATTGGGAAAGTCGGTGCCGGTATCCTTCAGCGCCTTGGCTTCGAAGGCGTCCACATCCTGGCGGGGCGTATTGGCAGGAAGCATATGCCACTTCATGTCGAGCTGCGAAGCGGCCAGCAGTTCACCCAGCGCATAGCCCTGCCCCCACTTGTCCGCCGCCTTGATCCTGTCCACCAGGGCCTGCGGGATGGGCGCGCCGGTCTTGTAGTTCACGGCATAATGCTTGAGCACGTCGGGATAGAGCGCCCAGTTCTCGTTGAACTGGGAGGGAAATTCGACAAAGTCGCGCGCCACATTGGTGCCCGAGACCAAGGGATAGGTCTGGTTGGCGAAAAAGCCGTGCAGCGCATGGCCGAATTCATGGAACATGGTGGTGACGTCGTCGAAGCTGATCAAGGCAGGCTGCCCCGGCGCCGGCTTGGTGAAGTTCGCGACATTGTAGATCACCGGTTTGGTACCGAGCAGTTTGGACTGGCCGACGAAATTGCTCATCCAGGCGCCGCCGGATTTGTTGTCGCGCTTGAAATAGTCGAAATACATCAGGCCCAGGCTCTTGCCGTCCTGGTCGAAGACCTCGAACACCATCACATCCGGCTGATAGACCGGAATGTCGTGGCGCCGCTTGAATGTCAGGCCATAAAGCTTGTTGGCCGCATAGAAGACACCGTCATTCAGCACCTTGTTGAGCTCGAAATAGGGCTTGAGCGCCGCCTCATCCAGGTCATAGCGCGCCTTGCGCACCTTCTCGGAATAGCGCTGCCAGTCCCACGGTTTCAGCTCGAAATGCTGGCCGTCCTTGTCGATCGCCTGCTGGATCAGCCTGGCTTCCTCGGCCGCCTTGGCGCGGGTGGGCGGCACCAGCTGGTTGATGAATTTTTCCACCGCAGCCGGCGTCTGTGCCATCTGGTCGTAAAGCACATAGGCGGCATAGTTGGGGTATCCCAGCAGCTTGGCCTTCTGGGCTCGCAGTACCGCCAGGCGCGAAATGATCGCGCGCGTATCGTGGGCATCGCCCTTTTCGGCACGCATCCAGCTCTGATGGAATAGCTTTTCGCGCACGGCCCGATTTTCCAGGGAGGTGAGCAAAGGCTGCTGCGTCGTGTTCTGCAGCGGAATGACGTATCTGCCGTTCAGTTTTCGCGCCTTGGCTGCCTCCACCGTCGCCGCGACTTCGGCGTCGGTCAGGCCCGCGAGATCGGCCTTGTCGCGCAACACCAGCGCGCCGGCCTTGGCGGCCGCCACCAGCTTCTGCTGGAATTGCGCTTCCAGGCTCGCATCTTCCTTGTTGATCTCCTTGAGGCGCGCCTTGTCCTTGTCCGACAACAGGGCACCGGCATGGACAAACTGGCGGTAGTAGAGCGTCAAAACCTGCAGCGCTTCCGGATTGAGCTTCAGCCCGGCGCGCCGGTCATACAGCGTCTTCACTCGCGCAAAGAGCTTGGCATTGAGGAAAATCGCATCATTGTGCGCCGCCAGCTTCGGCGCTTCGATTGTCTGCACCTTGTCCAGGGTGGGATTGGTATTGGCTTGCACCACCCCGAAGAAGGTGTTGTTGACCCGCTCCAGCATGCGCCCCGAACGTTCCATGGCGGCAATGGTGTTGTCGAAGCTGGGTGCGGCCGGGTTGGCGGCGATGGCGTCGATCTCCGCCATCTGCTGCTTCATGCCGGTATCGAAGGCCGGCTGATAGTCACCGTCCTTGATCAGGTCGAAGCGCGGCGCCTGATAGGGCAGGCTGCTGGGGACTGCGAAAGGATTGGGCGCCGCTGCCGCCGCCCCGGCCCACAAAAGCGCCGGTAGCGCCACACACAAAGACCGATATCCGCCCATGCCCGTCCCCGATGATTGCCGAGCGGATATTACCCGGCCAAGGCCGGGATGCCAGAAGCGGTCGCTTCCGGGGATGCTTTTTAGATCATGCCGCCGGTGGCGCGAATCGCCGCCCGCGCGATGGTGACATTCTCGCGTACCGCCTGGCGCTTATGATGGTTGATGGTCAGCACGGCCTGTACGGAGGAATTATATTCGCCCGGCAGCGGCGCGCGCACAGCCGTGACCTGGGCCGCGTCGATCTTCATCGTCGCCCCGTCGGGACGCGTCAGCCTGACCAGGTCAAGGCTGTTCCTTGCCGACTTCAGGGTCTTGGTGATGCCGCCGACATAGGCGCGTGTCTCGGCCGGCAACCTGCCGCCATGCTCCACACGGCCGGGGCCGGCGTTATAGGCGGCAAACATCTTGGGAAAGCCATAGCGCTGATGCAGCCAGCGCAGATAGGCGGCGCCCGCCATGATGTTATCCCGCGCGTCGAAGGGATCATCGCCCAGCTTGTGCTGCTCGGCCATCTGATCGTAGGTCGCGGGCAGCACCTGCATCAGGCCGACCGCACCGGCGCGGCTGACGATAGGCTTGTTCTCGCCCAGCATGGTGCGGCCGCCGCTTTCCTGGCGCATTACGGCGCGGATCCAGGACTTGGGCACATGAAAACGCTGCGAGGCTTCGGTAATGATCGAGTCCCAGCGGTTCAGAAGCTGGGAAGAACTCATGCCGGATTCGATGTCATAGACCGAAGGCTCGTGCGGCTGTGCCGCATCGATCAGCCGTACCAGCATGGGCGATCGATGCGGACCGATATCGCGCTGCGGGCCGAAATTCGCCGTCTGCAACATCAAGGCAGCGACACAGCACAGGCCGCCGAGCAACAAGGTGCGCGCCAGGTTGCGCGGACGAATGGCTTCGACGGCTTCAGAGAAAGTCCCGGAAACGGCGTCGGATACGGTTTCAGACAGGGCAACAGAGTCGGACACAGTGGCTCCAGTTAAGGTGTCAGAGTGATCGGAACTTGATGCAATACGCGGGCGCTCGAACTTTTCCAGTCAGGCGCGGGAACAACCTTGTTCCTCACGCGTATGCACCCCAGCACTCGTGGAGATACAGACATCGCCGCGGCGATTCAAGTTGCAACTTCAGGAACAAAAGTTCCGCGAGGTTCCGTGAATCAGGCGCGCGTGATGGTGCGCAGGTGCGCAACCAACTGCTTCACATCGCCATTGTTCGAGGCCAGCACAGCCATGAACTGATCGCGCTGGGCCAGCGCGAGCCATACACCACCGACGGCGATATCAACCAGCAGCGGCCGCTCGCCATCCGTCCGTACACGGAAATCTATCGGCGGAGTCGCCACGTTGCCGCCGGTGACCTGGGTCGTGACGACGAAATCGCCCGGCGCGCGCTCGCGCGAAGAGACCACGCGCAGCGACTGGCCCGCATAGAGCGAAAAATAGGACTGATAAACCGACATCACATAGTCGCGATAGGCCGCGACATAGGAATCCAGATCAGCCGCATCAGCCTTGGCCGCATAAGGCCCCAGCAGAAACAGCGCGACTCGCCGCACATCCGTGAGGCCGAGAAGAAAGGTGGCAAAGCGCTGGCGGCGTTCGGCCGGGCTGGCGCCGCTGTCATTGAGAATGTCGAATCCCTTGAGAATGCTGGCGGAGACAAAGTCTTCCGCGGCATTCGCCGCCCAGGCCGGCGAAAGGAAAGAGAAGCAGGAAAGCGCCAGCGCGCCGGCACCCAACACATGTCTGCGATGCATGATGACCCTTCGACCGAAATCCGCTACGCCGAGCGGATGATGTGGCCCCTGCCTTTCCTTCTGCCGTGCAATCATGCCCGAAATGGGGCGGAAACTTTGACTTGTATGAAAATGCTGAAAGTTCATCCTTAAGCCCATGATAGCTTTATCGGTCCTGGACCTTTCTCCCATCAAACAAGGCAGTGACGCCGCTGCGGCCCTGCGGGAAAGTGCAGAGCTGGCGCAGCATTGCGAGAAACTTGGTTACCGCCGCTACTGGCTGGCGGAACATCACAACATGCCGGGCATCGCCAGCGCCGCCACAGCTGTCGCCATCGGCCATGTCGCGGCGGCGACCAGCACCATCCGCGTGGGCGCCGGCGGCGTCATGCTGCCCAACCATGCGCCGCTGGTGATCGCCGAACAGTTCGGCACCTTGGCCGCGCTGTTCCCCGGTCGCATCGACCTTGGCATCGGGCGCGCGCCAGGCACCGATCCACGCACCGCGCTGGCGCTGCGCCGGCATATGGAAACCGGCCTCGACAATTTTCCGCGCGATGTGCAGGAGCTGCTCGCCTATCTCGCACCGGCCGTCCCGGGACAGGCCGTGCGCGCCATTCCCGGCGAAGGCAGCAAGGTCCCGGTATGGATATTGGGCTCGAGCCATTATGGCGCCCAGCTCGCCGCGGCGCTGGGGCTGCCTTACGCGTTCGCCTCGCATTTTGCGCCCGACGATCTGGATGTGGCCATTCCACTTTATCGCCGCGCGTTCCAGCATATCGGCGATGCGCGGCTCCAGGCTCTCGGCATACCCAGGATAGGGTGGCGGCAACTGGCCCGGACGGCCGGTGCGCAAATTCACGAACGCCTGTTCCAGGGAGGTGAAGAGAAGCTGCGCCTGAGCGGCCGTATCGGCGGCGAACACATTCAGCC
>CAYQZM010000189.1:0-15372 GCA_964421935.1 uncultured Rhizobium sp. | reverse complement strand
AAAGCCCAGAGATTGACCAGCAATAGCACTGCCGAGGCGCGCGTGCCGCCCGCCCCGCCCAGCCAGGCGGTGATGTCCACCACCCCCGCCATGCCCGGTCCCCAGAACAGGTCGGCGATGCCCGCATCCTTCAGGCGCAGTGACAGAAGCCACAGCAAGAGCGACGTGGAAAGAACGAAGACAAGTCCCCATATTGGGGGTGGCAGATGCGGAACTGTCATGTGACAAATTGCGTGGAATCAAACACTTCTTCTGGGTTATTCTTTCCATGGTAGCCGCGAAGGGCCGCAAGGGCGAGTTTCATGGCGTTCGACTATAAATCCCATATTCACGATGCCCTGCAGGCTGTCCGCCAGGAAGGCCGCTATCGCGTCTTTGCCGATTTGAAACGCATCCGCGGCCGTTTCCCCCAGGCCATCTGGACCGGCCCCGAGGGTGAACGCGAAATCACCGTCTGGTGCTCGAACGATTATCTTGGCCAAGGCCAGAACCCGGTCGTGCTCGAGGCCATGCACAAGGCGGTCGAAGAGGCCGGCGCCGGTTCGGGCGGCACGCGCAATATCTCCGGCACCACCCATTATCATGTCGAGCTGGAGGCCGAGCTTGCCGACCTGCACGGCAAGGAAGCCGCGCTGCTTTTCACCTCCGGCTATGTCTCCAACGAGGCGACCCTGGAGACCCTGCAGATGATCCTGCCGGGCCTGGTCATCTTCTCTGACGCCCTCAACCACGCCTCCATGATCGCGGGCATCCGCCATGGCCGCTGCAAGAAGCATGTCTTCCGCCACAACGATCTGGGTCATCTGGAAGAGTTGCTGAAGGCTGCCGACCCGGATGCCCCCAAGCTGATCGCCTTCGAGAGCGTCTATTCCATGGACGGCGATATCGCCGATCTCAAGGGCCTGGTGGCGCTGGCCAGGCGCTACAATTGCATGACCTATCTCGACGAAGTCCATGCCGTGGGCATGTACGGCAAGCGCGGCGGCGGTGTCGCCGAGCGCGACGGCGTGATGGGCGAGATCGATATCATCGAAGGCACCCTGGGCAAGGCTTTTGGCGTGATGGGCGGCTATATCACCGGCTCCGCCGTGCTGATCGATGCCATCCGTTCCTATGCCCATGGCTTCATCTTCACCACTTCGTTGCCGCCGGTGCTGACGGCCGGCGCGCTGGCCAGCGTGCGCTGGCTGAAGAGCCACGATGAAGTGCGCCAGGCCCATCAGGAGCGCGCCGCCACCCTGAAAAAGCGTTTCGCCGATGTCGGCCTGCCGGTGATGCCGTCGGTCAGTCACATCGTGCCGGTCCTGGTGGGCGATCCTGTCCACACCAAGCTGGTCTCCGACATGCTGCTGCGCGACTTCAGCGTCTATGTGCAGCCGATCAATTATCCGACCGTCCCCAAGGGCACCGAGCGGCTGCGCTTCACGCCCACGCCGTTCCACGACGATCGCATGTTCGATCATCTGGTGCGGACGATGGATAAGCTCTGGACCCATTGCAACGTCAAGCGCATGGGCGGCGTCGCGGCTTAAGCGCCTTAATCCCCACCCTTCGGCAAGCTCAGGGTGAGGATTAGAAAATGTCCTCATGCTGAGCCTGTCGAAGCATGAGGGGGCTCGTGCCTAAAGAGATCTACGTCGAGTTCGTCATTCTCGGTAACACGGTCAAGGCGACCGCGATCGATCCCGAAACCGGTGAAGAAGCCAGTGTGATCGGACCCGCCAGTGCGGCCCAGTCCGCCATGGCAGAGGCGGCTCGCAGGAAGCTGGAATACGTTCAAAAGAAGAAATGATTGTCATGCCCGCGCAGGCGGGCATCCAACTTTTCGTGGCTGTGTGCATCAAGTTGGATTCCCGCTTTCGCGGGAATGACAAGTAAGGTCAGGATTTCTTCTTTTTCCCGCCGCGCTCGCCGCCCTTGCCCAGGCCGATCTTCTTGGCGAAGTCGCTGCGCCGCTGCGCATAGTTCGGCGCCACCATCGGATAGTCGGGCGGCAGGTTCCAGCGCTTGCGGTATTCGTCCGGGCTCATCTTGTAGCGCGCCCGCAGATATCGCTTCAGCATCTTCAGTTTCTTGCCGTCTTCCAGGCAGACGATGTAGTCGTCCTGCACCGACTTCTTCACCGGCACCGCCGGTGCGTGGGGCAGGGCGCGCTCGTCGCCCCCGATCCCGCCCAGGGTCGCATGGACATTGCGGATGATGCCGGGCAGTTCGCTGGCCGGCACCGGGTTCTTGCTCACATAGGCGGACACGATTTCCGTCACCATTTTGAGGATGTCGTCTTCGCTGTCTTTGCCCATAGTGCCAAATCCGATGTTGTCGCCCGCCACAATAAGCACAGGGGCGGGATAGGGGAATCCCAACTTTTCCGGGGACTTGCAAGAACCTCTTCACATCTTGTGGGAAACGCTAGATTTGGTGCCGCCGAAGGGCTAAACCCGCCATCGCGAGGGCGCGGCGGCCGCCTTCATTTCCCGTTCTGGTTGTAAGCGAGGCTTTCATGTCGGCTGTACCTGTTGCATCCCCACCCGGCTTTTTCAGCAAGGGCCTGGAAGCCGCCGATCCGGAAGTCTTCAGCGCTGTTCAGGACGAACTGAACCGCCAGCGCGACAAGATCGAGCTGATCGCATCCGAGAACATCGTCTCCAAGGCGGTGCTGGAAGCGCAAGGGTCGGTCCTCACCAACAAGTATGCCGAGGGCTATCCGGGCAAGCGCTATTACGGCGGCTGCGAATATGTCGACGTGGCCGAGCAGCTCGCCATCGACCGGGCCTGCCGCCTGTTCGACTGCTCCTTTGCCAACGTGCAACCCCATTCCGGTGCCAACGCCAACCAGGCGGTGTTCTATGCGCTGCTCCAGCCCGGCGACACGTTCATGGGCCTGGATCTGGCGGCCGGCGGCCATCTGACCCACGGCCATCCCGCCAACTATTCCGGCAAATGGTTCAAGCCGGTGCCTTACACGGTGCGCCGCGACGACCAGCGCATCGACATGGACCAGATGGCGGCGCTGGCGCGCGAGCACAAGCCCAAGCTGATCCTGGCCGGCGGTTCGGCCTATGCCCGGGTCATCGATTTCGCCGCTTTCCGCAAGATCGCCGATGAAGTGGGCGCGCTCTTCATGGTGGACATGGCCCATTTCGCCGGCCTGGTGGCGGGCGGGGTGCATCCCAATCCGCTTGAGCATGCCCATGTGGTGACCACCACCACCCACAAGACCCTGCGCGGCCCGCGCGGCGGCATGATCCTGTCGCGCGACACGGACATCGGCAAGAAGATCAATTCCGCCGTCTTCCCCGGCCTGCAAGGCGGCCCCCTGATGCATGTCATCGCCGCCAAGGCGGTGGCCTTCGGCGAGGCGCTGAAGCCGGAGTTCAAGACCTATGCCCGCAATGTGGTGGAGAATGCCAAGGCGCTGGCCGAAGTGCTGAAGTCCTCGGGCCTGGACATCGTCACCGGCGGCACCGACACCCATCTGATGCTGGTGGATCTGCGTCCCAAGGGCGCCAAGGGCCGGCCCACCGAGCACGCGCTCGATCGCGCCGCCATCACCTGCAACAAGAACGCCGTGCCCTTCGACACCGAAAAGGCCGTGATCACCTCCGGCATCCGCCTGGGTTCGCCGGCCGGCACCACCCGCGGCTTTGGCACCGCCGAATTCCGCGAGATCGGTAAGCTGATCGTGGAAGTGGTCGATGCCGTGGCGAAGAACGAAGCGGGCGATGCCCAGGTCGAGCAGAGCGTGGCCCGCCGCGTGGGCGAACTCTGCCGCCGCTTTCCCGTCTATCCGTAAGGAGACACCATGCGCTGCCCTTTTTGCGGACACGATGACAGCCAGGTGAAGGACAGCCGGCCGTCCGAGGACAATTCCGCCATCCGCCGCCGCCGCCATTGCCCGGAATGCGGCGGCCGCTTCACCACCTTCGAGCGGGTGCAGTTGCGTGAGCTGGTGGTGGTCAAGAAAAGCGGCCGGCGCGAGGCTTTCGACCGCGACAAGCTGGAGCGCTCCATCAACCACGCCTTGCGCAAGCGTCCGGTGGAGCGCGAGCGGGTGGAGCGCACGGTCACCGGCATCGTGCGGCGCCTGGAATCCATGGGCGAGAACGAGATTCCCGCCAACGTGATCGGTGAGCTGGTGATGCAGGCGCTGGCCAGCCTGGACAAGGTGGCCTATGTGCGCTTCGCCTCGGTCTACAAGAATTTCCGCGAGACCCGCGATTTCGAGATGCTGATCGGCGAGCTGGAAGGCGACGAAGACAAGTAATTCTATGAACCCCTCCGGTCTTCGCATTGGAAACGATGCTACGACCACCTCCTCTTTGAGGCGCTTCGCGCCAAAAGGGGAGGCGGGCATGAGCCTGACATGAACATTTTGATCGTCGAAGCGCGCTATCATCCCGACGTGGCCGACGCCCTGATGGATGGCGCGAGCGCGGCTTTGGAAAAAGGCCTGGCGCGGTTCGAGCGCATCTCCGTACCGGGCGTGCTGGAAATTCCCGCCGCCATCGCCATCGCCGTCAACGCACCCCGTCACATCGACGGCTATGTCGCGCTGGGCGCGGTGACAGGCCCGGCCCATATCGCGCAGACCTTCTATGCCGAGACCATGCGGGGCCTTGTCTCGCTGTCGGCCTCCGGTCTGGCGCTGGGGCAGGGCATTGTCCTTGCCGGCGACGAGGGCGCGGCCCGAGACCTGGCCATCACCCACGATATCGGCGGCGATGCCGCCCGTGCCTGCCTTTCGCTGATCATCCTCGGCCAGCGGCTGGGACTTTCCCGAGTTGAAAATGATTGAAGCTCCGGCATGAGCAGCAAGCAATCCGACAGCCGCGCCGAGGCGCGCCAGGCTTCCCGCCTGGCCGCGGTGCAGGCGCTTTACCAGATGGAGATGTCGGGCAGCGGCGCCGAGGACGTGGCGCAGGAATTCGTCGAGCACCGCTTCGCCGAACTGCCTTCCATGCCCGACGAGGAATTCTTCACCGACATCCTCTCCGGCGTGCCGCAGCACCAGGTGGAGATCGACCGCGCCATTGCCGGCGCCCTGTCGGAAAGTGGAAGCTGGAGCGGGTGGATTCCATCCTGCGCGCCATCCTGCGCTGCGCCGTGTTCGAGCTGGTGGCGCGCCGCGATGTGCCGGCCAAGGTGACCATCGACGAGTATGTGGCGGTGGCCGGCGCCTTCTTCGGCGGCGACGAGCCCGGCTTCGTCAATGCCGCGCTCGACAATATTGCACGCCGGAAACGGGCGTCGGAGTTCGGCCTGCCAACGCCCGAAGGCGAACTCGATTTCTGAAATTCCGGTAATGTCGCACTGCGATATTTCCTTTCGGGGCGACCAAACCGCGCAGGTCTTTGTTTTGCTGGCGTGAATACCCATTTCTCGCATCTGCAAACGCAATTTTTCCTGTACGCGCTCCCGCTCAAAGGTTCAGTCTCCTGTCTTGTTTCACACCAGGGGGAGGACATTCCATGGACATGAAGAAGCGCGATTTCCTGAGTCTGGCGGCCGGCATCGGCGCCGTTGCCGGTGCGGCGGTATCGGGCAAGGCCGAGGCGCAGCCGCGCCGCAATCTGCAAGGACCGATCGACGTCAGTCAGCGCGGTTTTGTCAGCCGCAATGTCCAGCCCTCGACGGTGGACTGGAATTACAAGCCCCGCCGCATCAACAAAGCGATCGAGCTGTGGGAAGACGGCCAGCCGATCTACTACAACGGCTCGGGCCTTGGACCGGGCGTGGACCCTTACGCCCAGGGCGTGAAGATGGCCCGTACCTGGTACGACGCCATCAATGTGGAAATGGAACATGGTGCGCTGGATTTTTCGCAGCTGCGTGAGTTCATGCGCGGCCTGGTGGATGGCGGCCCGACCCGCTCCGGCCATCGCACCCCGGCGGTCTTTGTCGAGACCGGGATCATCGGCCTGGACGAGGCTTATGCCCGCGCCAACAGCTGGGTGATCCAGCAACTGCTCGATTGCGGCATTCACGGCATCCATCAGTGCCATGCCCGCGACACCAAGGCGGTGGCGACCACCATGCAGATGGGCTGCCGCTATCCGTTCCCGCGCCCGGGCATCAATCTGCCGATGCGGGGCCTGCGCGGCTCATCGGCCGGTTATGCCGCCGAGATCTGGGGCGTACCGCTGTTCAAATACAATCACGTTGCCGATCTGTGGCCGCTGAACCCGAAGGGCGAACTGATCTTTGGCGTGAAGATCGAAGACACCTATGCCGACCAGCAGGTCGACGGCACCCTGGCGCTGCCCGGCCTGTCGATGGCCGAATGGGGCCCGGGCGATCACAGCTACTGGCTCTATGGCCTGGAGGTGATGCCTGAAGACGGCAGCCGCCCGCCGAACATCATGGATATGCCCGAGATGGTGAAGGTGCGCCAGAAGGTTCTGGACTTGTGCAAGAAGAACAAGGTCCGCTTCCTCAACGCCGCCAATACCGACAAGAACTCCTCGGACTACATCATCAAGCAGTTGACGGACGGCGCGATGGTGCTGGAATGCGGTGAGGATGCCGCGATCATCGGCCGTGAGCACACCAAGCGCAAAATGCCCGTCTGAACCAGGCCGAATATTGCGAAGGGCGGCGTCGCAAGGCGCCGCCTTTCTCGCATTTGCGAATGCAATTTTTTCTGTACGGCGTGTAATCGAGCGTTCAAGCTCCCTTGCGCCATCATTCCAGGGGAACAAGCATGGACATCAAGAAACGCGACCTTTTGCTGGCCGGCGCCGCGCTGGGCGCAGGCTTGGCCGCCGCCAATGCCCAGCCGCGCCGCGAGCGGCCGATCAACACCGGCACCCAGCCGTCCACGGTGGATCGCACTTACAAACCCAAGCGCCTGAACAAGTGCATCGAGCTGTGGGAAGACGGCCAGCCCATCTATTACACCGGCCCCGGCATCGGCCCGGGCGTGGACCCGTACGAGCAGGGCAAGAAGATGGCCAAGACCTGGGCCGACGCCATCTGCTACGACATGGAACACAATCCGCTGGATTTCACCTCGCTCCAGGCCTTCATGAAGGGCGTGGTGGATGGCGGGCCCACCGCGTCGGGCCATCGCTTCCCCATGGTCTTCGTCTCCACTCCCATCATCGGCCTCAACGAGGCCTACATGTGGGCCAATAGCTGGGTGTTCAGCCAGCTGCTCGATACCGGCATCATGGGCATCCATCTCTGCCATGCCCGCGACCCCAAGGCGGTAGAAGTCTGCGCCTCGGCCTGCATCCGCTTCCCCTTCAAGCGGCCCGGCGTGCGCCAGCTGGCCCATGAGGGCCTGCGCGGCTCGCCGCAAGGCGGTGCCGCCGCGATCTGGGGCCTCAATCAGGGCGCCTATCTGCACAAGGCCGACACCTGGCCGCTCAATCCCCAAGGCGAGCTGATCTTCGGCATCAAGATCGAAGATGTGCATGCCGATGCCAATGTGGACGCCACCATGGCGGTGCCCGGCATCACCATGGCCGAGTGGGGTCCCGGCGATCACGCCTATTCGCTGTATGGCCTGGAAGCCTTTCCGGAAGACGGTCACTCCCTGGGCGAACTGGCGGCGCGGCCCGAGATGAAGCGGGTGCGCCAGAAGGTCGTGGACCTCTGCAAGAAGAACAACCTCAAGTTCCTCAATGCGGGCAGGGCCAGCGACACCAGCGTCGACAGGGTGGTTCAGCAGATCAAGGACGGCGCCATGGTGATCGAGTCGGACGAAGAGGCAGCCATCAAGGGGCGCGAATACACAAAGCGCAAAATGCCGGTCTGAGGCCTGTCTAAAATTGACGCAGAAACAAGGGCGGTCCGCATGCGGGCCGTCCTTTTTGCATCTGCGAAGGCGCAGGCGCGCTTGCAAGTGGCGCGGGATTATGGTCCCTCAGGCGCGCTGTATACGCCCCGGCAATGTCCGGGCGCGTGGAAAAGGTGGCTCATCAGGGGGCAGGAGCACACCGGAAAAACAAGCCCGTACAACGACGTGGGTTCGGCGCCGCCGCACTCCGAGAAGAGGAATAACGAATGAAGAACCTGATGATCGCGGCCGCGGCCCTGGCATTGCTGGCGCCTGTGTCCGCATCCGCCCAGTTCCTGGGCAAGGAAGACAATCCGGTCACAAAGTTTCCCAAGGGCGCTGTCTTTTGGTCGCCCAAGCCGACCACGCCGACACCCTATGTGGCCCCCAACAAGCCGCACTGGAAGCTGTCGGAAATCCTGGCGTCCCATAAGGGCCAGAGCGACTGGGTGCAGCCCATCGTGCGCAACAAGGACCAGGAGGGCGACTACATCTCCATGGGCGCCGGCAAGAAGACCAAGCAGAAGATGTATTCCGACGACCGGGTGGTGTTCATCGTCTGGGACGGCTCGATCAAGGTATCGATCGACGGTTATGCGCCTTTCACGGCGACCAAGGGCTTCATGGTCAACGTTCCCTTCCGCCACCTGTACACCTTGGAGAATGTGGGGACCACGCCGGCGCTGCGTTTTGAAGTGCGCCAGGCCGGCGCAATTCCGCTTTATCCGGTCAGCGAGACCCCGGATCCCGTCAAGGGCATGACCTATGTCAAGGTCACCAACCTCACCGGTCCGGCCAAGGAGAAGGAGTCCAACCCGATCTATGTGGATTATATGAAGGAGTTCAACGGCACGGATAAGCCCTATGGCGGCAAGTTCGTCTGGGACGACCACTTCACGTCCAACATTCTGCGCGGCAAGGGCGCGCCGGTGCCGCCGGACACCAACAAGGGCCACTTCCATGTCGGCTGGACCGAGTTCTGGTTCATCATGGAAGGCAAGATCGGCATGAAGGTCGAAGGCCTGCCTTACTTCAACTGCGATCCGGGTGACGTGATGATCGCCGCCCAGGGCCGCTGGCACCGCGCGGGCGATGATCCGGCCGCGCCCTGGTCCACGCGCATTCCCTTCAATCCGCGGCCTCCGATTCTGCACAACTTCGACGCGACCGGCGACTAGTAACGGGTCTTTTGCATCCTGAGTTCGTCGCGCCTTCGCTCATGCACGTTAAGTGCACATCGCTCGGCGCTCCTGCTCAGTCCGCAAAATCCCTCGTTACTGATGAGAGATGCGGCGGTGCCTTACGGCGCCGCCGTTTTTCTTTGCGGCCGGGCTTTGGGCTATAAAGCGGGCATGGACGAGTTCGGTATTATTGCCCGTTACTTCGCACCTTTGGCCGGCGATGGCGCCTTCGGCCTCAAGGATGATGCCGCGCTGATTGCGGCGCGGCCGGGCTTCGATCTGGTGGTGACCACCGATGCGATCAGCGAAGGCACCGATTTCTTCGCATTCGATCCCGCCGATACGATCGCACAAAAGGCGCTGCGGGTGAATCTGTCGGACCTCGCGGCCAAGGGGGCGGAGCCTTTCGCCTATCTTCTGAACCTGTCGCTGCCGCACAGCATCACCGCGGATTGGCTGGCCGCCTTCGCGGAAGGCCTGGCCCGGGACCAGCGCGAATTCGGTATCTCACTCCTGGGTGGCGACACCGGCGCCACCGAGGGTCCGCTGACCATCGCCGTCACCGCCTTCGGATATGTGCCGGAAGGAAAGATGGTCCGCCGCGCCGGCGCGCGGATTGGCGATGCCGTCTATGTCACCGGCAGCATCGGCGAGGCCGGAGGCGGGCTTGCCATCTTCAAGCGCGAAAAGCACGGCCTGGGCGATGGCGCGCGCGACCAGCTCACCGCCCGTTATCGCGTGCCGCAGCCGCCGGTCTCGTTCGCCGCCCGCCTGCGCGAAATCGCCCATGCCGCGGCCGATATCTCCGACGGCCTGATCGCCGATCTTGGCCATATCGCCTCGGCCTCCGGCGTGCGCATCGTGGTGGAGGGCGAACAGGTGCCGCTGTCGGCTCCCTTGCGTACCCTGTGGGGCGATCAGGCTCTCTTGCGCGCCGTCACGGCGGGCGATGACTATCAGGTCGCCTTCACCGCGCCACCAGGCCTGGAAGGTCCTTTTACCCATATCGGCCGGGTCGAGGAAGGCGAGAGGGTGGACTTGTTGATTGCAGGTCGCAAGGCCGCGCTGCCCTCGGGCGGCTATCGGCATTTCTGAAGGATAGGCGTATGGCCCAGAAGCTGCTTGTCTATCAGTCGCTCTGGGCGATGGAACGGCGCCGCCCCGACGGCCAGGAATGGGCGCTGGATGAAAAGCTGCGCATGATCCACGACGCCGGCTTTGACGGTTGCGGCGTGCGTTTCATCGATCCGGCTTATGCCCGCGAGGTCACCGCCTTTCTTCGCGCCCACAATATGACCTGGCAGGCGCAGTGCTATCCCAGAAGCGTGGAAGACCTGAAACCCGTGCTGGCGCTGGTGCGCGAGCTGGGCGCCGATCATCTCAATCTCCAGGCCGATGTGCGGCCCTATACCCTGGCCGAATGCGTGCCCTACATCGAGGGCTGGCGTGCTCAGGCGGCCGAGGCAGGGGTCGAGCTGCATATCGAAACGCACCGCGACCGCATGACCACCGACCTGTTCTTCACCCTGCATCTGCTGGACCGGTTTCCCGATCTGCGCTTCACCGCCGATATTTCGCATTATGTGGTGGGCCGGGAATTCACCTGGCCGATCGCGGCGGAAAACCACGCCATGATCCATCGCATCCTGGACAATAGCTGGGGCATTCATGGCCGTGTCGCCAGCCGCGAGCAGATCCAGGTCCAGTTGAACTTTCCCCAGCACCAGGATTGGGTAGAGCTGTTCATGGGCTGGTGGGACTATGCCATCCGGTCCTGGCGCCGGCGCGCAGGTCCCGATGAGACACTCACCTTCCTCTGCGAGCTGGGGCCGTCGCCCTACGCCATCACCGGCGCCGACGGCTACGAACTGTCGGACCGCTGGCGGGAAGCCATCCAGATGCAAGAGATGGTGCGCGATTTGTGGCGCCGGATCGAGCGTGAGGGCTAACGCTTCGTATCAGGGTTAACTTCCTGGCGCTTCGCTGGCGGGCCGTTGGCTGCCCTTTGTCCCAAACCGGACATTGGCATTTCGGATGTCACTGTCATCTGGTTAAGCAAAAGATCGCCCCGGCGTTGTGGGCTCGCGGGCGCTCCGTTATCCATCTTCCCGTTTGAAAATGCCGGCGGGCCGCCGCCGTGGGGGCGTTGTTCATGACCATCTCAATTCTGCGAATTGCGCAAATTTCGCTCGCCACGATGGCGCTGTCTTGCGGGGTCGTTTTGGCCCAGCCCACGCCGGCCCCGCAGAGTGCGTCGGCGCCGGCGCAAAATTCTATCAAGCTTGTTCGGGTGATTGCGGCGCTTCCAGCGGGCACACCCTGGTTGAAGTTGAGCGCGCCAAGCCTTCGTGGCGGTCTTCTGTCTTCTCTTTTGTGCCTCCATGACGGTGTCACCAGAACCTGGGATGGTGGGCGTCAGGACCAGGATATTTCCCCCTTTGCGGCCGCCTTCAAGTCAGAGTTGGAGCGCGGCGGCTACAAGGTCGTCACGCCTGGTGAAGACAATCTGTTCGGTCAAGAATCCGGCGCGACCGACCTGCAAGTGGCCGCGGTCATCACCGATATGCAGATTGACGGCTGCATGTCCCATAGCGGCGAGATCAGGGGCAGCGGCGTCATGAAAGTGGACTGGCAGATCTACTCGCCGATCAAAAAACGGGTTGTCGCGCGCGCCAGCACCAGTGCCAATGCCAAACTGGAAAATAGCGAAGCAGGAGGCGTGCAGCGGCTGGTTTCGGAAACCTTCACCGCCAATATCCGCGAACTGATTTCAAGCGCCGACTTTCGCAAGGCCATGAGTGCGCCCAAGGCGCTCACCAAGGGTTTTGTGATGCCCGGTCAGCAGAGCAAGATTGTCCTGGCCGGCAGCCTGAATATCGCGAAACGCCAGATCGCCGATGCGACGGGCAGCGTGGTGACGATTCTGACCGGGTCGGGCAGCGGATCCGGTTTCCTGATATCCACGGACGGCTATGTCCTGACCGACGCCCATGTCGTGGGGGACGAGAAGAATGTGCGCGTGCGCTGGCCAGATGGCCTGGAGGCGCTAGCCACGGTCGAACGCGTCTCCGAGAAGCGCGACGTCGCCGTTCTCAAGACCAATCCGCGCGACCGCGTTCCGCTGGCTCTCAGGCGCGGTCCTGTGACGCTCGGCCAGCGCGTTTATGCCATTGGTTCTCCTGGGGGCAGGAAATTTGAAAGCACCGTCAGCAGCGGCGTCATTTCATCCGACCGCGTGTTCGACGGCCTGCGCTACATCCAGAGCGATACGACGGTGTCGCATGGGTCAAGCGGTGGTCCGCTGCTGGATGAAAACGGGGCGGTGATCGGTCTCACCGAACTTGGTCTCCCCAATGCGGGGCCGACAGGCGAGGAAGGCCCGGCGGGACTCAATCTGTTCACACCCATCGGTGATGCCATGGATTTTCTGGCCCTGGAACAGCAGTAACCCGTTGGGTTGCCTGGAAGCGGCTTAACCTTTCGTTCATCCTGTTTTGCCAGCCTTTCCCCATGAGAAAAGCCGCGATTCCGGTCTTGCTGACGCTTGTCCTGGTGGCACCGTCCTTCGCCGCCGAGGAGACGGGCGCGGCCAAGCCTGCAGACGCCAAGGCCGGTGAGAAGGGCGGCGAGGGCAAGGCGGGTGAGGGCAGGAAGGCTGGGCCGCCGGGCACCAATGTGGACATGCCCTATCTGATCGCGCCCCTGACCAATGCCGACGGCAAGCTTACCGGCTATGCCTATCTGTCCTCGCGGCTGACGGCGTCGTCCGACACCGTCGCCCTGTCGGTGCGCGACAAGCTGCCCTTCATCCAAGATGCCATGCTGCGCGACGTCAATGCCGAGCCGGTGACAACGCCCGACGACCCGGAGAAGGTGGATATTCCGGGTACGGAGAAACGCCTCCTGTCCGATGCCGCCAAGGTGATGGGGGCAGGGAAGGTCAAGCTGATCACCCTCTGTACGGTTCAGATCTCAGAACTGCATCCGGTCCAGACCCCGGCCCTCAATACGCCGCCGGAAGACGCCGCCCCCGCCGGCTCACCCCCCAAAAATCCGGTAAAGTCCCGCTGCGAAAGCTGACTTTTTGACAGTTCGGCAACGCTTTTCCCGGGTTGCCTGATCCGCGCGCTTTTGGCAGTCTCTGCCCGCCCTTGAAGCGGCGCGTCCGGGAACTTCAGTCCTGCGACACCGGCCATGGGGATCGGCGAGAGCCCTTCCTCCTTCAAACAGGCGGGCGCTCTCCTCCGACCCAAAAACACATCCTCTGGGGAGCAATATGCAATTGGAAATCGTACTGGCCTGTGGCGTGCTCGCGCTGCTGTATGGCCTTTGGACTATCCGTTCGGTGCTGAGCCTGCCGGCCGGCACGGCGCGGATGCAGGAGATCGCCGCCGCCGTCCAGGAAGGCGCGCGCGCCTATCTCAACCGCCAATACACGACCATCGCCATGGTCGGCGTGGTGATCTTCATCCTGGCCTTCATTTTCCTGAGCTGGCAGGTCGCTGTCGGCTTCCTGGTCGGCGCGATCTTGTCGGGCGCGGCCGGCTATGTCGGCATGTATGTCTCGGTGCGCGCCAATGTGCGCACCACCGAAGCATCGCGCGCCGGGCTGGCCGCGGGCCTGTCCGTTGCCTTCCGCTCCGGCGCCGTCACCGGCATGCTGGTGGTGGGCCTGGGGCTTCTCGGCGTCGCCGGATATTATTTCGTCCTGACCCGGGTGATGGGGCTCAGCCTTGCTGACACCGAGCAGAGCCGTACGGTCGTGGAGTCCCTGGTGGGGCTTTCCTTCGGCGCCTCGCTGATCTCGATCTTCGCCCGTCTGGGCGGCGGCATCTTCACCAAGGGCGCCGACGTGGGCGGCGACATGGTGGGCAAGGTGGAAGCCGGCATTCCGGAAGATGATCCGCGCAACCCCGCCACCATCGCCGACAATGTGGGCGACAATGTCGGCGACTGCGCCGGCATGGCTGCCGACCTGTTCGAGACCTTTGCCGTCACCACGGTCGCCACCATGGTGCTGGCCTCGATCTATTTCTCCGGCGAGATCAAGGCTCAACTGATGCTCTATCCGCTGGCCATTGCCGGGCTGTCGATCGTCACCTCGATCATCGGCACCTTCTTCGTCCGGCTGGGTGCTTCCAAGAACATCATGGGCGCGCTCTACAAGGGCGTGATCGCCACGGTGGTGCAGTCGTTGTTCGGCCTGTGGCCGCTGACCAACAATCTGATCGGCATGGACACGGCGCTGAATTCCGGCGGCATGGACTATTCGGGCATGACCCTGTTCTGGTGCGGCGTGGTCGGCCTGGCCGTCACCGCGGCACTGATCGTGATCACCGAATATTATACGGGCACCAATTTCCGCCCGGTTCAGTCCATCGCCAAATCGTCGGTCACCGGCCACGGCACCAACGTGATCCAGGGCCTGGCGATCTCGATGGAATCGACCGCTCCGGTGGCGCTGGTGATCTGCGCCGGCATCATCGTCACCTACCTGATGGCGGGTCTGTTCGGCATCGCCATCGCGGTCTCGACCATGTTGTCGCTGGCCGGCATGGTGGTGGCGCTCGATGCCTTTGGTCCCGTCACCGACAATGCCGGCGGCATTGCCGAAATGGCTGGCCTGGAAGGCGATGTGCGCAAGACCACCGACGCGCTGGACGCGGTCGGCAACACCACCAAGGCCGTCACCAAGGGCTATGCCATCGGTTCGGCGGGCCTCGGCGCGCTGGTGCTGTTCGCCGCCTATACCCAGGACCTGAAGTATTTCGCGGCCCAGAACACCGGCTTCTTCTCCGGCCTGGAACTGCCGAGCTTCAGCCTGTCCGAGCCCTGGGTGGTGGTGGGCCTGTTGTTCGGCGGCCTGCTGCCTTATCTGTTCGGCGGCATGGCGATGACCGCGGTGGGCCGCGCCGCCGGTTCGGTGGTCGAGGAAGTGCGCAAGCAGTTCCGCGAAATGCCCGGCATCATGCAGGGCACCCAGAAGCCCAACTATGCCCGCGCGGTGGACCTGCTGACCAAGGCCGCCATCAAGGAGATGGTGATCCCCTCGATGCTGCCGGTGTTCTCGCCCATCGTCCTGTTCGTGCTGGTGAACTGGATCGCGGGCAAGACCCAGGCCTTCAACGCGGTGGGCGCCATGCTGATGGGCGTGATCGTCACCGGCCTGTTCGTGGCGATTTCCATGACTTCGGGCGGCGGCGCCTGGGACAACGCCAAAAAGTTCATCGAGGACGGCAATTTCGGCGGCAAGGGCTCGGAAGCCCACAAGGCGGCGGTGACCGGCGACACGGTGGGCGATCCCTACAAGGACACCGCCGGCCCGGCGGTCAATCCCATGATCAAGATCACCAATATCGTCGCGCTGTTGCTTTTAGCAACCCTCGCGACGCTAGGGTGATCTCAACGCTT